>CAYXKS010000100.1:0-4954 GCA_964465725.1 uncultured Bacteroides sp. | reverse complement strand
GCTATTACCACCAGAATTACCCGTCTGTCCGCTGCCGGACGATCCGTTATTCTGAGCCGGCGCCGTATTCTGCTGCTGTGTTCCTGTTGTTTTTGCATCCGTTGACGATTTCGTCTGTGGTGACGGAGTAGCCGCTGCTGAATTCTGCGTCGGTTTGTCCTGTGCAAAAGCCACATCCAGAATATTATTGCATCCGGCCAGATCCTCGTACTTGATTGTGAGGTCCATGGACTTCTTGTCCGTTATCTGCCTTTCTCCCTTATCTGACTGATAAATCCTGCTTATGGAATAGCCGTCTTTTGCCCTGATGGAGATCGTTCTGGACTCTTTCTTCTCATTCAGCTCACAGATCATATCACCGTTCTCACCTTTGATCTCCACTTCTCCGCCCGAAGAATTCATAACAATAAGCTTCTGGGTTACCGGCGACGCTCCCTCCGGATTCTTCACTGCAACAATAGCAAACGGGCTGAAAGAGTTACAGGTGATCATCAGCCCATAATCTGTCGTAACACAGCTGATCTCCTCGGCGATCAGACTGCCGTCTGAACCTTTCCGGAAATGATAAGCCTTATATGTCACTCCTTCATCCTTCGGATTAAAGTTTTCCGGGAAGCCCACCAGCAGCCGGACACTGTTTCCCGTATGGATCACATTATGATTGCAGTGTCGCAGCCGCAGCTCATATGTAGCACTGGCTGTTATAGTCGCACCATTATCCAGTTTGCCCTTAATCTGGTCCAGCATCTGCTCAGTCTGCTGATCCGTCGGCTTTTCAGCTTCCAGCTGCGGTTTCGAAGCCACAAGCTTTATCCGGTCCACAACATCGACAAGTTTCTTTCCATCGCTAGTCTGCCATCCGTTATAAGACAGATCTTCCGGCTCTAAAAGTACTGGCTTGGCGCCTAACGTCAGGTAAATCCCCTGTGGGCGGTAAGTACAGATAGCAATTCTCTTTTTGGCCTGATAAAAGAAAGCATCCGGCACTTTCTGGCTTCCCTTGCCGCGCAGTCCGGTAACCTGTATGGTATAAACGGCATAATTGTCCGCCAGCATCGAACTGGGAGTAAAATCAAATTCCACTGTGCGGTCTTCGTCCCACGTAAACTTCTCAATCTTACTGTTCTCCACTGCACTCCAGCCATCCTTCACCGTAAGCTCATAACCAACTTCCTTCCCGTCATACTTTTCCAACGGCTCATTAAATTCTGCTCTCACATGATATGTCTTACCACAAGTGATATAACCCGTATTACCCGGTGTGATTTTTTTGATAGCCGGAGAAGGTACAAAATTACCCCTTGGATTGAACAGTTTCCCTGTAGATACCAGAAAATCCTCTTCCGTTCCCTGAAAATTCCAGTTTTTTTCCAGATCATTCACTGTCAGGTCATCTCCGTATAACGGACCTGCCGGCGCTTTTTTTGTAATGGCAAATTCAATATATTTACTGTTCCCATTGGCAATGATCAATGCATCCTTAAGCTGCGGCATGGTAAAAGGTTTCGGATCCGAATATCCCCAATTCCCAACTACATACTCACCGGTACCCGGCATAAATTGATAGAAACGTGAAAGAATGTAAACCTGCTCCTGAGCGACAGCTTCCTGATATCCCATACCCTTATAGCTGACTTTAAAAACGCCTGTCTCTTCTTCGAATTCCGTTCCGTCCCGGTATTCTACTACAAGCCCGCTCTTCTCGAAAACCGTCTTATATTCTCCGCCGGCCGTATCTTCGCTTTCTGTATTACCACTACCTGTGTTTCCACTATCTGTATTACCGTCATCCGGAGAACCTGTCCCACTATCCGGACCGCTGTCCGCCAGCTGTGGATAAGTAAACCGGAAACCTGCTCCCGACATAACGCCATTCGGCACATGGTTCTGTCCCATCACTTTCTTATCCGCCAGAAGATACATAGTGCTGCCTGCACTGTCTTTCATGCCGTCATTGGCTGTGGCATCCAGACCATACCACTTGCCATCTATCTGCACATAATTCCACATATGAAGATTATCGCTGCCATCCGGCGCCCGGTAATTCCCCTGTACCAGCACACTTCTGATACCCATAGCATCCAGAACCACCTTGACTGCCCTGGCATAGCCCTCGCAAAGACTCTCTCCTTTAACGAGTGCGCCATAGGAGGTGCGTACATATTCATTGCTGCCTGTAGCAGATGTGTATGCCGTGCCCTCTATGATTGCATTGTTAACATAAATAACCTGATCCTTGACCGACTGGGACTGCTTTCTCGCTTCCTGCACGATCGCATTGATCCTGTTCTCATGTTCTTTGACCGCACTCTCCACGTCACTTTGGCTGGTAAAACCCTGTGCAAAATAAGTGTCCGTCCTTCCGATTCCAAGCGACGCTCCATACACCGTCGTATCATTGTCAGACACACTGGCATTCCCAGCCTGTTTCTCCGTCAGACTTATGGACAGATTAGAAAAATCCACATAGAAAATATCGGGATAGTCCGCATAAAAAGCATCCCGCGCCGCACCGAACACTTTCAGGACGGCCTCCTGGTTTCCGCCGTAGGCCGCCAACTGCTCACTGGTAATATGGCCGCCCGCCACAAGATCATACTCCTGGTTTCCGGTCTTGAAGATATTCGTCTCATACATCTTATACATGGCATCATAGATACCCTTTGCATCAGCATTCAACTGATCATAGTAATACCGCTCATTACCCTTGTTCTCCGCCCTTACGCTGCTGCCAGTTCCCGCCAGGCTAAGCGGAAACGCCAGCAGAACGGCCATCATAACAGCCAGAAATCTCTTTCGTCTCATAATTTCTACCTCTTCTGTTTTTCGGACTCCGCTGTCCTTCCTCACCAGCGGATTACCCTGTTTTGGGTAAAATTCTAGCGGTTTTATGATGCGTTGTCAAGGGTTTACATAACATTTTTATCTGATAACTATACTTCATCGTTCCCGCCAATCAGCACCTTTTTCCCACAAAAAGCAAACCCATACTCTCTGATGCGCTCCTGCGGAATTCCTCGTGCCCTGAGGGCGGCCCTGTAATCCTTCTCTCTTATCTGCCGCAACGCTCCCTGCACTGTATCAGACAATTCCTGCTCATCCTCATCCTGCACTTTGAATTCTATTATAATACCGTCATACTCCGCCGTCTTAGGCTCCAGCATCACATCATAACGCCCAAACCCACTTTCTCTGTTTGAGGTGACTACGTATCTGTCAGCAAGTTCTACCAGCAGGCCGAGCACAAATCCATGGTAGAAACGCTCCGGCTCTTCTTCGGATGGTTTCTTTCCCGAGTCGAAATAACTGAACATCTCCGTCGTCATCTTGTTCATATAGACATTCATTCCTTTGACATCATGCGTCATCATAGCCTGCAAAAATGCATTATGAATCCTCCGGCATCCTCCGAACCAGCCTTCGATCAGCTGCTCAAACATACACTGGACCTCCAGATTCGTCAGCTTCAATGCATATTCCGCCTTCCGGCGCACCGTATTAAACTCATAATGCACCACTTTCAGATAACCGCTGGCCAGCAGGAGGCTCCAGACGGCATCATCTCCCTGCTCCAGCTGGCTGAACACGATCTGCTCGTCAAATGTGGTATGGAAGGTTTCGCCTCTCAGCAGTCCTTCCATCGTCATCTTGATCTCCCGACTTCCCTCCCGTATCAGTTTTCCCACAAGGCTGTTGGAACTGGTATTAGCCCAGTAGGTTCCCACCCGCCTTTTATCAAGATAATTAATGATAGACCACGGATTATAAATTTCCGTCTTATTTCCAAACGTGAATCCATCGTACCACTCTTTTACTTCTTTTTTCCGGTCAGACAGTCCATATTCCTCTAATGCTGTAAAAACCTCCTCTTCTGTAAATCCGAAACAATCCGCATATTTCTCAGAAGTAGCCGTCACTACTTCAAGATTATTCAAATCCGAAAAAATGGATTCCTTACTGACCCTTGTGATTCCTGTCATAACGGCACGTTCCAGACATAAATTCGTCTTAAAGGTGGAGTTGAATAGATTTCTCATAAAAGCAACGATTTCTTTCCAGTATCCGCTCACATACGCTTCCTGCATCGGCGTATCGTATTCATCCAGAAGGATAATAACCTTTTTACCATAATATTTCATCAGATAACCTGATAAGGCATTCAAGGAATCCGCTGCAATGTAATCCTCCATGTCATCTGAAATCTTCTTGAAAAATGTCTTTTCATTTTCATTCAGCCGATCGCTGTTTAGCAGAAAATCATACTGATTATACACACCTGTAATAATGTGGCACAGCATTTTTCTGGCGCTTTCATAGGAGGTTGCCTTGACCTTTGCGAAGCTTAGAGAGATTACAGGATAGGTTCCCTGCAGCTTCCGATACTCTTCTTCCTGCCAGACGGCAAGCTGATCAAACAAATCTCCCCTGTCCGCATAATTGACAGAAAAGAATTTCTCCAGCATACTCATATTCAAAGTCTTTCCAAACCGTCTGGGACGTGTGATCAAAGTTACGCTGTCTCCACTTTCCCACCATTCCTGTATGAATTTTGTTTTATCTATATAGAAACAGCCTTCTCTTTGAATCGTCTCAAAATCCTGGTTTCCAATTCCTATCTTCTTTGCCATGGTTCTCTCCTTGCTATATGTCCGCAACCTGTGTTTTCCGTTCTTCTTATAGTTAACGAAGATTAGAAATTTCGTTTTCGCCCTTGCAGAAGCTTCCGCATATGGTTTCTGCAAGAGCCGGAAACAGAAATTTGTTATGTCGTTTACTATATTTGCAGTATATCATTTTTCATCCGGAAAGGCAATAACTCATGGCCAGTAATCTTCTCCCTAAATTTCCTTGAAGGATCAAAACAATCTCATCTGTTCAAACTCCGTCCTTCTCTCCAGCAAACAGGGCGTTTTATGAAGGAAAGCTTCCGTCTCTCCCTTATCAAATATCCATG
>CAYXKS010000099.1:0-9948 GCA_964465725.1 uncultured Bacteroides sp. | reverse complement strand
TAAAAGTTTTCGGAAAACTATTATAATGAATCATCAGAGGAGGGAATGACAATGATCATTTATGTCAACTGTGCCGCTGCCAAAGAGGGCAACGGTAGCAAAGAAACACCATTCCGGCACATCAACGATGCTGCAAAGGTCGCGAAACCAGGTGATGAGGTTCTGGTAGCTCCGGGTATTTATCGTGAGTATGTGGATCCGGTCAATGCAGGTACAGAGGATGCGCGTATCACTTACAGAAGTGAAGAGCCGTTAGGCGCTGTGATCACCGGTGCGGAAGAGATGAAGGACTGGAAGCATCATGAGGGTAATGTATGGGTATGCCGTGTGGATAACGGTGTGTTTGGCAGTTATAATCCATACACGACTTTTATCGGAGGCGACTGGTATTTTGCGCCTGTTATCAGACATACAGGAGCAGTTTATCTGAATGACCGGCAGCTATATGAGACACAGACGCTGGAGGAATGTATCAAGGGCGAAATTTATGAGCCTTCCTGGGAACAGGAGTGGTCTGTTTATAAATGGTATACAGAGCAGGATGGCAATGAAACTGTGATCTATGCGAATTTCCAGGGCAAGAACCCGAATGAGGAGAAGGTTGAGATCAATGTTCGCCGTAACTGTTTCATGCCTTCCAGGACGGGAGTGGGCTATATTACTTTCGCCGGATTCAATGTAAATAAAGCGGCGACGACATGGGCTCCGCCGGCGGCTTATCAGGATGGTATGGTAGGCCCGCATTGGTCCAAGGGATGGATCATTGAAGATTGTGAGATCAGCAACAGTAAATGCTGCGGAATCTCTCTGGGCAAGTATTATGACGAAGAGAACGACCATTATTTCAGCTGGAAGCATGTGAAGAGTCCTACGCAGATGGAGCGAGACGCAGTGTGCCGTGGACAGTATCATGGATGGCTGAAAGAGAAAGTAGGCAGTCATATTGTAAGACGCTGCCATATCCACCATTGTGAGCAGACCGGTATTGTTGGACGTATGGGATGTGTATTCAGTCTGATTGAGGACAACCATATCCATAATATCAACAATATGCAGCAGCTTGGCGGTGCAGAGATTTCGGGTATTAAACTGCACGCGGCTATTGACGTGGTTATGAGACGTAATCATATTCATCATTCTACGATGGGAATCTGGTGTGACTGGCAGGCACAGGGTACTCGTATTTCCCAGAACCTTCTGCATGACAATTATGCTCCGGATGGTGTTCCGAAGGCAGAAGGAGCGATGATGAGCCAGGATATTTTCGTGGAAGTAAGCCATGGACCGACGCTGATTGATAATAACGTTATGCTGTCGAAGGCGGGTCTGCGTATCGCTACGGAAGGTGTTGCATGTGTACATAATCTGATTCTGGGCTCCTTCACTGCAGTGGGAGGCGGAACAGACAATATCGTCAACGGTATTAATCAGCCTCGTTATACGCCTTATCATATCAGACACCGTACAGAGGTGGCAGGATTTATGACGATTCTGCACGGTGACAACCGTATTTATAATAATATCTTTATTCAGAACTGGCCGGTGGAGAAGGCGGAAGAGAAAGAGGATATGGGCTTCAAGATGGCCGACAATCAGGTTGTAGGTACGGATGTGTTCGATGAGTATCCGACTTACGACGAGTGGATCAAGAACTTTGACCTTGGTGTACACGCTGATATGCGCAAACTGGCATCCTATCATTTCTCGCATCTGCCTGTATGGGTAAACGGCAACGCTTATTTCAATGGAGCAAAGGCGTGGAAGAAGGAGCAGTCCAATCTGATTGACCAGGAGAACAAGGTAAGTGTAGAACTGGTAGAAAAAGACAATGGCTACTATTTGGAAACAAATGTATATGATCTTCTGGGCGATTTCCAGGACGGCATTATCAACAGTGACATTTTGGGATGCGCATTCGAGCCTGAACAGAGATTTGAGAATCCTGACGGCACGGCGATCATATTCAACGAGGACTACCTGGGTTCACACCGTGGTCTGTCCACGATACCTGGTCCTTTTGCATCCGGTGAGGAAGCGGCGAAGAAATTGTGGTAAGAGTATGAAAAGAGCACCAATTACTTGTGCCCTCTTTTCACAGAATGTTTGTGTCAGAGATGACATGAGGCACAAGTATAATAGAGCGTGGTGTGAGTGACGACACTGCGAAGAAGAGATAATGGGGCTGCTGCACTAAGGATTTTAGTGTGGCAGCCTCATGTTTCTTATGCATTTTTGCATGGAAAATGGCCTGGGAAGAGGATTGCTTGAACACCTGCGGATTATGTGTCCCGCAGCCTGTATTCTTTCGGAGAACACCCATATTTTTCCCGAAAAATTCGATAGAAGAAGCTGCTGTTGTTGTAGCCGATTGCGTCGATGATATCATCCACGGAGAGCGTCGTCTGCGACAGTAGATAGATGGCCTGCTGGAGTTTTTGCTGCTGCAGGAGTTCCTTGAAGGTCTGGCCGGTATATTTTTTAAGAAGACGGCTGATATAATAGGCCGGCAGTCTGAGTTCGGCGGAGATATCGGCCAGTGTGCCGTTTTTATAGTGTGTCTCGATGTATTTCAGGACCCGGAAGATCAGTTCCTGCTCGTAGCTTCCGGACTGGCTTAATGCGATTGAATCGGCGAAGACGGACAGATTCATGAAGATCAGTCCCATCGTAATCTGATTGATGGTATTGGTGCCGGGTTTTTTGTCGATCAGATTCCAGAGCATGTTTTCGATGAGATTCTGTATGGGCAGGATTTCTTTTGCCTGGAAGTGCAGATAAGTAATCTGCGAATCGTGGTTTGATAATGTGGAGATCAGAAAACTGCGCAGCACATTTTCACGCTCTATCATGGAGAGAGTGCGGTCGAAGAACTCTGGTAGGATGATGAAATTCACGGCGATGTCGTCCCTGCCCGCGGGTAGAATCTCGTGGGCTGCTGCCTGATTAAGGAACAACAGGTCGCCCTCCTGCAGGACGATTTTGTCGGTGTCGTTAATGATATGTGTGGTGGAACCGCAGCACATATAGACTAACTCGGCGTAGTTATGGCGATGTCTGGGGAAATGCGCGAAGCGGGTATGGGGACGGATCTCGATCAGATGGCCGCGCTCTAAAAGCTTTGCGTTGTCAACTACAAACTCCCGGCTGGAGGTGTAGATTTCCTTCTGAATATCGGAGTGTCCCTGTAAAAGTGTTTTCTCTTCTTCTGTAATCTGTCGCAGGTGTTGTAGCAGTTCTTCTCTCATAATTTTCCCTGTATTGTCATATATAGGTAATTGTTAGATTGCTAGGTTTTTTGGTTTTATTGTCTTCCTTTCGCTGGTTATGCCAGGTTTCCATGGAAAATGTAAGTGTCTTTTTGACTAAATATTCAACAGATCGGCAATTTCGGAGAAGTTGATGAACAGATCATCGTAGATGCCAGCCTTTACAGAGTCAGCAAAGGTATAATCTCCGGTATCCTCTGATTCAAAATTGTAAACAAGGATACGGTTCTTTTCTGGGTCAACAATCCAGTATTCCCGGACGCCTGCTGTGCGGTATTTAAAGAGCTTTGTAAAATAGTCCATACGTCTACTGCCAGGTGATACAATCTCTACAATCCAGTCCGGTGCTCCGGTGCAGCCTTTGTCATTAAGCTTGTTGGGATCACAGATAACGCTGATGTCCGGCTCTACATAGTTTGTGTCATCTTTATTCAGAAATACGGAGAAAGGCGCAAAAAAGGACTCGCAGGAACCGGCTTTGGATTTAATATAGGAGTTTATAGAAGAAAAAAGTTCCCGTGCTATTACCTGATGCCTGCGGTTGGGTGGCGCCATGTAGTAGATTTGCCCGTCTATTAATTCCGCTCTGCTACCCTCCGGCAAATTGTAAATATCATTAATAGTATAGACTTTTTCCTGAGCTAATGCTGATGCCATAGTAACACATCCTTTCTTTGTTATTGTATACGGTTAAGTGTTGGTTATTTTATTATATATTATTTTCTATATAATACAATAAAAAATCTACAAAATTATATTGCAATACATGTATAACAAGCCGAAATCTATGTTTTGCAAATAAAGTCCCTGTTTTTGTGTAAAGGCGACCTTATTTTTTGGTCTGTTTTCCTATATAATGTCATTAGAAAACAAAAAAGTCCATTGCGGACCAGGATTTGTTTTGCGGTAAAGTGGTTAAGCCGAAATGGACTGGGACGGTTTGGGCAGAGCAGTTGAAGGAAGTGAAATAACAGAAAGAAATGGGGGTTGATCATGAGCAGGTATTATTTGGCGGTGGATATTGGGGCATCCAGCGGCCGGCATATGCTGGGGCATCTTGAGGATGGAAAGATGCGGTTGGAGGAGATCTACCGTTTCGACAATGGGATGACAAATAAGGACGGTAAGCTTCTGTGGGATACAGAGCGTTTATTTGCGGAAATCGTGAGTGGGATGAGAGAGTGTACGAAAGCCGGGAAGATTCCGGAGAGTATGTCTGTTGATACATGGGCAGTGGATTATGTATTGCTCAACGGGCAGGATCAGGTTATCGGAGACACGTACGGTTATCGTGACAGCAGGACGAATGGCTGCGATGAAGAAGTTTACAGGCTGATCAATGAAAATGATCTGTACGCAAGGACAGGTATCCAGAAGCAGATTTTTAATACTATTTATCAGCTGATGGCGGATAAGTTGAAACGGCCGGAGATTTTGGATCAGGCAGAGACTTTCCTGATGTTGCCTGACTATTTCCAGTTTCTTCTGACGGGGAATAAAATGTCCGAGTATACGAACGGTACATCGACACAGCTTGTCAGCCCGAAGACGAAACAGTGGGACAAGGAGTTGATTCGGCTGTTGGGGTATCCGGAGAATATTTTCCTTCCACTTCAAATGCCGGGCAGTGAAGTGGGAGATTTGAAAGAAGATATTGCTAAAGAAGCAGGATTTAACTGCAAGGTAGTTCTCTGTGGCAGCCATGATACGGCTTCAGCGGTTATGGCAATGCCGAAGTATGAGGGAGACGGACTGTACATCAGTTCAGGCACGTGGTCATTGATGGGTGTAGAGCTGGCGGAAGCAGACTGCCGGGCGAAGAGTCAGAAGGCCAATTTCACGAATGAGGGCGGATATGAGTATCGGTTCCGCTATCTTAAGAATATCATGGGACTCTGGATGATTCAGTCGGTACGCCATGAATTGGATGATAAGTATTCTTTTGCACAGCTGTGTGAGATGGCGGAGGAGCAGCGAGAATTTTCTTCGCTGGTAGATGTCAATGACGATTGCTTCCTTGCGCCGGAAAATATGATAAAAGAGATTCAGGATTATTGCAGCAGGACCGGCCAGGAAATACCCAGGGAGCCTGGAGAACTTGCCCGTGTTATTTACCGGAGCCTTGCAGAATGTTACGGCAGGACCGTGCGGGAGATTGAGGAGAACACCGGGAAGAATTATGAAGGGATCTGTATTATCGGCGGCGGGTCCAATGCGGCTTATCTGAATCAGCTGACGGCGGATGCTACGGGCAAAACGGTTTATGCGGGTCCTGGCGAAGCGACGGCGATCGGGAATATTATGGCGCAGATGATCAGAGCCGGGGAGCTGCGGGGATTGGCTGAGGCCAGGAAGTGCGTGGCAGAGTCGTTTGGGATTAAGGTGTATGAGCCGGGCAAGTGATCTCTAATTTATGCTGTACCGGTTTGTATCAATGTCATTAAGTTAAGCCAGACGCTGTGTATTGGCACAGCTTAATGGCATTGGGCTTGTATAGTAGGATATATGAAGAAAGGAATAAAAGAAAAGGAGAACGAAAAAATGACAACAGCAGAAAGATATGCATCCGCAAAGGAAATGTTTGCAGCGATCGGAGTGGACACAGATGCGGTGCTCGAGACATTGAAAAAGGTGCCGGTATCCATGCATTGCTGGCAAGGTGACGATGTGACCGGGTTTGATCATGACGGCCCGCTGACGGGCGGTATCCAGACAACCGGAGACTATCCGGGCAAGGCGAGGACGCCGGAAGAATTGATGGCGGATATGGACAAGGCGATTTCCATGATCCCTGGCACAAAGAAAATCAATGTACATGCTTCCTATGCAATTTTTGAAGACGGAGAATATGCAGACCGTGACAAGCTGGAGCCGAAGCACTTTGCGAAATGGGTAGAGTTTGCGAAAGCCAAAGGTATGGGATTGGACTTTAATCCGACCTTTTTCTCACATCCGATGGTTAAGGATGGTCTGACTCTCTCAAGTCCCGACCCGGAGGTGCGCAGGTTCTGGATCGAGCATGGTAAATCCTGCATCCGTATTTCACAGTATTTTGCGGAAGAGACAGGCATACCCTGTGTCATGAACATCTGGACGGGTGACGGATTCAAGGATGTGCCGGCAGACCGCATGGGTCCCAGAATGCGTTATAAAGAATCGATTGAGGAGATCCTTTCCGAGCCTTATGACAGGGCGAAAGTAAAACCATGTGTAGAATCCAAGGTATTTGGTATCGGTGTGGAATCCTACACGGCGGGTTCTGCTGAGTTTGCACTTTCTCTGGCGGCCATGAATGAGGGATGTCTGCCGCTTATGGATAACGGACATTATCACCCCACAGAGCTGGTATCGGATAAGATTCCTGCAATGCTCTGCTTCTATCCGGAGATCGCCCTGCATGTGACAAGAGGCGTGAGATGGGATTCCGATCATGTGCTTCTTCTTGATGATGAGACGAAAGAGATCGCAAAGGAGATCGTACGCTGTGATGCACTTGACCGTGTCTATATCGCGCTTGACTATTTTGACGCAAGCATCAACCGCGTGTCTGCGTGGGCAGTGGGTATGAGAAGCTTCCAGAAGTGCCTGATGATGGCGCTGTGCACGCCGCATGAGCAGCTGAGAAAGCTGCAGGATGAGAGCCGCTTCACGGAATTGATGGCCACGCAGGAAGCGATGAAGATGATGCCTTTCGGAGATGTATGGAATTATTATTGTGAGCAGAATGATGTTGTGGGTGATTTTGGGCTGTTTGGTGAAGTGAAGAAGTACGAGGATGAAGTACTGAGTAAACGTGCATAGAAGGTGTTAGACAATATGGGAGCGACAGTTTAGCCTGGGTCTTGTACCGTACTTTTCACAGAGCGTTTGTGTCTGGAAAGACATGAGGTGCAAGTCTGTAACGGTGAAGACGAAGGCTGAACTGATGCATTTGGTGTGACGGATTTATAAGACTATTCAGGAAATAGCGTATAGATACAGGTTTGTATCAGCACAGCGGTCGCAAGCCTGGAATTATAGAAGCTGTGCAGAAATGGAGAATGAAAATGAAAGTCTTAGAGGCGAAATTTGTACAGGGATTTATCAGAATGTGTAACGACGGCTGGGAGCAGGGCTGGCATGAGAGAAACGGCGGGAACCTGACTTACCGCATGAAGAAGGAAGAGGCTGAGTCCGTGAAGGAAGAACTGAGGACGGACGGGGAGTGGAAGGAGATCGGCACATCTGTACCGAAGCTGGCAGGAGAATACTTCCTGGTGACAGGCAGCGGCAAGTATTTCCGCAATGTGATCCTGGATCCGGAAGACTCCATCGCGATTGTTGAGATTGACGATAAGGGCGAGAATTACCGGATCTGCTGGGGACTCGTCAATGGTGGAAGACCGACCAGCGAACTTCCCAGTCATCTGATGAACCATGAAGTCAAGATGGAGGCTACAGGTGGAAAGCACCGTGTGATCTATCATGCGCATACGACCAATGTGATCGCACTTACTTTCGTCCTGCCGTTAAAGGATGAGGTATTTACAAGGGAGCTGTGGGAGATGGCAACGGAGTGTCCGGTGGTATTCCCGGACGGGATCGGCGTCGTAGGCTGGATGGTGCCGGGCGGCAGAGACATTGCGGTGGCCACCAGCGAACTGATGAAGAAATACGATGTGGCGATCTGGGCGCATCATGGCATGTTTGCATCAGGTGAAGATTTTGATCTGACCTTCGGCCTGATGCATACAGTAGAGAAATCCGCAGAGATTCTTGTGAAGATGCTGTCGATGAGACCAGATAAACTGCAGACGATCACACCGCAGAATTTCCGTGATCTGGCGGTGGATTTCAAGGTGACGCTGCCGGAGCGGTTCCTGTACGAAAAATAGAAGTAGGATCGTTCAGACAGGTCAGAAGTCAACGCTTACAATGTGGGGAGAAGCTTTCCGGGTTCTCCCCTTTTTGTGTGGGTGTAGCAAAGCGAAAGCAGCGGAATACTATGATGAGCGGTCAGGACGTGGACCAGCTGTTTTGGTAGAATTTGCAAGGAATTTCTCGCCAAAAACGGAAGTAGAAAGTATAATATACAGTATAGGGGTACATAGGGTATATATTACATGGGGAGAAGAAAATGTTCAGTATTTTACTGGTTGAGGATGAGAAGCTGGAACTGGAAACATTGAGGGATTATGTGGATTGGAAGAAGCTTGGCGCATCGAAGGTGTATACGGCGCGCAACGGCAGAACGGCGCTGGAATGCCTGGAAGAGCATGAACCGGACATCATGATCACGGATATACAGCTTCCGGTGATGAATGGGATAGAGCTGACGAAGAGAGCCAGGGAAGAGGGGTTTCGGTGCAAAATTGTGTTCCTGACAGGGTATGATTATTTTGATTATGTGAAGTCCGCTTTTCAGGTGCAGGCGGTGGATTACATATTGAAGCCCTTCCGTGTGGAGGAGATCGAGGCGCTGATCCAGCGGATCAAAGAACAGCTGCAGAAGGAGAAGATGGCGGAAAGTTCCGTGCGGTTTGCTTCCAGTCAGGTTTTTATTGCGGCATGCGAAGAGGGGAGAGAAGATCTGCAGGAATTGTCCATGAAATATCTTTCGCTTTCGGCAGAGGAAAAGGCCTTCGGCATTATGGCGGTCTACGGAATATCTGATGAAAAGACAGTGTCTCGTATTGCGGATCTTACAGAGGTTCGGCATGCTTTTTATATGGAAGGTATGATACTGGTGGTCCTGCATGGCTATGTTTCCTTCAGCGATGCTGCAGGGCGGGTCGCGGCAGTACTGGACGGAAGAGGTGGTGTGGCCTATTTTGATCATAAGATTTCGCTTATGGATATGAAAGAATGTGCGGAAGCATTGGGCAGATACAAAGACAGGATGTTTTATGGAGAAGTGGGAGAGGTCCTCTGTATCACGGAAGCGGCAGAATCTTACGGTGAAGGATTTGACCGGGATATATGGAATCAGAACAGACAGCAGCTGCAGCAGGAAATCATGGCAGGCAATAAGGAGGGCGCGGCAGGAGCTCTGACGGAATGTATGGACAGTTTGTGTTTTCTTGGCAGGGAAGATTGCCAGAGAGAAGCTTACGGTCTGTATTTGAATCTTTACAACCGGCTGGAACTGGATAATACAGCATTGATGGGAGAGATGGAGAAGCGGGCGGAGAAGCCGGAGCTGCGGATCTGGGATGCCGGTTCCTTTTCAGAGGTACGCAGTGCGCTGCAGCAGTATGTGGGGGAACTGTGTGCGTATTTTGCCAGACAGAGAGAGAATCCAAATTATTATGTGACAATGTGGGTCAGGGATTATCTGGATAAGAATTATATGAATATATGTAGTGTGGAAGAGATGGCTGAGGGTATTCATTTGTCTCCTAATTATCTGAGAAGTCTGTTCAAGGCGGGAACGGGACAGACGATACTGGAGTATATGACGGATTTCCGTCTGCAGAAGGCATGTGAATTTTTAAAAGATAAGTCTCTGAAGGTCAAGGATGTGAGTCTGATGGTGGGATATGAAAATGTATCCTATTTCAGTCAGATCTTCGTGAAACGCTATGGGGTAACGCCGAATGAATATCGTAAGATGGTTTAAAAATCAGAGCTTTTTCAAGAAAATGATGTTTATTTACGTTGTATTTGCTGTTCTGCCCATGATCTTTGTTACGGCCTATAATTA
>CAYXKS010000098.1:4850-10065 GCA_964465725.1 uncultured Bacteroides sp. | reverse complement strand
CGCGTCTCATACTTTCCGCTCTCAATCTCGATAAACCTCACGAACAGCGACACCTTATTCTCCTCGTTCAGATTCTCCCAGATCATCTCTGTAAAGCTGTCAATGTCCCCCTCTATACCGATCAAAGTAGGCTCTCCTTCAAAACTCGGCAGCGGATTTCCATCCCCCATATAAGTATGGATGAAACGTCCCTCACCCGCCACGGGATTTTCATATGCAAAAGTAAATCGATTGCAGGAAGAAGGATCACCATTGTTGCTTTTTAAAATAGACATCGCATAGTTGTATCCGCCGTTTTCGATATGAAGGATTCCCGAAATACGAGGTGTATAGTTCGGCCCATCTGGCTCAAACTCCCTAGTGCGCAGCGCCTGTTCAAAAGTCTGCTGTCTGTCCATCAGTTCATAGATCGTATCCGTCTGGTCGCCATTCGTCACGATCGTCTTATTCCCCAGCACTCTGACTGGCGCATAAATAATCAGGCTGGGATCTTCCAGTTTCGAAGGATCAAATGCCTGCGTCCGTATTCCGGTTCCATCCTCCACGAAGATGCGGTTTCTGCTGTTAACACTTCTTCCCATAATAAAATAAGCCGTCACGGCATATTTGCCGTCCGCAGATTTACCGATTACGATTCCCCTGCCAGGATAGCTGTTTCCCGCAAGCTCCTGTGCCAAAGATTTCTTTTCCATTCTTGCAACCATGCCTTTCTTTTGTTTCTGTTATGTATTTATAGGTGGAGAATGCCCTGCTTTTGGGCATTCTCTGTCGCGGGACTTACAGTTAACGACATAACAAATTTCTGTTCCCGGCTCTTGCAGAAATCATATGCGGAAGCTTCTGCAAGGCCGAAAACGAAATTTCTAATATCGTTAACTATAGAACTTCTTAACGAAACAGCCACTGCTGTAGGCCTTAGAAGTTCTTCTCGTGCTATTCATCTACGCTATAGTTCGGAGCTTCCTTCGTAATATGAATATCATGAGGGTGGCTCTCCTTCAGGGAAGCAGCAGAAATCTTCACAAACCTTCCGTTCCGCTTCAGTTCTTCAATGGTAGCAGCGCCGCAGTAGCCCATACCGGAACGGATACCACCCATCAGCTGGAACACCGTGTCTTCCACGGTCCCTTTATAGGCCACACGGCCTTCCACGCCTTCCGGCACCAGTTTCTTGGCATCGGACTGGAAATAACGGTCCTTGCTTCCGTTCTCCATCGCCGCAATAGAACCCATGCCGCGATAAACCTTGTATTTTCTTCCCTGATAAAGTTCAAACATACCCGGACTCTCATCACATCCTGCAAAGATGCTTCCCATCATGCAGACATTGCCGCCCGCCGCGATCGCCTTGGTCATATCGCCTGAATACTTGATGCCGCCGTCAGCAATAATCGGAATATCATAATCCTTCGCAACCGCGTATGCATCCATAATTGCCGTGATCTGCGGAACTCCGATACCCGCCACTACACGGGTCGTACAGATGGAGCCGGGGCCAATGCCCACTTTAACCGCATCCGCTCCTGCCTCGATCAGAGCCTTCGTGCCCTCTCCGGTCGCCACATTTCCGGCTATCACCTGAAGATCCGGATATTTCTCTTTAATCATTCTCAGGCAGTGCAGTACATTCTCGGAATGGCCATGCGCGCTGTCAAGCACAATCACGTCTACCTTCGCATCCACCAGCGCGCCCACTCTGTCAAGCACATTGGCCGTAATTCCCACACCGGCACCGCACAACAGTCTTCCCTGGCTGTCCTTGGCCGAAATCGGATATTTGATCGTCTTCTCAATATCCTTGATGGTAATCAGTCCGGCCAGATTATAATCATCATCCACGATCGGAAGTTTCTCTTTTCTGGCGCTTGCAAGGATCTTTTTTGCCTCCTCTAAAGTGATGCCCACCTTCGCAGTGATCAGTCCCTCTGATGTCATTGATTCTTTAATTTTCTTGGTGAAATCTGTCTCGAATTTTAAATCACGATTTGTGATGATACCGACTAACTTCCTGCCTTCCGTGATCGGAACGCCGGAAATCCTGAATTTGGCCATCAGCGCATCCGCGTCGGCCAATGTATGATCCGGAGTCAACGAAAAAGGATCCGTTATGACACCGTTTTCTGAACGTTTTACTTTATCGACTTCCTCTGCCTGGGCTTCTATGGACATGTTTTTGTGGATAATGCCAATGCCGCCCTGTCTGGCCATGGCAATCGCCATTCTGTGCTCGGTAACAGTATCCATGCCCGCGCTCATCATTGGGATGTTCAGCTTGATCTTCTTCGTAAGCCATGTTGTTAAGTCTACCTGATTCGGAATCACCTGAGAATACCCCGGTACAAGCAGCACGTCGTCAAACGTGATTCCTTCGCCAATAATCTGACCCATTTTCTCTCCTCCTGTGTTGTAGAATTTTCAGTAAACGACATTATCGTTTACTATTAAGTTATGATAGTTACATTTATGTAAAGAATACTGCCAGTTATAATAACTGACAGTATCGCTTTTACATGATTGCATGCTTATTAATCTGTAAACACCTTACGCGGCGCAATGCTCTGAATGGCCTTGATCATCTCCGCATTCGGCTCAATAATAACTTTCACATTCCCTTCATAAATCATCATATATCTTCTCTCCGGCTGCGCGGCTACGCCGGAACTGTAGTCAAGCGTCTTCGTGTTCTGGTTCCTGTAATAATCCAGCCTGTGCGAATTAAGCGGCGCAAGCATTTCCATCTGGTCCACATTGAATGTGTTGGCTTTCTTCCTGCGGCTCTTCGCCATAACCTTATCCACGCTGATCTCCCTGTCCAGATAAAGATACTCATATTCTATATTCGCATTCATGGTCGCAAAGTACGCACCCACTCCGGTGACCACCGCCACGATCAATCCGGGGAAATATACGACTCCCACCAGAACAAATACTACCGTAAGCATAATCAACAGTATTTTCAGAAAAGACAGGGGCATCGAAGGCTTTCTCGCCACCAGACATTCCACATATGTTTCACTCATTTATTAATACCTCCAAGGTTCGACTTCCTTCCAGACATATTACCATCTCACGAACACTCGCATCGTCAAAATCCGTCGAAAAATATATTCTTATCATATAACAAATCCGGCAAACTTTCAAGCCTGTGCCTGGCCATCATGAAAGTAAAGTAGTATAAAGCATACCACGGCAAGAGATAAAATTCAAGAAAAAAATAACATACCTTACTCTTTCGGCATTTTGATCTCAATATGCACATCCCGAAGCTGTCTTTCATCAACCTGCGCGGGCGCACCCATCATAATATCCTGTGCCTGCTTGTTCATCGGGAACGGAATAACCTCCCTGATGCTGTCCTCGCCCGCCAGCAGCATGACCATTCTGTCCACACCGGGAGCAATTCCTGCATGTGGAGGAGCACCATAACAGAATGCATTGTACATAGCCGGGAACTTGGCTTTCACATCTTCCTCCCCCAATCCCACGAGTTTGAAGGCTTCTACCATGATCTCCGGGTCATGATTGCGGACTGCCCCCGAGGACAGCTCTACGCCGTTGCACACCAGATCATACTGGTAAGCCAGAATCTCAAGCGGCTCCATCTCTTTCAAAGCTTTCATGCCGCCCTGGGGCATGGAAAACGGGTTGTGGCAGAATTCCATCTCTCCGGATTCCTCCCCTATCTCATACATGGGAAAATCAACGATCCAGCAGAATTCATAGCATTCCTGTCTGAAATGCCCTTCAGATTTCATGCCCAGCATTCTCCTTAATACACCCGCCGTCTTCACAGCCGCGTTCTTATCTCCCGCAGTCACTCCTACGAAATCCCCTGGCTTCAGATTCAGCAGCTTATCAACCTCATCCTTTCTCTCCGTCAGGAATTTTGAAATGCCTCCTACATAATTACCGTTTTCGTCTACCCTGAACCAATACGCCTTATTGCCGCTCTCCATCTCCGCGTCTGCGCATAACTTGTCTATTTCTTTCCTGGTAGCGGTATATCCGTCGGTAACGACCGCCTTAACCACACGATCCCTGAAAGGTTCGAACCCACATTGCCCGAACAGCTCCGTAACGTCTCTGACGATCAGATCGATCCGTAAATCCGGCTTGTCTGTACCGTACTTATCCAGAGACTCCAGATAAGGAATTCTGACAAAAGGAGCCGTTGACGCCTGGTCATACGTTCCATATTTCTCAAATACCGGCGGCAGAACCTGCTCGATCACAGAGAACACATCCTCCTGCGACGCAAAAGCCATCTCCATATCAAGCTGATAAAACTCTCCCGGAGACCGATCCGCCCTGGCGTCCTCATCCCTAAAGCAGGGAGCGATCTGGAAATACCGGTCGAAACCGGAAGCCATCAGAATCTGCTTGAACTGCTGTGGTGCCTGAGGAAGTGCATAGAATTTACCCGGATGATTTCTGGCTGGTACGAGATAATCTCTCGCCCCTTCCGGGGATGAACATGTCAGAATCGGCGTGGTGATCTCCACGAAATCCAGATCATTCATTCTCTGGCGAAGTTCCGTCACAATACGGCTTCTCAACAGAATCTTGTCCTTCACCTCCGGATTTCTCAAATCCAGATAGCGGTATTTCAACCGGATATTCTCGTCTGCATTCCTGGACTGCCTGATCTCGAAAGGCAGCACGTTGTTCGTGCATTTCCCAAGCACTTCCACTCTGGACGGTACTACCTCAATCTCGCCCGTGGCAATCGTATTGGTCTTATTGGATCTCTCCCGCACCGTACCTTCTATTAATAATGTGGATTCCTTATTCACGCCGTCCAGTTTCTCCATCATCTCCTCGGTCTCGAAGACGACCTGCGTAACGCCATAGAAGTCACGCAGCAATAAGAATCCCAGATTCTTGCTTACCTGTCTGATATTCTCAAACCATCCCACCAGTGTCACCTGACTTCCGGCATCCGACAGCCTGAGTTCGTTACATGTGTGTGTTCTTGACTGCATCATACTCTCGTTATTCCTTTCTTATCCCAGACATATCTGCCCACTCCTCCAGACAGATATACTCATGTGGTTCTTTCTCTCTGTGCTGATTTCTTCATAGTATATAATCTAGCTTCCGACCATCCCGGACCACCGGTCTGATATCTTTCTCATTCTATCACTGCATGTCCGAAAATACAACAAACTTTATGAGCAACCCGCCAAAAAAGATTCGAAGCAAAAAGATTCGAAGA
>CAYXKS010000098.1:0-4750 GCA_964465725.1 uncultured Bacteroides sp. | reverse complement strand
GAAAGGAACAAAACAATGTGGATAGCTGATTCATGGAAAGACTATGAAGTGATAGATACCTCCTCCGGAGAGAAATTAGAGCGTTGGGGCGACTATATTCTGGTACGCCCTGACCCTCAGGTCATCTGGGACACACCTCGTAACGATAAGCGCTGGAAACAGAAAAACGGCCATTACCACAGAAGTTCCAAAGGCGGCGGTGAATGGGAATTCTTCCATCTGCCGCAAGAATGGAGCATCCGGTACAGGGAATTGACCTTTCACCTGAAACCTTTCAGTTTCAAACATACCGGCCTTTTTCCTGAACAGGCCGTAAACTGGGACTGGTTCTCTTCTATTATAAAAAATGCCGGGAAACCGGTTAAAGTACTGAATCTTTTCGCCTATACAGGCGGAGCCACTCTGGCCGCTGCCAAAGCCGGGGCTTCTGTGACCCATGTGGACGCCTCCAAAGGTATGGTCAGCTGGGCAAAGGAGAATGCCGCCGCTTCCGGCCTTGCGGATGCACCCATACGCTGGCTGGTGGATGACTGCGTCAAATTCGTGGAGCGTGAGATCCGCCGCGGCAATACCTACGACGCCATCATCATGGACCCTCCCTCCTACGGACGCGGACCGAAAGGAGAAATCTGGAAAATAGAAGAAAGCATCTTTCCCTTTCTGCGCCTTACAGCACAGATCCTGTCGAAAGATGCCTGCTTTTTCCTGATTAATTCCTATACTACCGGTCTGCAGCCCGCCGTATTGTCCTACATGCTTAAGACCGTCATTACACCGCAATTCGGGGGACATGCAGAGGCCGACGAGATCGGTCTTCCTGTAAGCTCCAATGCCCTCATCCTGCCCTGCGGCGCATCCGGGCGGTGGATTCGATAAAAGCAGCCTGCTTTAGACGCTGCTTCACAGTGTCAGCGCAAAAATCACAACGGCAAACCATATAAGCAGCATCACGCCCATGGAAATACCGAAAAAGATCAGGTACGCCTTAAAGAAATTGGACTTGCTCTTCTTCTCGGTGCTGCTGAACGCCCAGACAAACATCATGATAATATTGACACAGGGAATCATCATAAGCACCAATGCCAGAACCCACTCGCTTACCTTAACAGGTTCCTCCAATTCCACCTGGCCATCATAAGGCTGCGCACCGTTGTACTGTTGGTAATTTCCTCCATAATTCTGGTAAGTGTTATTGGGATAAGCGCCATTCATATAAGTATTGTTCTGATAGCTTCCATTCTGCCAGGCACTATTCTGGTAGGTGTTATTCTGATATGCACCATTTTGCCCATTATGATTCTGAACATAGCCATTCTGTCCAGTGCCATACTGGTAACTATTATCCTGATAAGCATTACCCTGACGAACATCATTCTGATAAGTATCCGCCGGATACCCGGTATTCTGATAAACGTTCCTCTGATATGAATCATTCTGATAAGAACTATTCTGATAATTGTTCTGATAGTTATTATAATTACTGTTGCTTTGATTACTTTGATTGCTCTGATCATTATGCTCCGGGTATTCGTTACTCCGGTAAGCATCCTCCTGACTACTGCTATTCTCCTGCATTTCCACTCCATCAGTCTGCTCTGTAAACCGCACTTCCTCTACATATTCATTCTGATACGAATCGAGCTTTTGACGCTCGTCCTGCATTTCGCCCTGATTATCATTCTGGTCCGAATATTTCGTATTTTCTTCCATAATCTACAATCTCCATTCTGCAGGCTCCGGTCCCTTCGATGTCACTCTGTTCTGCAGAATACGTGGGTCCGATTCCTCCCACCTCTGTCTCACGCTCGATCAACCGCTCCTGCCTTATTTCATTCTGCCCGCCGACCACACTCAGCGAAAATGTGGTTACTTACCCGAACAGTTACTATCCGTACGAATATGTTACCACAGAATTCCCAACTCGTGTAATATTTGTTCATAAAAAGGGAAAAAACGTGCCAGCATATTATGCTCTGCGTAAACATAAGGCACCCGATTCGGAAAATAAAGATACATCCGCACACAGTAGACAACCACCAACAGCGCCAATACAACCGCAATCAACACTTTAATTCCCCTGACTTTCCTCCCCAGCAGATAACGGTTCAGGAAAAAATATCCTGCCACCAAAGCAATCGGAAAAACGACCGGATTCAACTCCCACGCCTGACGCCACTGGCCTGTAATAAAGCACATGGCGGCCCTGCTGACTCCACATCCCGGACAGGGAAAGCCGCAGAAGATAACAAGTGGACAAAACGCATGGAATATCAGATTCACGGCCGCTGCATAGATCAAAACCGCTACTGCCGCCATGCCATATTCTTTTATATCCGCCATAATCCGGCCACAAACTGTCCCGATAAAACGCCTCATAAACCGTGCCCGCTCCAAATACCATAATTAACGCCAGAGAAATTTCATTCCCGGCCCTGCATAAGCTTCCATGTATGGCTCCTGCAAGAGCCGAAACCAAGAATTTATTATGCTGCCGCCAGCATCGCCGTGCAGTACAGCAGAAACAGATGCACCGGGTAAAAACCATAGTAAAATGCTTTCGGCAACTGGAATCCTTTTTTCCCATTATACAGGCCAATCCATAAAAAAGCAAAAAGGCCATACATTTCCCGACAGGAAAACCGCAGCAGATAGGAAACGGAATACTCTCCTGCATATCTGAGACAATTTGCACCCCATGTGCCGAACAGCATTACGCACCCCACTGCAAATATCTGAACAGGCAGTTTCCGCTCCCGCGTCTGATAAAACACAAAAATCAGCAAAACTCCCATGAATCTGTAGTCCGTATGCAACAGATAAGCCGCCGCACAGCAGAGGATTAACCAGAAGCTTCCCACGGTCCACAATATATTTCCCGTAATAGATTTCTCTTCTGCCATGCAATAAGCATTCCGGTCTCTGACCAAATGTTTCACCCACTCCCACACAGTCAGAACCAATATCCCCAGAAATAAGGTAAAGAACACATTCTGACTTGCGGGATCATACCATTTCCCAGAAAAAGCGAGATCAAAGGGAATCTCCGACACGAATGCAAAAATCCCCAGCCGGAAAAGATAATTTCTCCGGCTGCGCGTATGCAAAAAGCCCTCGACCGCCAGATAGGCAAACAATATAAAAGATATCCTGCCGACAGCCCTGCCTGCCCTGTAGATCTGCTCCATCCTGTCCGTCGCTGTCCCCATCAACCGATACTGTCTAAGAACCGCCAAATACACGACCGCAAAGAAATGATCTGCGAACATGGTTATGTATGCCGTATTTTTTAACACTGCAGCGCTCAGAAAGCCCTGTTTTCTCACTGTTTCCAATGACATCGCTATCTGTTCTCCTCTGTCTGCCTTACTTATGCCCCATATCATCTCTGACACAAGCACTCTGTGAAAAGCGGGCACAAGTATTAGCGCATACCTGCGCATATGCACACATGCAGACAAGCTGCATGGCGCGTGTACGCTCAGCGCAGCGGATGCGCAGAGCTGTTGCCATAGATATTCTTTTCATACTCATACATATCTCAGATCCCTAACACTCTCGCGAACAATTAACTGAACCGGCAGCACACGGACTGGCAGTTCACATTCATTTTCCCGCAATTCCCGCAGTGCTTCCACCGCTGTCTTTGCGCGCATCCTGGCGTCCTGGCCGATTGTGGTCAAATGCGGTGAACAGTTCTGGCTCAGTACTGTATTGTCAAACCCAACCACCGAGATATCTTCCGGCACGGAGACATGCTGTTTATATAGGAAATGAATCAATTCGACAGCGTAGACATCTGACACGGCGAAAACCGCCGTGTACCGCATTAGTTCGGGAAGTTTTTCCATATAAAAGCCAGCTCTCTCCTGCCTGTTCATAGGAATCTGTATCCAATCCACAACGCACCCTTCCGCACCTGCGCGGCATCCGTCCATTCTGTCCCTGTCCACACAGATATCATTGTCTGAAATACACAGAATACGCCGGTGTCCCATGCTTCTGAGATACGCACCCACCTGGCGCCCACCGTCATAGTTATCAATAATGATATTGCAAATCCGCTGATTATCCTCAAAATAACCGTCATACACAACGAAAGGAATATGCATTTTGTTCCGAAGCTGTTGATAATCCCCTTCGCAGAAGCCGATCAGCACCAGGCCGTCCATATTCCACATGGATGCAAAACGCACGATATCGCTCCACTGTGCCGTCGCCTTGACCATCATAAAATACCCTGACTTTTCCAGTTCAAATAAAAGAGCATTCAAAGATGCTGACACAAAGACATCTTCCAGCACCCTGCCCTCATACTTAATGTGATCATTCACCACCACACCGATAATCCGCGAATTGTTCTGAGAGAGAAGTATACTCGCCATCCCCGGCATGTACTGCCTCTTTTCCAGTAATTCCTGCACGCGCCGGACTGTCTCATCCGAAATCTTCCTGGTCTTACCGTGTATCACATTGGACACCGTCGCAGTACTCACGCCCAGTTCTTCTGCAATATCCGCTATTCTGACACGCTCCTCCATCTACTCTATCCACTCCTGGCAATTCCTTACACGTTTTTATGGACTTTGCGGCAAATGCAAAGCCCTGACCGGATCAATGTCATTAAGTTAAACCGGACACAGTGACTGACTTAACTTAACGAAATTGGGACTAAATAGTTATCCTATCACCCTACACAGTATAGTGTAGTCAGAATTTCATACAAATGCAACAGGTAAAACACATAACCTTC
>CAYXKS010000097.1:0-10066 GCA_964465725.1 uncultured Bacteroides sp. | reverse complement strand
GGGGGGGGGCAAAATCGACTGATACTTTTGTCTCATCCTGACAGTAACAATCTAATAAGTGGGAACGTTTGGGAAAAACGGGTCGGACAAATTGATATGGAATCTGTTCAACCCGTTTTTTTGTGCAATAAATATAGTAAACGACATAAGAAATAGAAACCATATACGGAAGCCTTTGCAAGGCCGAAAACGAAATATCCAATGACGTTAACTATAAAAAAATTAACAAAAATCTGCTCTCAATAACAAAAAAAAGATATTGTACCAAAGAAACGTATTATGAAAAATTCCAGATTTTTGTCAAGAACTGTTCGTAGAATTTATAGAGCAGTTTTAATAAAAACTGTACAATTATATATGTCATTTTTGAGAGGGACCTGAAAAAGTGAACAAATAAAGACAGAGGGAGTGATTAAAAAGTGTCAGAAAGAACAAAAACAGCAGCACAGCCAAACCAGGTCAGTTTGGGAAAGAGGATAAAGAGAAGCGGAACTTTATACCTGCTTATTGCCCCGTCGTTTATCATTATGTTTTTATTCACCTACATTCCCATGTATGGAGTCGTGATTGCTTTCAAGGATTTCACGCCTGCACAAGGAATCATGGGGAGTCCATGGGCGGGGTTTAAATATTTCCAGCAGTATTTTAATTCCTACCAGTTTTGGACGACTATCAAGAATACGCTGGTTATTAGTTTATACAGTATTGTTGTAACGTTCCCACTGCCACTTGCGCTTGCGCTGATGTGCAACCAGATGATGGCGAAGCGGTTTAAGAAATTCTTCCAGGTATCCACGTATTTGCCGCATTTTATTTCCACAGTGGTTATGTGCGGTATGATTATTCTGTTTCTCTCTCCCAGCCAGGGAATTATCGCTAAACTTCTCAGCTATATAGGAGTTCAGCTGCCCAACCTGATGGGGCAGGCAAGCGCCTTTTCGAGTATCTATGTATGGACGGAGGCTTGGCAGCATGTAGGATGGGACAGTATTTTATATATAGCAGCGCTCTCCGCTGTGGATCCTTCACTCTATGAAGCTGCAACCATGGATGGCGCAAGCAAATGGCAGAAGCTGGTAAACATCGATATTCCCATGCTGCTGCCCACGGCTACGGTTATGTTTATCCTGCGTACAGGAAGCGTGATGAGCGTAGGATTCGAGAAGGTTTATCTGCTGCAGAATACTCTGAACAGCAGCGCCAGTGAGATCATTTCCACGTATGTATATAAGATGGGACTTGTAAGCAGCCAGTACAGCCTTTCCTCGGCAATCGGGCTTTTCAATAACATCATTAATCTGATTCTTCTTATCAGCGTGAACTATATTTCGAAGAGAATGAGCGACACATCATTGCTGTAGAAGGGTCGATGTAACAGTAACAGGGAATGCGCAAATGCCGTTACTATGAGCAGCTGAAAGCTGTGAATAGCAGCAATCCGGGAGACGAACTGTTACGGGGTTGAAGAAAGGAGAGGAAAGAGATGTCAAAGAAAAATAGTGAGATGATGACAGGCGTAAAAGTAAAGAAATCCAGGACAGATCAGATTTTTGATTTTTTCCTTTATCTTATTGCCGTCATTTTAGTGATAATTATGTTATATCCGATGTATTTCATCGTGATTGCATCCTTTAGTAATCCGGCGGATGTATCTGCGGGTAACATTGTATTTTTACCCAAGGGAGTTACCTTCAAGGGATATAAGAAATTGTTGGAATACTCCCAGTTGTGGGTAGGCTATAAGAATACGATTCTGTATGCCTTTGTGGGAACGATTATCTCCCTGATTGTGAATGTTCCTACGGCCTACGCACTTTCAAGGAAGGATTTGTGTGGCAGGAAGCTGTTTACTGTCTTCTATCTGATTCCTATGTTCTTTACGGGAGGTCTGATTCCTACCTATTTGATCGTAAAGGATTTCGGACTGTTGGATAATTTCTGGGTAATGGTACTTCCGTTTTCCGTAGTTACGTATTATATCATCGTTGCCAGGACATTTTTCAGCAACAGTATTCCGGGAGATTTGTGGGAGGCGGCACAGATTGATGGGTGCGGAAATCTGGGCTTCTTTTTCCAGATCGTGCTTCCGCTTTCCAAGGCAGTTATCGCAGTTATCGCCTTGTGGACGGCGGTAGGGCAGTGGAATTCTTACTTTAATGCATTGATCTATTTGAGAAGTCCGGAATTACAGCCACTGCAGCTGGTACTCCGGAATATATTGATCAGCAATCAGACAATCAGTTCCATGTCTACGGGGGCGGCAGCCGTGGAGGCCAAGCAGATGGCAGACCTGATCAAATATGCGATTATCGTGGTTTCCTCTGCGCCTATCATGTGTATGTATCCTTTCGTACAGAAGTATTTCAATCAGGGTGTTATGCTTGGTTCCCTGAAGGGATAATGTGAAACAGCAATTTGCCGGATGAAACGTTTTCGGCTTGCAACAATAAACTTATTTAGAAAAAGGAGGATATTATGAGTTATTTGAAAAAGGGACTTGGTCTTTTCCTGGCAACTTCTCTGGTTGCAGGAACACTGGCGGGATGCGGTTCGGGCTCTGGTTCGGAGGGAACCGATTCGAGTGCAGGCAGCCAGGAGAGTACTGGGGACAGTGCAGTAGCGGAATCTGACGGCGGCAGTGAGGATACTTCCTCGGGAGATGTGCCCACCTATACTATTGCGACGGTGAGATGGACAGATTCATGGCCGACGGATTATTTAAAGAGCGGTATCATGAAGGAACTGGAAGAGAAACATGGTATCAACATTGAGTGGCAGGTATATTACAGCGGTGACTGGTCAGAGCAGAAGTCTCTGCTTCTGGCATCAGGAGATCTTCCGGACGCGTTCTTCGGCTCCTGCGGTATAACGGATTCGGATATTTCTCAGAACAAGGCATACTTCGTTGAACTGACAGACCTGATCGATCAGAACATGCCAAATCTGAAGTCTGTGTTTGAGAAGGAACCTGAACTTCTGGCACGTGCGAAAGACCGTAACGGCGAGATATACAGTTTAGTAAAGAAGCTTCCGTTAAGACCCAAGGTGTGCGGCGATATCATGTACATCAATCAGGATTGGCTGGATAATCTGGGACTCGAAGTTCCCAAGACACTTGACGAGCTGACAGCAGTGCTGGAGGCGTTTGCGACTCAGGATGCAGACGGCGACGGCGATCCGTCCAACGAGATTCCGATCACTGCCAACAAGAACGATTATCTGATGAGTGGGTGCCTGCGTACGCTTTTGGCTCCATTTGGCACCATGGTCAGCAGAGACAACAACTATATGGGTCTGGACAAAAACGGTAATCCGGTCTTCGTGCCTGTTCAGGATAATTACATTGAAGCTATTAAGTGGATGAATGAAATGTATCAGAAAGGTGTTCTTGACCCGGAATTCTTTACACAGGAGGAATCCATGGCCACTGCTAAGAGACAGGCAGAGGGCGGGTCTCAGGTTGGTCTTTTCACAGGATGGACTGCAGATGCACAGGCCGGTATGAATGCAGGACAGTTCACAGCCTTAGAGGCAGTGGAAGGTTATGACGGAGGGCATTATGTAGAGAACTCACAGAATTATCTGGACATCAGCGACAAGGAGCTGTTAATCACAACAAGCTGCGAGAATCCTGAGAAACTGCTTCAGTGGGCGGATGATTTCTATGATGATCTGGTTTCCCTGCAGACTTTCTACGGATCGATTCCCGATCAGGTAGCCGATAATGGCGACGGAACTTATGAGGTGTTGACTCCTTCAGACGGAAGCTCCCTGGATACTTCCGCATGGTCATGGTCTATGCGTGACTTCGGACCGAAATATATGAATCCGGATTTCTATGACAAGGTGTCACTGCCTGCAGATCAGGGTGACGGAATTAAGCTGGCCGAGGATGAGATTAACGGCAAATATATCAGCACCGATAAATCCGTACCGTTCCCGGTAGTGAAGTATACGGACGACGAGCTTTCAAGACTTGTTTCTCTTGGCACCGATATTTATAAGTATGTGGAAGCGCAGGCTGCACACTGGGTAGTAGATGGAGGCATCGATGCAGAGTGGGATGCATATCTGGAACAGCTGGATGCAATGGGATTACAGGAATTAATCGAAATTCAGAACACTGCATATAATGCTTATCTGGAGTCCATGAAGTAATAGAATCTGTATCGGTTTAGTTATAGAATAATCTGAAACAAGGCGGGCATATATCTTCTTTGGGATGTGTGCCCGTTTTATAAAGAAAACAGAAGGGATAGGAGGCCTGGCGGTATGATTTACGAAAAAGAAGGAAGCCTGTACTATGAGTTTGACAATGAGACAGTGAGGATTGATGCGTGGGGGAAGAATGCCGTGCGCGTAAGAGCTACAAAAAACCATGGTTTTACCGCCCATGACTGGGCGCTGAATGCTTCTGACAGAGAGGAAGGAAAAATCACGGTTCATGATGACACAGGAGCCGGCGGGAAGGTATATGCCAATATGTACAGTGGTAAAAACCTCTCCTCAGGTGTGCTGGAGAATGGTAAAATAAAGGCGGAAGTAAATGCGGACGGGGTATTGTCCTTTTACAATCAGAATGGGAAGCTGCTGCTTGAGGAAAACTGGCGCCGCCTGAGGGATGAGCCGAGTATGGCGCTTGATATCCCGGGACGTGAATACAAGGTGGCGGCAGGGGACTGCTTCGGTACCACGGTGAGGTTTCGTGGGAGAGATGAAGAGAAAATATTCGGTATGGGGCAGTACCAGCAGAAATATATGAATATGAAAGGTTGTATTCTGGAACTTGCGCAGAGAAATTCTCAGGTCAGCGTGCCTTTCTATGTGTCAAATATCGGTTACGGATTCTTATGGAACAATCCGGCTGTGGGCAGAGTGACTTTTGGTATGAATGGTACGGAGTGGTATGCGGAGTGCACCAGGCAGATTGATTATCTTGTGATTGCGGGGGATACGCCGGCCCAGATCGAGGAAACCTATATGGCTTTTACGGGCAAGGCGCCCATGATGCCGGAGTACGGTCTGGGTTTCTGGCAGTGCAAGCTGCGCTACCAGACACAGGAGCAGCTTCTGTCTGTCGCGAGGAAATATAAGGAACTTGGACTGCCGCTTGATGTGATTGTGGCTGATTTCTTCCACTGGACACAACAGGGAGAGTACAAGTTTGATCCCAAATACTGGCCGGATGTGCCGGGCATGTGCCGGGAACTGGAAGAGATGGGCGTTAAGCTGATGGTCTCGGTATGGCCTACCGTGGATTACCGTTCCGAGAATTTCCGGGAGATGATGGAGAAGGGCTATCTGGTACGCACGGAGCACGGCATACGCATTTCCATGACCTGTTTCGGGCAGGAGCTTTTTTTCGACGCGACAAATCCTGATGCGAGGGCCTTCGTCTGGAGCAAGGTGAAGCAGAACTACTGGGATCAGGGTGCGCGGCTGTACTGGTTAGATGTGGCGGAGCCGGAGTATACGGCCTATGATTTCGCCAATTACAGATATCAGCTGGGAAGCGTGTTGGAGGTTGGAAATATTTATCCCAGGATGTACACGCAGGGCTTCTATGACGGAATGACGGCGGAAGGAGACGAAGCTCCTGTTAACCTGGTCCGTTCCGCCTGGGCAGGAAGCGCCAGATACGGCGCGCTAGTATGGTCGGGTGATATTGATAGTACTTTTGAGTGCTTCAACCGCCAGATGAGAGCGGGTCTGTCTATGGCTATGGCAGGGATTCCCTGGTGGACCACGGATATCGGCGGATTCCACGGAGCAGAGACGACCGATCCGGAATTCCGTAAGCTCCTGGTGAGATGGTTTGCCTACGCATGTTTCTGCCCGGTTATGCGCCTGCATGGAAACCGGAACCCGCAGAGCGGATTTGAGGGGGATATGATCTCAGGAATCGGCCTGTTTGGCAGTGGGGCGGACAATGAAGTGTGGAGCTTCGGCGAGGAAGCTTTTGAGATCTGCAAGAAATATATGAATCTGAGAGAACAGCTCCGCCCTTACATTCGGGAGCAGATGCGTCTTACTCATGAAAAAGGAACACCTGTTATGCGGCCTCTATTCTATGACTTCCCGGAGGATCAGATCGCGTGGGATGTAGACGACGCCTATATGTTCGGACCAGAGCTTTTGGTTGCTCCGGTGATGGAGAAGGATGTGGAGTCAAGAGAAGTATACCTTCCCGCCGGATGTAAATGGACGGAATGCCATACCGGTAAGGTGTCAGAAGGTGGACAGGTTGTAACGGCCAAAGCGCCTGTGGACGTGATACCCGTATTTATGAAGGAAGGAAGCGGGCTTAACCTCAGGCTGTAAGAATTGGGAGTTTAGGACAGGTTGTAGGACGATTTGGTATTCATTGATCCTGCACTGGTACCAGATTACGAAATACAGGATGGTGTCCGTGGATAATTCTTGTATGGAAAGGGCGTTCTGACTGTTGGCAGGATGCCTTTTCTGAGCGAATACGAGTGGGGATGGTTTATGGAAAAGAAAAAGAATTTGAGTATGGGAAAGTTGACGCTACGGGTTCTGATTCCTGCTCTGATCCTGCTGACGGGACTGCTTGCGGTGATGTATCGAAGTATTTTGGACGCAAGGAATCTTGTGTATAAATATATAGAGGATACCGCGGGACTCTACGTAGAGATGATCAACACAGATATTATACAGATTAATTACGAGGTGATATCTCTGTTGAAGCAGAATGAAAAGCTGTGGCTGGAAATGCGTGATATCCGACCGGATGACAGTAGGAACTATCAGAAGATCACAGATATACAGGACCAACTGAAGAATCTGAAGATAAGGTATAAAGAGGCATCTTGTTTCTATCTGTATCTGGATGACGAAGACGTGACGATTCTCGACAGTGGGACGCTGTTTCCTACCAGCAGGCTGACGGGAAGAAATTTAGTGTTGACAGAGGCGCTTCGGGAGAGAAGATACGAGGATACACTGGCTTCCCGGTGGACTTTCCTGAATGACGGGACAGAGGATTATGTGTACAGCCATTATTCCAAGAACGGTGTTACGGTGGGATGTGTGATCCGGATGGAAACATTTTTCTCTATGCTTCATGTCAACAGTCTGGGATATGAGGGAATTCCCTATATTGTGGATGAGGAAGGGGACTTGATCATCTCAGTATCAGACAGGGAAAAGCTGGATATAGATGATGAGGGAAAAATGACTTTGCCACAGATGGGATATCTTTCTGACAGGAAGCTATATTCTTTCCCTATCAGTGGGATTACCGGGAACCTGCGCTCGTTCTGTATCCTTGTCACACCGAGCGGTGGGATATTGGAGAGAATCATGAAACTGCAGACGGCATTGGTGGTCCTGACTGCCGGAATTATTCTGGGAGCCGCCCTGTTGGTCAAGGTTTATTATAACCGGCTGCTTCTTCCCATGAAGAAGTTCGTTAACAGTTTGAAAAATACGGAAGAAGAGCAGTGGATCAATGAGAACGGAAGCAATAATATTCTCGAACTGGAGATGGCAAGCAAGGAGTTTAAGGGTCTTCTTCGTAAGATTAAGGCTTTGAAGATCGATATTTATGAGCAGGAACTGGAGAGGCAGAAGACCGAACTGGAGACCATGCAGATGCAGATCAGGCCACATTTCTACTTGAACTGTCTGAATCTGATCCACGGAATGGCGGATATGGGACAGGAGCAGGAGATCATTTCGCTTACGAAGACGTTGTCTGACTATATGCGATATGTGATGAGGAGTGCGCATGCCATGGCAACGCTGGGGGACGAGGTGGAATTTGTCCGTAATTACGTGAAGATACAGCAGACAAGATATGGGAAGGAAGCTTTTTCCTTCGAGGTGATTATGGATCAGGGGATGGAAGATTATAAGGTCCCTGCAATGATCATTCATAATTTTGTGGAGAATGCGGTAGTGCACACTGTGTCATTGGACAGTTGTGTGGAGATTACCCTGTATATTGTGCTGGAGAATTATGAGGATGGGGAGTGCCTGTATCTGTGTATCTCAGATACGGGGAGGGGTTTCCCGGCGGAAATTTTAGAGTCGATCCGCAATGAGAAGTCAGTCTACTATGACGGGCGTATACACATCGGTATTTCCAATTCTGTGAAGAGACTGCGTCTGATATATGGAGATAAGGCGAAGATTGTCTTTTCGAATATGGATGAAGGATATGGTGCGGTGGTGGAAATCAGGATTCCGGCAGTGCGTGATTGAGAGGATTTGAGGCTTGCATTAGTAGATATGAGACAATGATATGAGGCTAAGCCAGACGCTGTGTACTGGCAATAGTTTCATAATATTGATATGAGGATTATAATAATGAAAGGCAATAATATAGGGCACAGGAGATGTCCGGAAGGAGGAAGAAGATGAAAGATTATTATCGTGTAGAGACGGCTCCAAAATGCAGGGAGGAAAATATGATTACGGGAGGACGGTATCGGATCAGCGTGTTGACGGAAGGGTTGATTCGATTGGAATATGCGGAGCATGGCGTGTTTGAAGATCGTCCGACGCAGATTGTATGGAACAGGGACCTGGGGGCATGTGACTTTCAGGTGATCGATGAGGAGGGGAATCTGGAGATTATTACGGACAGGATTCACCTGCGCTATGACAAGAAGGAGTTTAGTACAAATGGGCTTTCGATTGAGGCAAAAGGTGGTCTTTTCCCCTTCGGAGGCGTGTGGCGGTATGGGGATGAAACGAAGGTCATCAAAATCGGAGAGCTGAAAGGAACGGCGCGGACTCTTGACAACGCGGATGGAGAGATTCCTCTTGAGAATGGGGTGATTTCCCAGGTTGGATATTCGGTGATGGATGACAGCAAATCTCTGGTTATTCGCGACGACGGATGGGTTGAACCTCGCAGTAACCCGGAGACAGATTTGTACTTCTTTGGTTATGGTACGGATTATCTTGCCTGCATTCAGGATTTCTACAGGCTGTGTGGAACGACACCCATGATACCGCGGTATGCTCTGGGAAATTGGTGGAGCCGATATCACAAGTACACGGAGGAAACTTACCGTGAACTGATAGAGCATTTTGAGAGAGAGGATGTGCCGGTTTCCGTGGCAGTGATCGATATGGACTGGCATCTGGTAGATGTGGATCCGAAGTATGGAACCGGATGGACAGGGTATACCTGGAATAAGGATTTCTTCCCGGACCCGAAGCGGTTTCTGGGATGGCTTCATGAGCAGGGGCTTCGTGTGACCTTGAATGTGCATCCGGCGGACGGTGTGCGGGCTTATGAGGAGATGTATGAGCCTATGGGAAAGGCGCTGGGAGTGGACACTGATAAGGGGCTTCCTATCGAATTTGACGTATCGGATGAGAAGTTTATGGAGGCTTATTTTACATATCTCCATCATACAAGGGAGGAAGAAGGAGTAGATTTTTGGTGGATTGACTGGCAGCAGGGCGGTGTTTCCAAAGTAGAAGGGTTGGACCCGCTGTGGATGCTGAACCATTATCATTATTTAGATAACGGGCGTGATGGAAAGAGACCTATGACATTTTCAAGATATGCAGGGCCGGGAAGCCATCGCTATCCTATCGGTTTCTCGGGAGACACGGTGGTTAGCTGGGAATCCCTTGATTTTCAGCCGTATTTCACGGCTTCAGCAACCAATATCGGTTATGGTATGTGGAGTCATGATATCGGAGGCCATATGCTGGGGATCAGGGATGATGAGCTTAGCGGAAGATGGGTGCAGTTCGGCGTTTTCTCACCGATCATGCGCCTGCATTCTACGAACAGCCTGTTCAATTCGAAGGAACCCTGGAGATATCGTCCGGAAATTTGTGCTATGATGGAAGAGTTCCTGAGACTGCGCCACAGGATGCTGCCTTATCTGTATACGATGAACCATAGACAGTATGAAGAGAGAATTCCTATGATCCTGCCTATGTATTACCCTTATCCGAAAGAGTGGGAGGCGTATAAGGTTCGCAATCAGTATATATTCGGAAGTGAAATGATGGCGGCGGCAGTAACCACACCGTGTATCAAGGGGATAAATATGGCGAAGACGGCCGTGTGGTTCCC
>CAYXKS010000096.1:2372-10087 GCA_964465725.1 uncultured Bacteroides sp. | reverse complement strand
CGACCTGTTAATAGGACATGAAGTTATACTAAGGCGGCAGAGTACGCCGCCTAAGATATTCTAAGTCATCTTTGGGAGAATGCGAAAAGCACGTATTCTCCCCAATGGCTTAAGTGGACGACATGGGAGTAAATATGAAAAGAACACCTATGGCAACAGCTCTGCGCACTCGCTGCGCTGAGCGTACACGCGCCATGCAGTTTGTCTGCATGTGTGCATCAAGACTTGTGCCCTCTTTTCACAGGACATTTGTGTCAAGGATGACATGGGGCACAAGTTTGCAAAGCATGTGAGAAGAGTGAAGGAACAGAAGGACATGGAATGCATCAGTATCAGCCATAAGACGGCAAAGTCCATGGAGAGACAGAAGTGCTATATCGCGAAAGAGAGGGCGGGGGAGTTTCTGCAGAAGGTTATGGCATTGGAAGGGGTGGAGCAGTGTGTCCTGCTTTCTACCTGTAACCGTACGGAAGTATATGTACAGGGAATGGAGAACAGTTTCAGGGAATTGGAAGAGATGCTGGCGGAGGTTTCCGGCAGTAGTGGGGAATGGGTTCGTAGTCTTGCCAGAAGATATCAGGGACGGAAAGCGCTGAATCATCTTTTCCGGGTTGTATGCGGGATGGAGTCCATGGTGGTCGGAGAGGACGAGATTCTGGGGCAGGTGCGGGATGCTTACATGTGTTCCAAGGAGGCCGGGTACACCGGCTATGAGCTGAACAGAATTTTTCAAGCGGCGTTAAAGTGTGCCAAGCGGGTGAAGACGGAGACGATGATCTCCAAGACCTCCGTTTCCGTGGCTACACTGGCGGCGAATGAGGTTTTCCGCCTTCCGATGCAGCATAAGACAGTGCTTCTGATGGGCAGCACCGGACAGATGGGCGGTATTATTTTAAAGGATCTCTTGAGTCAGGAGAATATCCGGGTGATTGCTACAGTCAGGTCTCATAACGGGGGATACCAGAGTAGTCTTTCGCGGGTAGAAAACGTAGATTATCAGAATCGATATGATTATTTGGAGGAGGCGGATGCGGTCATCTCTGCCACTTCCAGTCCGCATTATACATTAACGGCAGGACGGGTGAGAGAAGCTTTAAAGACATTCAGGAATCGACTGTTTCTTGATATTTCCATGCCGCCGGATTTGGATGCGGAGATTGCAGAGATAGAGAACTGCCGCCTTGTCTTACTGGATGATATTCATAAGCTGGCGGAGGAAAACAACAGGTTAAAACAGCAGGCGATTATGGACGCGGAGGAAATTCTGGCAGAGGATCTGGAAAAGCTCTGTAATGTATTGGCGTTTCATCAATTCACTAAAGCGGATGTCCGCTGGAAGGAGAAATACAAGACAGTTTCAGCAGAAAAACTGCTCTATCTGTTGCGGGATGAGCTGGACAGCGCTTCGTTTAAGGCTGTGCTGGATGTGCTTATGCGGCAAGGAGACAGGTGATAGGGAAGGGAATTGGATGACCTGTGAAAATTATGGTATGGGTATAAATGAGACGGAATGGAAAGGGTGTTTCAATGGGACATTTTCCTTTTTTTATGGAGATAGAAAGGAAAAAAGGTGTGATCGCAGGCGGCGGCAGAGTTGCAGCCAGAAAGGTAGAGAAGCTTCTTGCATTTGGCCCGGCACTTACGGTGATCGCACCGCAGATAGAGGAATGTATGCGGGTACAGGGGGAGCTGCTGCAGGAAGATGCGGCGGCCTCTCTTCTTTTTCTGGAGAGGGAGGTCCGGACAGAGGATCTGAAAGGGGCGGATTTCGTGATTGCCGCCACGGATGATGAGAGCGTAAATGAATGGGTTGCGGATTATTGCAGGAAAGAGAAAATTCCGGTGAATGTGGTGGATGATAAGGAGAAGTGCACTTTTTTCTTTCCGGCGTTGGTGAAGGAAGGATCGTTGACGATTGGAATTTCCACGGATGGGAAGAGTCCGGTAGCGGCATCCTGGGTGCGGAAGGAAATCTCGCGGGCGCTGTCGGGAGAGATAGGAGATATTATTGACCTACTGGGGCAGATTCGGCCTTTGGTGATGAAGATCGAGGCAGAGGAAGATGCCAGAAAAGAGCTGTTCGAGAGAATGTTTTTATATTGTATGGAAAAAGACGGAAAAGTATCGCTGGAGGAATTGCAGGCTTATTTGGAGGTTCAAAGCGCTTCGGAATAGAGGAAAATATGAACAAAATCAGAATAGGAACAAGAGGAAGCCGGCTTGCTCTGCGGCAGGCTTCACTCGTGCAGGAAGCATTGCAAAAAGAAAACAGTGGGATCGAGACGGAGGTAGTAGTTCTGCATACAAAAGGAGATAAGATACAGGACAGACCTTTGTCGGAGATTGGGGACAAAGGGATTTTTGCTTCGGAATTTGAGCAGGCACTTTTAGAGAATACGATTGATATAGCGGTACATTCGGCCAAGGATTTGCCTGTGGTTCTGGCGGAGGGGTTGACGATTGCGGCTGTTCTTCCGAGGGACGATGTGAGAGATGTGCTTGTGATTCCCAAAGGTGGCAGGCTTCCTTGGGAGGATATGCAGCGCACATTCATTATCGGGAGTGGCAGCAGGCGGCGGCAGCTTCAGGCAGAGCAGCTTTGGAAGAATGTAACATGTGAAAATATTCGCGGGAATGTGGATACGAGAATGCGCAAGCTGCAGGAGGAAAGTTATGACGGGATTATCCTGGCGAAGGCCGGACTGGATCGTCTTGGGATCGGAAATGCTTCCAGAGGGAGTGATGAGTATACTTTTTACCCACTTCCTCCGAAACAGTTTCTTCCGGCGGCCTGTCAGGGGATTATTGCCATAGAAGCGGTGCAGGATTCTGATGTCTATGCATTGTGCAGGAAGATTACGGATGCGGAGACGGAGCTTAGTTTTCTGATAGAGCGGGAAGTTCTGGCGCAGCTTTCAGCGGATTGCAGTGAGGCCGCGGCGGCGTGGTGCAGGCGGGAACAGGAAGGATTGACGCTTGACATTATGTATGCAGGGAACAGGCAGCGATTTACTGCAGCGAAGGTGAGCTGTGATGGTGTGTGGGAATATGAAGTTTGCCCAATGGAAGACTGCATGGAAAGAAGAAAGATCTGTCTGGTGGACGATATGGAAGAAGGATCAATTCGTTCGATAGACAATATGGAGGAAGGATCAATTCGTCCGATAGACAATACGAAGGAGGGATCAATTCGTTCTATAGATAATATAGAGAAAGGATCGATTTGTCCGATAGACAATATGGAAAAAAGTTCAATTTGTCTGGTAGACGATATGGAAAAAGGATCAATTCGTCCGACAGATGATATGGAAGAGGGGCCGATTCGTCCAGCAGATTATGCAGAAGGAAAAAAACTTCATATGCCGCCAGGGGATATGGCCGGCAGGTCTACATATACTACAGAAATAGAAGCCGGATTGGATATGGCACGGCAGGCGTCCGCATTGATGAAAAGGGAAGGAAAAGAACGGATTTGAAGACAGGAAAAGTATATTTGATGGGCGGCGGCTGCGGGGACGCGGGGCTGTTGACATTGAAAGCTTTAACAGTTCTGCGCAGTTGTGACACGGTGATTTATGACAGTCTGGTGCCGGAAGAGATTCTGAAATGGACGAAGGAGAGCTGTGAGAAAATATATGTAGGTAAGCGGTATGGACATCATGCCATGAGACAGCCAGAGATCAATTCTCTTTTGGTGCAAAAGGCGCAGGAAGGAAAAGTGGTAGCGCGGTTAAAGGGTGGAGATCCTTATGTATTTGGCAGGGGCGGAGAAGAATTTCTGGCATTGAAGGAAGCGGATATCTGCTGTGAGGAAATCCCGGGAATAACTTCGGCGATTGCGGTTCCCGCGGCGGTAGGAATTCCGGTTACCCACAGGGGACTCTCGGCAGATGTTACGGTGGTGACAGGGACTGCGGCAGAAGAGGGTGGGCAGGAAAGGTTGAAAATGGACTTCGATGCGCTTGCCCGCCTGGATGGTACTCTTGTGATTCTTATGGGGATGCACCATTTGGAGGAGATTGCGGCGGGGCTGATGGCAGCTGGCAAGAAACCGGATATACCCTGTGCGGTTATTATGGAAGGGACCACAAGACGCCAGAGGTGTCTGCGGACAATCTTGTCTGAACTTGTTACAAAAACCCGGGAACAGGGATTCACATCACCGGCAGTCATCGTGATCGGCGCAGTGGCGAGTCTCAGTCTGCTTTCAGAAAATACTGCAGGAACAATAGAACAGCAACCATACGCTGTCGAGAAGATAAGTAAATTGCTGGAAGAGCCGGAAGGAAAGACAGAAGCTTTCGGGACCGGAGAGGAAGGCAGGCTTGATGTTTATGAGACGGATTTGCCGGGAGTTACAGCAGAGGGGACGGTCAATCTGTCCGGCACAAGCCCTGGTGGTGATATTACTTTGACAGGAATTACGGTGGGAGTGACGGGAACACAGCATTTTTCACGCAAACTGTCGGCAGAGCTTTGGAAGAAGAATGCTATAGTGTGGGATATGAGTTTTATGGTAGTCCAGCCAAATCAGAATCCGCTTCCGGAGCTGGAAGGCTGCGACTGGCTTGTTTTTACCAGCCCTAACGGAGTTCGGGTGTTTTTTGATAAAATGAGACAGGAGCGGAAGGATCTGCGGATGCTTCATGAAAAAAGAATCGCTGTGATCGGGCCGGGAACGGCGTCTGTCCTTGAGAAAATCGGGATATATGCGGATTATATGCCGGAAGTCTATGACGCCGTACATCTGGCGGAAGGGCTGGCGGAAAAGATTATGTCCGAATGGCAGGAGCAGGATGGCCATAGGGATAGAATTTCTGCTGTTTTTTTGCGGGCAAGGCAGGGAAGCGAGGCATTACCTCGTATTTTCTCCGAGAAGGGTATTCCTTTTGTGGAATATCCAATTTATGATTTGGAGGTTGAGAAGGAAAAGCGCGCGGCGGCGGTCATTCGCAAGCCGGACTACATTGTATTCGGATCGGCCATGGGTGTGAGGGCTTATTTCGAGGGAATGGAGCAGGCCGGAGTCACGAATACGAAGAGCCGCTATGTCTGCATCGGAGAGCGATGCGGTGAAGAGTTGAGAAAGTATACGGACAAGAGATTCCTGACTGCGCGGGAAGCCGGCGTGGAAGAGATTGTGGAATGTCTGTGCGAAGATGTCAAAGCGGTATGAGGGAAGGAGACAAGATACAGCATTTATTGTCGGGAAAAATATGCCTGAAAATCATATATTATAGTAAACGACATAACAAATTTCCGTTCTCAGTTCTTGTAGGAGCCATATACGGAAGCTTCTGCAAGGCCGAAACGAGATTTCCAATGTCGTTAACTATAGAATCTGTACTGCGTAAGATTTCGGTCTTTGCGGCGTAGATGCAGACGTTGTGCATCCTTGGCAGACTGGTAGACCGGTGGTGAGTGGTAGGATGCAGCGTTAATAACTGTGATCAGGAGGGTATATATGGAAGCGTACATTTTGGAACATTACAGAAAGACAGGGACTTACACTTATGCGGGAAGTTATCGGGATTACTTCCGTTCCCTGCCGGACAATATTGCTGAGTTGGGCAGATTGGTATGCAGTCAGGTCATACACAGGGTGACATTGAAAGAGGGAAATACCAATGCGAATGCAACTCTTCTGTATGGGGATATGAACCGATATCCCTGGTATCGGATGAGATGCGAGGATGACATCCTTTTGACGGCTCCGGCACTTACTGCCGAGTTGTTTCGGATGGATGAGCGGGGTTTTGTGAAGGACAGGAAGGTAGAGAACAAGATCGTGGTTACGTGCCGCTATGTGTCCGTGCTGATGAGCGCTATTCTGAAGGCCAAAGGGATTCCTGCGAGAAGCCGTGCCGGATTTGCACCTTATTTTCAGGAAGGTGTCAGCATGGACCATTGGATCAATCAGTACTATAATGAAGAAGAAAAACGCTGGATCACTTTTGATGCGGACGGTTTTTATGAGGAGGGCGGTATGCCTCTTTCGCAGTATGATATGCCCGAGGACAGTTTTGACTGGGCCGCCAAAGCCTGGCTTGCTGTGAGACGGGGAGAGACGGACGGCAGGCAGTATCTGTATGCGGACGGACTGGGAACCTGTTCCATTCCCGCGCTTGTCCGCTACCTGATCTATGACTTCCACGCGCTTATGAATGACGAATTGACCTACAGTTTTATCCCCGCATATCTGGACGGGAGGCTCGACAGACTGACGGAGGAAGAACTGCAGGAGCTGGATATGCTGGCGGAATGGCTTGTGGAACCGGACAGATATTTTGATGAGCTTTGCAAGCTTTGGGAGCAGAACAGAAAGTTCAGAATTATAAACAGCCCGCTTGTGGGGGCATATGATCACGGTGCAAAGTGGGAGCACTGACAGACACTTTATTTCTGCGGGTAGTGGTCCAGGAGACTGCATGCAGACATCAGACGGCTGCCTGCGTACAAACGTAGTTTCAAGGACACAGTATTCCGAATGCTTTTTAAGAAACAGGACTTATGCAAAAGGAATGGTCTTTCCGGAAGAAGCTTAATTCTTATGAAAAAGTTTAATTCTTATATAAACGAAAGGAAGAAAGAAAATGCAACGATTCAGAAGACTGAGAAGAGATGAGCGCATCCGCTCGATGATGCAGGAGACAAGGCTGCATCCGAAGGATTTTATCTATCCTGTTTTCGTGATAGAAGGGGAAAATATAAAGAATCTGGTGGAATCCATGCCGGGCATTTTTCAGTATTCCATTGACCGGCTGGATGAGATTCTGGATCAGGTGAGTGGGGCAGGAATCGGAGGCGTCATGCTCTTCGGGATTCCGCTTCACAAGGACCCGCAGGGAAGTCAGGCTTACGCGGAGAATGGGATTACACAGAGGGCGGTCCGCTATATGAAGGAACATTATCCTGAAATTTATATTGTTGTGGATGTATGCCTGTGTGAATACACATCCCACGGACACTGCGGCATGGTGTGTGGAGAAGAAATCCTGAATGATGAGACACTGCCGTTTCTGGTCAGAATGGCGGTAAGCCTGGTGGAGGCCGGGGCGGATATGGTGGCGCCTTCCGATATGATGGACGGGCGCGTGGCAGCCATACGGGCAGGACTGGATCAGGCGGGATTTCTTCAGACTCCGATCATGGCTTACAGCGCCAAGTTTGCATCCGCTTATTACGGGCCGTTCCGGGATGCGGCGCACTCCGCGCCGGGATTCGGCGACCGCAAAAGCTATCAGATGGACCCTGCCAACGGGCATGAGGCGCTGCGGGAGATTGCAGCGGACATAGAGGAGGGAGCAGACATCGTGATGGTAAAGCCGGCCCTTGCATATCTGGATGTGCTTAAGGAGGCATCACTTTCCTGTGATATGCCTCTGGCGGTATATAATGTAAGCGGCGAGTATGCCATGGTGAAGGCAGCAGCGGCAAACGGCTGGATCGATGAGAGAAGGATCGTGATGGAGAATCTGACAGCAATGAAGCGGGCGGGAGCGAAGATCATTATCACGTATCATGCTCTGGATGCTGTAAAGTGGATGTGATTTGTGATGGATGCACTTTGGCTTTTGTGGGTGTTTGTGCCCGGAAAGACAAAGGTGTAGCAGGAGGGGATAGATATGGGCGTAACCAGATCAGAACAGCTTTTTGAGAGAGCACAGAAGCTAATACCCGGCGGAGTAAACTCACCGGTGAGAGCTTTTCGCGCG
>CAYXKS010000096.1:0-2272 GCA_964465725.1 uncultured Bacteroides sp. | reverse complement strand
AGCACAGAAGCTAATACCCGGCGGAGTAAACTCACCGGTGAGAGCTTTTCGCGCGGTGGGGAGACATCCTTTTTTCGTGGAGAGAGCAGAAGGGCCGTGGATCATAGACGCGGATGGAAATAAATATCTGGATTACGTCTGTTCCTGGGGACCGGGAATCCTGGGACATGCGCATCCGAGAGTGATCGAGGCGGTTCAGCGGGTGTGTGCTGGAGGACTTACGTTCGGTGCGCCTACTGCCAGAGAAGTGGAGCTGGCGGAACTAATCAGCACTTGTGTTCCGGATGTGGAGCTGGTGCGTCTGGTCAGTTCCGGAACCGAGGCCGTGATGAGCGCCGTGCGGGTGGCGAGAGGATTTACTGGCAGGGAAAAGATCATCAAATTTGCCGGAAATTACCACGGTCATTCGGACGGTCTGCTGGTAAAAGCCGGTTCCGGTCTTATGACGCAGTCGGTTCCGGACAGCGCCGGAGTGCCTGCAGGCTATGCGGCGAGTACACTGACGGCGGTGTATAACGACGAAGAATCCGTGCGCAGGCTGATGGAGGAGAACAGAGGACAGGTGGCGGCAATCGTGGTGGAGCCGGTGGCGGCAAATATGGGAGTAGTGCCTCCGAAAAAAGGATTTCTGGAATTTTTGCGCCGCATTACGAAGAAGCAGGATGCTCTTCTGATATTCGATGAAGTAATCACCGGATTCAGGCTGGCATTGGGCGGCGCCTCGGAATATACGGGTGTCCATGCGGACCTATACACTTTTGGCAAGATTGTGGGAGGCGGAATGCCCCTGGCGGCCTACGGCGGCAGGCGGGATATTATGTCCTGTGTCGCACCGTTGGGCGATGTCTATCAGGCAGGGACTCTGTCGGGAAATCCGGTAGCAGTGACGGCAGGAATTGAGACACTGAAAATTCTGATGGAGGATACAGGAATCTATGAGAGGCTTGACAGGCGTGCCGGGAAGCTGGCCGGGGCTTTTGCAAAGGAAGGACTGGTAGTGAATCGGGCGGGTTCTCTGCTGTCGGCATTCTTTGTCCCTGGCAGTGCGGAAAGTGAACGCGTGGTGGAAAATTATGACGACGCCTGCAAATGTGACAGAGCGGCGTTTGCAGATTATTTTAACAGGATGCTTGAGAGAGGGATTTATGTGGCGCCGTCTCAGTTTGAGGCCATGTTCGTGTCCGATGCTCATTCAGAGGAACTGATTGAGAAGACATGTGAGGCAATTTCGGAGAGTGTTGGGAAAATATGGGACAAAATATGAGTCAGCATAATGGATTGCAAACAAATTTTCCCTATGTTATACTTATGGGCGATACAGATGATTTCAATTCGGAGGAAAACTCATGTTAAAAGATAAAACAATACTGATTACAGGGGGCACAGGTTCCTTTGGGAAATGTTTTACCAGGTACGTGCTGACGCATTATGAACCCAGAAAGATCATTATCTATTCCAGGGATGAATTTAAGCAGTGGATGATGGCGGAGGAATTTAAAGAATATGAAGATAAGCTTCGGTTCTTCATTGGGGATGTGAGGGATGTGGAGCGTCTGCGCAGAGCCTGTGAGGGCGTGGACTATATTATCCATGCAGCGGCTTTGAAGCAGGTTCCGGCCTGCGAGTATAACCCGAACGAGGCGATCAAGACGAACATTCACGGAGCCATGAATGTGATTGACGCGGCATTGGACAGCGGTGTGCGCAAGGTGGTGGCTTTGTCTACGGACAAGGCGGTTAATCCGGTGAATCTTTACGGCGGAACGAAGCTTGTGTCGGACAAGCTGTTTGTTGCGGCGAATGCCTATGTCGGTGCGAAGGACATTAATTTTTCCATTGTCCGATACGGCAATGTGGCGGGCAGCAGAGGGTCTGTGATTCCGTTTTTCCGTCAGCTGATCGAGGAAGGAGCGACGGAACTTCCGATTACGGATGTCAGAATGACACGTTTCTGGATTAGTCTGACTCAGGGAGTAGAGCTTGTTATCAAGGCGCTGGCAGAAGCGACAGGAGGAGAGACGTTTATCAGTAAGATTCCGTCTTTTAAGATTACCGATCTTGCGGAGGCGATGCTGCCGGGATGCGGTATCCGGGAGACTGGTATCCGTCCGGGAGAGAAGCTGCATGAGATTATGGTGACGACCGAGGATTCTTTTACCACCTATGAGTATGATAAACACTTTATCGTTTATCCGCAGATGGTCTGGAATAACAGACAGAAGCCTGACTTAAGCGGCAGGAAAGTGGAGGAAGGTTTCTCCTACAGTTCCGG
>CAYXKS010000095.1:5275-10111 GCA_964465725.1 uncultured Bacteroides sp. | reverse complement strand
TTCATACTTCTGTTTAATGGTCTCGATTTTCTTTACAAATGGCTATTTCGGCAAAAAAAATGGTATAGTGGTTCAAACGATTAAACGAAGGAGGTGAATGTTTTGTCTGCACTCAGCAAAGATATCCAGCATCTGGCGGAGGAATTTGAAAGCTGTCAGAAGATCCTGCTCGCACTGGGAGACGAAAACCGCCAGCACCTTATCCTTGAAATGATGCGGATCGACGACTGTAACGGCGCCCGTGTGGGGACAATTACGGAGAAGACCCATCTCTCCCGTCCTGCCGTGTCGCATCATATTCAGATATTAAAGGAGGCGGGACTCCTCAAAATGCGCCGGGAAGGGACGAGGAACTACTACTATTTCGATGCAGACGTGAAAGCCATAAACAGGCTGATCCATATGTTGATCCATGCGAAGGAAATCATGGAGCAGCTACCGGACCGCAGCGGAGAGAATAGGTAAAAACAAAAGAACAGACAGAAGATTATTGTTTGATTGAATGGAGGAAAGCATATGAATTTAATAGAAGCAATTCGTGCACGCCACAGCGTACGACAGTACAAAAACAAGCCTTTAGAGGCGGAAGTCATCTCTGCGCTGCAGGCAGAGATCGATCGCTGTAATCAGGAAAGCGGGCTGCATATCCAGCTTGTGACAAATGAGCCAAAGGCTTTCGACGGATTTATGGCTCATTACGGAAAATTCAGCGGTGTGACCAACTATATCGCCATGATCGGCAAGAAAGGCTCCGATCTGGAAGAAAAGTGCGGTTACTATGGAGAACATCTTGTATTGCTGGCACAGCAGTCAGGATTGAATACCTGTTGGGTGGCGATGACTTACAGTAAGATCAAGACTGCCTTTTCGGTGGCACAGGGCGAAAAACTATGCATCGTCATTGCCCTTGGCTATGGGGAAACACAGGGAGTGGCACACAGTTCGAAATCCTTCGCACAGGTGGCGAAAGCGGACGGCCAGGCGCCGGATTGGTTTCAAAAGGGCGTGGAAGCTGCGCTTCTTGCACCCACTGCGATGAACCAGCAGAAATTCCAGTTTACGCTTAGTGGAGATAAGGTATCGGCAAAAGCCGGAGTCGGTTTTTATACGAAGATCGATCTGGGAATCGCCAAATATCATTTCGAAGTTGGTGCGGATAGGCCGGAGCTGGAATGGGTGTGATGCTCAGGGATTCATGATATGATTCAGGCGCCCGGACAATTTATGGTTCATATTGCCGGAGCGCCTGTTGAATATTCTGGTATCATCGTCAGCTCCAACTTGCTCCAGACAAACAAAGAGCACCGGCCATATCACACCGATGCCTTGTATCCTGTATTCACAATATGCTCACTGCAATCAGCCCTACCGCGGGCACCAGCCTCAATCCGGCTGCTGCCCGTCATGCGCCTTCCACTGGCATTCCAGTATCTGCATATCAGAGAAGACCGCCCGGAACGAAGAATCCTCCGGTGAACAGGCATAGACGCCGAACCGTATCTTTCCATTCCCGTTATGCATATGGCAGACACGCATCTGACTGAAATTCACCCCATCAGAAGAGCACTCGATGCAATAATCATCCTCTCTGCGGCTGAACCGGTACCACATGGACTTCACCGAAGCGTCGATCACCGTTGTAGCCCAGTCGGAAAACCCGTGGTTTGTCACCACACTGCCCAGATGCTGATATTCGTCATTTTCATATTCTATGGACGCTTTCAACCAGTTCTCGCTATCCAGATACATGGCAATACCGCACTGGTCGAATCTGTGGTGGCTGTCTGTAAATTCCGTTTTCACAACGAAGCTGAAATACTTCTCCTCTGTCTCCATCTGTAAGACAGGGGCATTATCGTTCCGAAAATGATAATAGGTTCTCTGCCACAAGTCTGTTCCCGGCTCGGTCTGAATGATAATCTGCTGATCGCTGATCTGATACTCTGACGGTTCGTGCGTCCAGAATAATTTTTCTTTTTCAAATTTCATATTTCACCCATCCTTTCTACCAGTTTACACCTTCCATCACATCTATGATTGCCTGTTTCATTTTCTCATGCAGATAGGCCTCATTCAGCTTGCTTTTGCTGTATCTGAGATAGGAGTCCTGTGTACATTCCACCAGCGCAGGCTCTTTTCCCAATTTACTTATGGCAGCTTTCAAATTAGACTTGCCTCTGGCACTGATACAGTCAATCCCTCTATCGGTGCAAACTGCATGAAAAAACTCATATCCTGAATTAGAATCCTCCACCACAACAGTCTCCGGCTCCACAAATCCTCTCTATTTCAGAATATGATATCAGTATAACACAAGTATAAAAAAAGATGTAGATGGGAACGCATTTCGTAAGCGAGGTGACCGTCACCCCGCCTTTTTCCCTGACAAACACAGGGCCAGCACAAGCGCCGCTCCTGCTCCTGCCAGCTTCCCTCCAAGCAGGGCGCCCAGCATCTCCGGCTCCGTACTCACCGTAAATCCCATATGCGCCGCCAGAAGGCTTGCCGCACTCACTATGAATGCCGCATTCACTACTTTCCCTTTTTCGTCCATATCCTTGTACATGGAGATAGCGGGTATGACACTCACAATTCCGATGAGCAATCCTGTCATACTCTCCGACTTCATACCAAGCCGTTTTCCCAGACGGGTAAAGGGCGCCTTCAGACGCCGCTGCAGAAACTCCGCTGCCGGAAGGCTGCCCAGCATAACAATTCCGATGGACGATACAACGCCCATTGCCTCCTCGATCGGCGCCATTCCTTTTACCGGATTCACCCCGCACATGTACTCCACCGCCGCCAGGACAAGCCCCGCCGTGATCACCACGCGGATACCTCCCGCAAACACACAGAATCCCCTGACCATTTTCTCAGGAATCCTCCACAAACCCACGAGCAGCAGAAGCGCCAACGCAAAAACAGGCAGATTCTGATGTAAAACCACTGCCAGAGGAATTCCCGCGAGAACGCCTCCTGCCAGAAGCCCCACAGGCATGGTGATCAGGCCATACATGATTCCTCTGGCAAAGAAACGGCCATCCTCTTTTCCAATCATCCCCATTCCCACGGGGATCGTAAAAACAACGGTACATCCAAAGATCGCCGAGACGACAATCCCCGCATAGCTTCCTACCCGGCCATCCGCCGCCAATTCCTTCGCAAGTTGATAACCGCCCATATCAATAGCCAGAAAGCTTCCGAACATTCCGGGATCTACCCCAATCTTCCGGTACAGGGGAATTATCACCCTGCCCAGGACATCCGCCAGCACTGGCGCCAGACAGATCATGCCCGCCATAGACAAGGCCGTGGGACCAAGAAAAAGGAATCCCTCCTCAAACTTTGCCCCATATCCATGCTTATTGCCCCTGATCCTGTCTATTCCTCCCATAACCGCGCCCGCGGCCATAAGCGCCATTAATATGCGATTCATAAAACACTCCTCTTAAATCTCTGTTGAACATAACATTCATTAAGCCAGGCGCATCCGGCTTAACTCAACGATATTCCAAAACACCCCTTGCACATCGTGTCCTCAATTTCTTCTATCGTCCTGGGAGTGATCGCAGAAAGATTCTCGCAGCCGTTTTCGGTCACAAGGCAGTTGTCCTCCAACCGGAACCCTATGCCCCAGTCCTCATGATAGATGCCGATATCCACACAGAAAACCATACCGGGTGCGATAAGTTCCGGCGTTTTCACCGCATCGTGCACATCAAATCCCACATGATGTGCTCCTCCATGCCACATATAAGTCCCGATCTCCTCTACGTTCTTCAACACGCCCGCTTCCTTCAGCACGAGCGCATTGTACCGTCTGGCCTCCCTGTCCACTTCCGCCATAGCCATGCCGGGCCGGATTATTTCAAACATATGATCGGAAGTCTTCAGTGCGCACTCGTACAGAAGCCTCTGTCTCTCATTATATTTCCCGTTGCAGGGCCATCCTCTGGAGACATCATTCATCAGATTATCATACCACGCCCCGACATCGTTGAGCACCATGTCTCCGTCCTGAGCCTGGCCCTTATAGGCATAATAATGAATACAGAAATTGTTCTTTCCGGCGGAAATAATAGAGGGAAAGGCCGGACCCTGAGGACCGTACTGACCCAGCGTATAATCGAAAACAGCCTTATACTGATACTCATACATTCCCGGCCTGGATGCTTTCATCATCGCCGTGATACCGTCTCTGGTAATCTTCTCCGCCTCCTTCATGGCCTCGATCTCGCATTCCTGCTTGATGGTGCGCAGACTGCGCACAATGGCATTGGCGTTCTCAATCTTCAGGAAAGGATAATTTCCCGCGACCCTTTGTAACAGCCTGTGCGCAGGTTGGTCCCTGTCGGCCGCATCCACACGGTACAAGTCCAGATACAAATACTCATAATTTCCCAAAGAGGCAAACCTATGGAATTCCGGTTCAAATTCCTCCACAAATCCTATGTCCTGTATCCCCGAAATCTCCGCCGCCCTCTCCGGCTTCATCCTCTCTCCTGTCCACCTCTCCTTCATAAAATCCGGCGGCAGGATATACAGCTTTTCATTTACCTGGCCCTCTGCATTTTTTCTCGCCAGCAGGGCAAACTCTTTGCTGTCCAGTCCGGTCAAATACAGAAAATTTCTGTCTCCGTAAAAGGGATAGTATTCATCATTCGTCTTGCGCACTTCTATTCCCGAAAACATAACGAGCATAGAATCTGGTTTCATCTGCTGATACATCCTTTTCCTGTTTCCCTGGTAGAATTCCATCTTCATTCTCTTATCCTCCCTCTCTCCAATCCGATGTGGGTACTAAAGCTTTCTGTCATCCTTCTTCTTCAGCAGTTC
>CAYXKS010000095.1:0-5175 GCA_964465725.1 uncultured Bacteroides sp. | reverse complement strand
TCCGGCGCAAACTGGAACCGCCTCATTGCCACATCTGCAACAAACAGACAGACTGCAAGGAGAATCAGCAAGTTCGTGATAGAATAGCTCTCTCTCGCTCCTGTGGAAATCTTCTCGAAGATATAATCCTGCTCCGTAATGAGCCTGCCATACCGTTCCACGAACTTCAAAAAGGAATCTGCACTGACATCAAATCTATATTCATCCGAAAACTGCACTGCGGCAGCCGTTGTCAGATAACTCTGGATCTCTCCGTCCTCACTGCGGCGTATATTAAAGTGGTATAATCCCGTCTGAGGCGTGGAGAGTTTGGCCGTATATTTCCCCGGCGCAGAGGCGTGAAGCTTTTCTTCCACGGATTTCCCCTCCGGATCAATCACCGTCACCTGAATCTCTGTGCCATCTTCATAGTCGCTCGTCTGATAAGTGATCTCCGTCTGTTCCCCTGCCGTCACCACATTCACTTTGTCCTCGCCCATGTCCGCATTTCCGGCGGAATAATCCACGATACGTTTCCACATCTGGACATAGTCGTCTTCCCCGGAAAAGGCGCCGCTCCACTCGCCGGTAATATCGCTGTTCCACGCGACGGTCCTGCCCAGCCCATACTGCCATACCGTAAGAATCGGATTTCCCTTGTCCCCCGATACGATAACCGGAGTGGCTGCTGTCTTTGCCGTAGCGGCAATATAACCATAAATCACAGGCCAGCCATCGTTAAAAAGATTATTCGTCAGTTCATGGCTCATCCGCACTTCCAGCGGAAATACGCCGTCCTGAATGTAACTGTCGCTTCCCAGAAAGACCTCTCTGGCAAAGATTTTGGGTATATCGCTTGCCAGATCCGAATAATAATATCTGCCGCCGCATTTGTCTGCCAACTGTTTCAAAAGCTGTGTATCGGAAAAACTTCCCACCGCCACAGTGGAGAGCGTGATCCCCTCTTCCGTACAGGCATTTATCACATCCTGAAAATTATTCGTCTCTCCCATACCGTCCGTCAGAAGCACCACATGCTTGATGGACGCCTTATTTTCCGCGATCTTCCCGCACGCCTCCAAAAGAGCAGGCTTAATGGTCGTTCCGCCGCCCTCTCCGATATGCGTGATCTCATCCTTAATAGCTGTCTTATCCTCCGCCACAGTCAGTTCCACCTGCCAGTCATACCGGTCATCAAAAGTCAGAACGCCTACATAATCAGACTCTCTCAGGTTATCTACCGCCACACAGGCAGCCCTGATGGCAAGATCCAGATTGCTGCCGCCGGAATCCATGGCCTCACCGATCATGCTTCCCGAATGGTCAATGACCATCACCATAGCCATGGATGGGATCTCATTCAGACTCCTCGGCTGCATATCCACCGGAAGCACTGTCTCAAGCACGGTGTCCCGATATCCGCCCAGCGCAAAACTTTCCTCACCTCCGCAGCAGATAAAACCGCACCCGTAATCCTTCACATAAGTCTCTAAATTTTCCAGAAAACCCACAGGAAGTTCATCAATGTAAGTGTCCGCCAGGATAATCGACTTATAGGCCAGCATGGCATTGATATTGTCCGGCGCATTCAGGGCTGAGACCACATGATAGTCACACCCTGCCGCATTCAGCACGGAAGTAAATGCCGAAGTATCGACACCTTTCCCGGAAACAAGCAGGACCTTAGGCGTAGCTTCCACAACAGAATAGGCGCTGAACGCATCATTCTCGGGACAGGTATCCCCCGGCGCCTTCACCTGTACCCTGAGATTCTCCATAGCGCCACTGTCCGTATCCGCTTCAACCTGTGCGCTGAACACAAAACGATTGCTTCCCTTATTTAAATGAACGTTGTTTGACGCTGTGCGGGAACTTCCGTTGTAAAGCTCCAAAACCGCGTCCGTCTCATAATTGCTCTCCACCAGTACAGTGACCGCGTATTTATCTCCGGGATGCAGATAGGACGGAAGACTCACATTATCAATATAAGCATCCGGCGTCTCCTCGTCCTCATAAAGTAAAGCCAGGAACTCCGCCCTGCTTGCAGACAACGCCTGTCCCATATGCTCTACATCTCCTCTGGTCTGCTTTCCGTCTGTGAGCATCACCAGCCTTCCGCTGTAATCCCCCGGAATCAAGGTAAGCGCTTTGGAGACAGCGTCCTCAAAATTCGTCGCCGTTTTCTCCGGCAGCGTCAGCAATCCTCCATAATGGTTTTCCTGTGTCAAAAACTGCTCCACCAGCGCGTTTTTTCCAAAAGTCACGATACCGTAGGCATTGCCCGCCGGCATTTGCGCGATGGAAGACTTCAGATACTTTTCCGCCTCTTCAAGATGCTCCTCATTGCTGTCGGAGAGATCCACTACAAAGATTGTGGCAGTCCGGCTGCTGCCCAGATGCACCTGTATTCCCAAAAAGGCAACTGCCACACATGCCGTCACCACCGCTCTCACAATTAGATAAAACTTTCCCCTGTAACGCATCTGGCGCACGTAGACGATCCATTCCACGACCAAAAGCACCAGCGCCAGCAGCAGAAAAAGATTCCTCACTGCCCGTTTTACCTTCTGTATCCTGATATCCTCTGTGCCGCCGACAGACTCGGCGGTCTGCCTTCCATCGGACTCCGTGTCGGTCTGGAACCTCACCACGAAAGTTTCCTGATGTTCCTCGTCGCCCACCTGATATAATCCGGCCTTCCCCGGACGGCTGTCGAACGTAAGCGCATCCGGTTCCGCCCAGGACTGCAGAGCAATCTCCTCACCGGCATAATAGACATTCTCCTTAAGCCACAAGGTATCCGTCAGATAGGCCATGACATTGGCCAGAAAAACCGGAAATTCCGCCCGCAGCGGAAAATCTGACTCTCTGGGATCAAATCCCACCACAACCTCTTTACTGCCATCTGATTCCCGATAATAGCCCACGCATTTCCCGTCACATTCTAAGAAGCTCTCCGCTCCTTCCGGCAGCGCAAAGCAGCAGGCAGCGTTCACCCCTATGGTAAATCCGGACAGACCTGCAGTCAGGTCACAGTCCTTCATATCCAATACGACATTTTCCAGCTTTTCGGTGGGCGCCTGCCCGGCATCACCGAAAAGCAGCCGGTTCTTTCCTTCCGTCACCGGAATCTGTCCGGCATCATAAATCACTACATTATAATCATCCAAAGCATCCGTCTCGGCTCTGGCAATGCTCTCGCCCGTAATGGCCTGATACGCCTTTTCAATAAAAATATTGCCCTCTCCGACAAGCAGTCCGTTCACCTGATTTCTCCGGCTCTTGACCGCTTCCGAGACATTGTCCGCACCGAGGCTGTCTTTTACGCCTCCGTCAAAAGTAATCCCGTCAATACAGGATTTCAAGGTCTGTCCCTGCCAGTCCACCTGTTCAAACAAACAGGATGCGCTCTCCGAGGGTGCAAGCTGCATCTGCGTAAGTGCAATAAGCTTCTCTTCCCCGTCATACAGACTGACATCAAAGGCGGCGCTGCTGTCACTATAATTGACCACACTCACCATCACATCATAGGTTCCATCCTCTTTGGCGGTAAATACAGTATACTCATTTGCTACATTGGACGAAGCTTCGCCGAACACACGAAGCTCCTTCTTCGCGCTGCTTCGCAGTTCTTCAAAAGCAGATGCACCCTGGCCGTCCGTATAGACGATCAGGTCCGCCGCATTTCCCTCATCATCCCCCACAAGCGCATCCAAAGTTCCCTGCGCCTGTGCAAGATCTCCGCCGCCGTCGCAGCACTCGATCCCCTGCATCGTCCTGACCAGACTGTCCGCATCTTCCATGTCCACTGCCAAAAGCTTTGTCCCCAGCACATCCTGTGTCACGACACAGAAACGGGTATCCTGCGCCGTCCTTACATAATCACTTGCCTGTGCCACGGCCTCTTCCAGACGAGTCTTCCCCGAATCTGTCATGTGCTGCATACTTCCACTGGTGTCGAAAAGCAGCACCTTCCTTCCGCCGCTATGTCCCTGTGTCCTGATAAAAGGCGACATCAGTGCGACTACCAGCAGAACAATGATCAAAATCTGAAGATACATGAGAATATTGTGCACAAACTTTTCGAAAAAGGTTTTGGACTGCTCATTTTTCAACAGCTTCTGCCAGAGAAGGTTGGAAGATATCAGATGATCCTCCCCCTTAGGCTTCAACAGATATAAAATTATAATCACAGGAACCGCAGCCAGAAGAGCCAGCGGCCAGAAGTTTTCAAATATCATATAACACCCTTAAATCCTGAAAAATCAGTCGATAAATATCCGTTTTGGTATTGCATACCGCATAGAACGCTCCTGCCTTTGCGCATTCCTGCCGCAAACGACCCAAAAATTCCTGCAAAGCCCTCTCGTATGTCCGGATACTCCCGGCATCCAGAGTAAGGCGCAAGGTACTTTGATCCTCCATATCGATCAGATTCCGTGTGCCCGTCAGCTCCACAGACAATTCCTCTCCCGCCAGTACATGAAGCAGCACGGTCTTTTGCTTTCTATAATTTAAAAAGCGCAATAGCCTTCGCAGTGTTTCCTGTTCCTGATCCAGAAAAGCCTCCTGCAAAAAATCGCTGACCAGAATAGTCACTCCCGGTCCTTTCACCGGAAGCTCCAAGGCCGCCCTTGCAATATCCGCCGTTCCCTCAAAAGAGCGCTGCTCCAGCCAGTCTGCAAGCCGTGGCAGGGCCCTCTTTCCACCCTCCGCCACAAAAGGCAGGTGCATTCTGCGCATATCGTAGAGCACGACACGGTCCATGTTATTTAATCCCATACAAGAAAAAGCCGCCGCCAGTTTGCAGGCAAGCTCACTCTTTTTCTCCGCCCCGTACTCCATGGAGGCACTGGTATCGATCAGAATCGAGACGACTGCTTCCTTTTCCTCCATGTACTCTTTCACATAAAGCCTGTCCAAGCGGCCATAAGCATTCCAGTCAATGCGGCGTATATCGTCCCCCGGCATGTACTCCCTGAAATCCGAGAATTCCATGGAAGAACCTTTCTGTGTGGATTTACGGTTTCCAGTCAGATTCATGGAAGTCCTGTGGCCCATGGCAAGCCGAAGTCTTGATAATCTGTCAAAAAATGCTGCGTCCAACATCATAATGATTTATTTGCTCCTATCTTTAGTTAAACCGGACGCGTCTGACATTATGTAGTGGTTCTAAGGACGCGCTTTCGCTCGATT
>CAYXKS010000094.1:0-10232 GCA_964465725.1 uncultured Bacteroides sp. | reverse complement strand
CGCCGAAGTGTACTTTGACGTACTGAAAATCAGGAATATTCCAGACTGGAAGCGGTGGAAAGGAGTGCCTGTCATGCCAGATGTCTGCTGGAAGGGGGTGTATGGAATGAATCAATCTGAAAATATGGAAACAATATTGGATTTTCTCTATCAGGCAATGTTTACGACAACTTCAAAAGGGTACAGCCCAAAAGAAGTGGATAGGTTCATGGAAGAACTAAAGGATGAATGCCGTGCATGGAATGAGAAATATCTGGCACTGCAGAGAGAACTTCAGGAAGTGAAGGAGAGGAGCAGAAATGTCGGCGATGCAGGTCGAGAGACAGGAAATTAAATATCCAATTTCATGTCTGGAATATAGAAGACTGGAAGCCAGACTGAAAGCGTGTATGTATCAGGATGAACATGCCGGAAAGGATGGCGCCTATAAGGTAAGAAGCCTGTACTTTGATACACCGTCAGAAAGAGACCGGATGGATGCCCTGAGAGGAAGTGAAAACCGCCATAAGATCAGGTTGCGTATATATTCGGCGGATGACCGTACCGCAAAGTTAGAGTTAAAAGCAAAAAATGGCCGTTTTCAAAGAAAAAGCACACTGATTGTGACACGGGAAGAGGCGGGAGAACTGATTGCAGGGAGGTATGACTGCCTGCGGGGAAGGAATTCGGAAACAGCGGAGCATCTGTATATGGAATTGATGCAGGGGGCATATCGTCCGCGGGTCATGATGGAATATGACAGAGCTGCTTTCTATCTTCCGTCAAAAGAAATCCGTATCACATTTGACTGGAATGCAGCCGCCAATCGCGTGAATACAGATTTATTTGCGGAGGATATCTGCTGGACCGCCTTGCGTCCGTCCAGTGTCGGAGTTTTAGAAGTGAAATTTAACGGATATTTATTCAGTTATGTACAGAATCTTTTGGAAGATTTGGATAAACTGCCGGCTATGAACGGCAAATATATCTACGCATGTAACATTTAGGGGAGGGAATGATTGAAAATGAGAGAACAGATTATGAATTATATCGCGCAGCAGCAGGTGATCGAGCCGAGGCAGCTTATCTTTAATATGACGGTTGCACTGATCCTGGGCATCACGATATTTATTACCTACCGCTTAACATATTCAGGAGTTACCTACAGCAAGAAATTCAATGCATCGTTGATGATGATGACATTGGTATCCACGCTGGTAATGACTGTTATATCCAATAATATAGCGTTGTCCCTTGGTATGGTAGGCGCATTGTCCATTGTCCGTTTCCGTACAGCGATTAAAGATCCGAGAGACACTACTTTTATTTTCTGGTGTATTGCGGTCGGAATCTGCTGCGGAGTTTCCTTCTATACGGTGGCGGCAGTGGGATCAGTATATATTTTTGTAGTAATGCTTGTTTTGGGAAGAGTACATACGGTTGAGAAAAGACTGCTTCTGGTAAGGGCGAAACGTGTGTCGGAGAAGAATATAGAGTCGGCAGTGTATCTGTACTTCAAAAAAATTGAACTGCAGGCGAAGAACACTACCGGGGATGAAGTGGAGTATATTTATATACTATCCAATAAAACGCTGCAGCGCGCCCAGAAAAACAATGAAGATTCGGTCACGGATAAATTATATGCGATCGACGGTGTGCAGATGGTGAATCTGATTGCGCAGAATGATGACATGAGTTATTGACGAGGGGTATGGCAAGTGAAAAAAATAGTTCTTTACATTGGTATTGTGTTTTGCGGGCTGCTTGCCGCAATCGGCGCAGAGATATTTTTCCCACAGCGGCAGACAAGGGTCTGGCAGCACGAAACAGAAGATTTGGAGTACTGTGTAAATACAGAACAGGATGAATTTTGTACGCATCTGCCACTCGTCATGATTGATACAAAGGGACAGGAGTTGAATTTCGTCGAAGAGGTTTTGGCGTCGATGAAGATTATCGACCAGGAGGGCGGACACAATCATTTGGACAGTGAAGCTTCCCTGGAGACAGATCTGCTGATTAAGATGAGAGGAAATTCTTCCAGCCGTTTTGATAAGAAACAATTCCGTTTAACATTTGTGGATGCTGCTGCTTATGAAGAAGGAACGTCCGATCTTCAGCAATTGGAGCATGTATCCCATAACGTTATGGGAATGCCGTCGGAATCGGAATGGGTACTGAACGGGCCTTTTCTGGACAAGACGCTTCTGCGCAATTATTTAATGTACAATCTGTCAGGAGAGATCATGGAGTGGGCACCGAATGTACGCTACTGTGAAGTGTTCTTAAATGGAGATTATAGAGGCGTATATATCATGCTCGAGACAGTCAAGGCGGATAAAAACAGGGTAGACCTGGCATTTATGAATGAAAAAAGTACGAGCATCGATTATATGGTGGCAAGAGAAAGAGTGGGAGATACTTCATGCCCGATAAACAATTTCGGCGCATACGCAAGAAAGACTTATAATGAACTGGGAATCATATATCCGGGTGCGCGGTCCGGCAGGACAGAAGAACATCTTGAATACGTGCGGCAGGACATTAGTGCAGTGGAAAAAATGCTGTATTCGCTGGATTATGACGACCTGAAAATCGGATACAGGTCAGCGATCGATGTGGAATCCTTTGTAGATTACTTTCTTCTAAACGAATTTGCGTTAAACGTAGACGGCGGCGGCCTTTCGACCTATATGCATAAGGAAGTTCGCTCCGGTTTTAAGATGGGACCTGTCTGGGATTTCAACAACGCATTTGATAATTATGAATATTATACACGTGATGAAAACGAGTTTTATTTGATCGACAAACCGTGGTATGAAATGCTGCTGCGGGATGAGAAATTTGTGGAACAGGTCATTAACCGGTATTATGTGCTGCGGCAGGGGATATTGTCGGAGGATCGGATTAACAGGATTATAGATGATACGATTGCGTTTTTAGGCCCGGCAATTGAGAGAAACAATGCAGTCTGGGGATATTCTTACCATGACGGCTGGCTGGAAAATTTTGATACGGACCTGCAGCCGCTTAGCTATGACAGAAATCCGAAAGATTATGAGGAAGCGGTCGGACAATTGAAATCCTGCATCCAGAGACGGGGCAGGTTCCTGGATGAAAATATACATGTGCTGCGTCAGTTTTGCGCGGAGTCAAAAGTAAAGGAATGGAATTAAAAGAAGGGGAAAGTTGGAACGATGAAACGGTTTCTGATAGTGTGTGGGGTAATAGCCTCGCTGGCAGTTATGGGGGTATACATTGCTTTATATACCTCTTTTGCTCCGTTTTCAAAATTGGATCAAGAACCGGAATATTTTATGGAAGTGAAGGAAAAAGAGATTTTTCGGATTTCGGGAGAAACAGAAGAAATATTTGAGATCAAGGGAGTAGATTTGGGAGCGGGGATACCCGGTGCGTTCGCAACGGAGTTTGCGATTGGCTATGATACTTATATGGAATGGTTTCAACTGATCCGGGAAATGAATGCCAATGTGATCCGGGTGTACACCATTTCTGATCCGGAGTTTTATCATGCCTTTTATGATTATAATCTGAATAATCCGGAGCCGCTGTATCTGCTTCACGGTGTGTGGGTGGATGACGAGGTGATCAGAGGTGCCAACGATGCTTATGCGAAGCAGTTTATTGATGTATTTCAGGAAGATTGTGAGAAACTGGTGGATGTTCTTCATGGCCGGAGGAGTATCTGGTATAACAGCCGGTATGGGCATGGAACCTATAAATGGGATGTTTCACAGTGGGTTATCGGCTATATTCTAGGCGTGGAATGGGATCCGGACGTTGTTCTTTATACCGATGATATTCAGGCACACAGGGCTTCCTTTGAGGGAACATTTCTATATACGGACGAGAAGGCTTCCGCATTCGAGGCAATGCTGGCGCGGGTTGGCGACGGCCTGCTGGAATATGAGATGAGAAAATACGGTGCGCAAAGGCTGCTTGCGTTTTCCAATTGGCCGGAGACAGACCCACTGGATCATGATCAGTTTAAAGTGCAACAAAACACGAATCTAGCGCATATAGATGTGGAACATATCCATGCGAAAGAAGGTTTGAAAACGGGTATGTTTGCGTCGTACCATATTTATCCTTATTATCCGGCCTTCATTGACTTTGAGGAAAGATATGCCGCTTACGTAGACGAAGAAGGGGAAAACAATCCATATCAGAGATATTTGAAGGAGATCAATGAACATCATACGATACCGGTAGTAATATCGGAGTTTGGCCTTCCGTCTTCCAGGGGAATCGCACGGATTGATCGTGCCCGGGGAATGGATCAGGGAAATCTGAGTGAGGCAGAACAGGCGGAACGGCTGAAAGTATTGTACAAAGATATTAAAACCGCGGGATGTGCCGGCGCCATTGTATTTGAATGGCAGGATGAATGGTTTAAGCGTACGTGGAATACGTGGCCGGGTGTGGATCTGACAAGAAATGCATACTGGAGCGATTATCAGACGAATGAACAGTCGTTTGGACTGATCACGTTTGATCCGGGCGAAGAGGAAAGCATTGTCTATGTAGACGGCGATGTGGAAGAGTGGAAGGATGTTCCATGGCTCATCCAGGATGAGAACAGCGGACTGCAGGCTGTATATGATGAGAAATTTGTCTATTTTCATGTTTATGTGAAGGATATGTGCGAGGGTGATGTAATCTATCTGCCAGTGGATATTACGCCGAACTCAGGTGCGTACAAAGAGGCGGAGAGCGGATTGGAATTTGAACAGCCGGTGGATTTTCTGATTCGTCTGGATGGGGAAAGCAACTCCGCTATGTTTGTGCAGGAGTATTACGATATTCTTTTTGCGACGGAACGCAGGGAAATCTGGGAAGAGGACGCGTTTATCAATCCTCCCAGGAAAGATTCGCAGAAATTCAATTTAATTCAGCAGCTGTTAAGAAGAAAGATTATCCTGATAAATGGGGAAGAGATGGAACCATGGCTTTTCCCAACCGGAGAACTCATGTATGGCAACGCGAATCCGGATCATGAAGACTTTAATTCCCTTGCGGATTTCATAGTGGAAGGCGACCATATAGAACTTAGAATCCCATGGACAATGTTTAATTTCTCAGATCCGTCGCAGATGAGGATCCATGATGATTATTATAAGCATTACGGTGTGGAGGAGATGAAAATAGGCAGTATGGACATCTCCATGCAGATCTTGCGGGACGGCCATAACAGCGTGAAGCCGTTCGGGACGTTAAAACTTGACGGCTGGGGTAACCATCCCACATGGCATATGAGAGTGAAAGCGGCTTACTATGCCATACAGGAAGTATATGGGGAGGTAGGATAAGTGCTTGTTTCTTTTCATGAAAGCTATTTGCTGGTGGTGGAACTGTGCGCTCTGTTCTGTATGCTGACGACGGCTTACAGTCTCTGTGAGCATCTGACGAGAGGGATCCGCAGGAAGAAACAGAACCGGCGGACGGAATCTCTGAGGAAATTATTGGAAACCTATGCAGAGGGACAGGAGAAAGAACGAAGAAAATGCTATAAAAGGCTTTCGCGCATGTTGAATAACCCTAACGGTGCGCTTGCTTTGACGACGGCGCTGGATGAGACAGGCTGGGATGAAAGCGGCAGTATGGATCCGGTGGCAAGGAGGGCTCTGTGCGAGCTTCTCACAACAAAGTATATCCACGTTTACCAAAAAAAGGATGAATCGGTGCAGGGAATGCTGATTTCCCTGCTTACTCGCTGTGATTCTTCTTCAAGCAGGCTGAAACAGCTTCTGCTGAAGAATCTGGAAGCGCAAAACCTGCTTGTGCGCATTGAAACGATGCGTTGTATTTCCGCGCAGAGAAATCGGAAGCTGATGCTTCAGGCATTGGAAATCATACAAGGGCAGCCGCAGTATTTCAGCAATAAACTTCTGACGGATACCCTCATTGGATTCCAGGGAAACCGACAGGCGCTGATGGAAGAACTCTGGGAGAAGCATGCGGCGTATTCTCAGGAGATTCAGGTTTCCATCATTCAGACGATGACGGTTCTGAGGGAGGAATCGTTTGCGGAGCAGATCTACGGGGTTATAAAAGATGAAAAGGCGGACAAGGAAATCCGGATCGCCGCGTTGAAATATTTTCAGGAGGTATCCAGACCGGAATATGTGAAGACCTTTGCGCAATTTCTGGATGACCCGTCCTGGGAGTATGGGGCTGTGGCCGCAAATGTCCTGGGGAATTATGACTGTACCGGGGTTTTTGAACAGCTTCTCAAGGGATGTTCCAGCAGAAACTGGTATATCAGGAACAACTGTGCGAAAACGATCGTGGCATGCTGCAGCCGGGAACAGATTGAACGGGCGATGTGCATGGAAGACCGCTACAGCAAGGACAGCATTGCCTATGTATTGGAAGCGATGGAGAGAGAGGGGGAGCCGGCATAATGAGTGAGCATTTACGTACGATTGTCGAACTCGTGAATTTCTTTTTTCTGTTTTTTGTTGTTTTTTATACGGTATTCCTGTTTCTTTCGGTTATTTACGGGGCAGTGGAGAGCGAAAAAAGAGCCAGACAGAATACGTTCCATAAAGGCGTTACCGTAGACCATGCAGTCAACTATGTACCGATATCCGTTCTGGTTCCTGCTTACAATGAAGAACTGACGATTCTGGACACCGTAAAATCGTTGTGTATCTTAGACTATCCGGAGTTTGAAGTCATCGTAATTGACGACGGGTCGCAGGACCAGACCGCGGAAATCCTGATCCGCGCCCTGCAGCTGAAAAAAACAGAACGGCCGGTCCGCAGGCAGGTTTACTGTCAGGATGTGGAAGAAATATATGAGACCGAATATTCCGGGATTCCGATTACGCTGGTCCGTAAGAAGAACGGCGGGAAGGGGGATGCGCTCAACAGCGGGATCAATGTGTCAAGGTATCCCTATTTTCTCAGCCTGGACGCGGATTCCGTGCTGCAGATCGATGCACTGAAAAAGATGATCATGCCGGTTCTCTCCGATTCCAGAGTGATCGCAGTGGGCGGAATGGTACAGGTGGCGAATGAAATGATTATTGAAAACGGGGAGGTCAAATCTTTTCATTTCCCCCGCAAGTTTGTCGTTTTAATGCAGATGCTGGAATATTCCCGGACTTTTATGGCGATGCGGATGTTCCTGGATTCGTTTAACTGCAATCTGATCATTTCCGGAACCTGCGGATTGTTCCGGAAGGATATGGTAATTCAGACAAACGGATACAAAATAGATACCGTGGGTGAGGATATGGAACTTGTGGTGAAGCTGCACGCATACTGCCGGAGCAAGAAGATACCATATAAGATCGCCTATGCGCCGGACGCGATCTGCTGGACGCAGGTTCCGTCCAGGCTGCGGGATATGAAAACACAGAGAAGACGCTGGCAGATGGGGATGATGCAGAGCCTCCACACGCACAGGATGATATTATTTAATCCGCTGTACGGCATAATGGGTGTGATCTCGACGCTGTACTACCTGATGGTGGAAATGCTCGGGCCGTTTATTGAGTTTCTGGGCATCACGGTCATCTGCCTTGCGGCTATGCTGGAAATGTTGAATATATCGTTTATGATCTGGTATTTCCTGCTGTTCTATCTGCTGAGTGCCCTGATCACGATTACCGCTTTTTTCACAAGAGTGTATGTGCTGCGTGCTCCGCTTACGATCTGGCAGGCGGTCAAGGTTGTGGCTTTATCTTTTGTGGAAGCGTTCTTCTTCCATCATCTGGTGACTCTGTTCCGCCTGACCGCATTCATAAATTATAAAAAGACAAGGTTACAGTGGGGGAGGGTTCAAAGGCAGGTACATAACCGTTCGGCGAACTATAGGGAGGAGACAAAGCATGAACAGAAAGAATAAGAAAAATTCCCGCTTATCTTCGCAGCCAGGGATCATAGTTTTACTGATAAGCGCGATCCTGATCTGCCTTCTGGCGTTGGGGGTTGTCCTCTTTCTGACAGGATGTGGCGCACAGGAGGAAAAATCGAAGTATGTGTTCGTTTTCCTGGGGGATGGTATGGGAATCAACCAGGTAACTTCTGCCAGATATTGGGAAGCGCAGGAACAGCAACGGTCTGCGGAAGAACCGATATGGAATGCATTGTCATTTGATTCCTTCCCGGTGACAGGGATGATGAGCACCCACAATATGGATTGGGGTGTGACAGATTCTGCCGCATCTGCTACGGCGCTGTTTACAGGGAGAAAAACGCAAAACGGTTCTTTAAACTATAATCCGGTTACGGAAGAATCGTACCCGCCGTTTGCAAAAAAACTTTCGGAACATGGCTATGCGGTGGGGGTAATTTCAACTACGTCGCTGGAACATGCATCTCCTGCGGCGCTTTATGCAAATGCGCAGGACCGTTATGATTACCGTGAAATCGCCCGTCAGGGGATTGCCTGCGGATGGCTGGATTTCTGGGCGGCGGGAGGATTTCAGAAAGAGGAAGAAGAACTGTTGGCTTATGCCGAAGAAGAGGGCTTTACAGTTGTGGATTCACCTGACGGGCTGAAGGGGACGACAGGTGAATCCCTTCCGGTATTGGCAGTAGTGGAGGACGATTTCGCTGATCCGTTTATGGCTTATGAAATCGACCGGGCAAGAAAAGAGAAGTATGGTACGAAAAATACTTCGTTTGCAGATCTGGTGAAACAGGCGTCCGCCTGTCTGCAGGAAAAAGGAAGTTTCTTTCTGTTTGCGGAGGCGGGGAAGATTGATACCGCATGTTCGGACGGGGATCTTGTTTCTTCGATGCATGAAGTGAAGGGACTGGATGACGCGGTGGCGGAAGCGCTGGACTTCTATGAGAAATATCCGGAGGAAACCTTGATCGTGGTGCTTGCGGATCATGAAACAGGAAGCCTGCGGATCCGGAGCGGAATGGACTGCAGTGCAGTTTCCAGCCAGGTGGCGTCCGGTGTCAGATTTGCAAGCATTATGGAAGAGTTATATGAATCAGGGGCGGATTTTGCCGAGGCAATGGAGAAGGCAGAGCATTACTTCGGGATTACCGGGAAGGATTTGGACCCGGAAGAAAGGGATGCGCTGGAAGCGGCGTATGAAGAAACGAAACAAGGATCGGAAACGGACGAATTTACCGCGCTGCTTTGTGATCTGAAGGCAGAGCAGGTAAGAATGGAATTTGTGTCGGCTTCCCATAGCGGGCAGCCTGTTCCTGTGTATGCGATAGGCTGTGGCGCCGAAAATTTTGCGGGATTATACGACAATACGGACATTTATGGAAAGTTAAGTTCGGTTATGGGCCTGGGCGAATAATCCTGCCAGGATCCCAGTTCCGGATCCGTTGGTGCTTCTTCTGCCGGAATATGATTTTCCCCATGGTTGGATGGCTGCCGGAGGTTATGCCATCGTCGTGATCCGACAGGCGTCTGGCCGGTTACAGGCCAGGGAGAATAAGAATCCCTGCCGGGAATTAAAGGTGAATACAACCTTGATCCCGGCAGGGGTTCATGGCTTCATGCTATAAGATATTCCACGGACTGCTCCGGGTCTGTGAAGCAGGCTCCACAATTGGATCCTGCCTGTCTCAAAGCAGCTTCTCGCCGTTCTCCTGCATCTTCATAGCGCGTACTTTGCAGGCCAGCCCGAACAGATTGATGAATCCCTCCGCATCATGGTGATCGTACATATCGCCCGTCGTAAAGGAAGCGATACTCTCGTTGTAAAGCGTATACGGAGAGGTGGTGCCTGCCTTAATGATATTGCCCTTGTATAGCTTGAACTTCACTTCGCCGGTCACATACTGCTGCGTGGACTGAAGGAGAGATTCGTGAAGATAGCATACATTGGTACAAGAGACCAATTATCAGAAATATTTATTGAGAGGATGAACAAGGAAGACCATGAGGTTTATTTTCTGTCGGATGTGGAGTTCTCCCGAAGTGTCCCAGAGGTATTGAAACACAGGTTTTACCGGATCGCTCCCAGGGGCGGCAGCTTCCGGAAGGTCATGAAATCGATCCTGCCGGATTGTGTCGTGTTTGCGGGAGCTCACTTTATGGACAGTGCTTACAGTGAGGAGGAAGAGGATGACGTTGCACTGCTGACCCGGACACTGCAGGTTCTTGCAGAACTGAAAACGGTGCGGGTTATTCTTCTGTCATCTTCGCAGGTGTATGGAAATTCCGATGAGCTGTCGGATGAGCAGCATGGATTTATGCCTGAGGATGAAAGAGGTATGCGGTTCGCAAGACAGGAGCAGCTTCTGGAGAT
>CAYXKS010000093.1:0-10297 GCA_964465725.1 uncultured Bacteroides sp. | reverse complement strand
ACAGTCATGAAAGGAATATAAATATATGGATAACCAGCAAATGATTGATGACTTTGTCAAAATGATGGATTCCGGTATGACACAGGGTGTCGGACATGTGAATGTAGACGTCGATGACAAAGCAGAAGATTCCAAAAATGTTCAGACAATGGGATGTACGGATTGTTCCCGCACTCCTCTTGCCTGCAGTGTTCCGACTCTCCATGAGGGTCTGGACGATTACAAATAACATGAATTAGCTCCTACAGAGCTAATTCGGGAGAAGTTCGCTACGCATCACTTCTCCCCCTTCTATTTCCTGTATAATTCCAGACCGGATTTCAGGGAAAACACAACAAAAATATATAAATCACAAGGAGGATACAACAATGGCAGCAGCAAATGCTCAGGTAGATAACTTAGTTTCCTTATTAGATGGATATGCAACAAAAGGTGGCCATCATCTTAACGTTAACGTACTCAACAGAGATACCTTACTGGACGCTCAGAAGCATCCGGAGAACTATCCTCAGTTGACAATCCGCGTATCCGGTTATGCAGTTAACTTCATCAAATTGACACCGGAACAGCAGGCAGACGTTATTTCCCGTACTTTCCATGAATCAATTTAACCTGATGCATTGGGAAAAGGTAAATACTGAAAACAGTCTAAGTTGACTACGCATAACAAAGCCAGGGAGACAATACTCTCTGGCTTTTTACATGTGAAAAAGTCTGGTTTTTTCTATCAATAGAGGTTATACTATATTTATCCTATATGTGTTACTATTCACAGCTTACACTGCTCATAGTAACGGCATTTGCGCATTCCAAGTCGCCTTCGGCGAGGCGCAAATGCTCAAAAATTTACTTCATTGGGTCGTAAATGCGCAGTTAAGCGCATTTCGACTGTGAATGGTAACCTATATGTTACATTATCCATGCAGATTTTCAGCCTGTGAGGCTGTTATCTGTAACAAATCTATTAACAGAAAGAAGGTTTAAACATATGCAGGGAAGAATACATTCTTTAGAGAGCTTTGGCACAGTGGACGGGCCGGGTGTCAGGTTCGTTGTTTTCGTGCAGGGTTGTCCCATGCGCTGTGCCTACTGCCATAATCCCGATACATGGGAAATGAACGCCGGCACATTGATGGAACCAGAAGAGATCATTGAACAGTATGAGCGCAATATCAGCTTCTACAAGGGCGGTGGGATCACTGTCACAGGCGGTGAGCCTCTGATGCAGGTTGATTTTCTGCTGGATCTGTTCCGGCTTGCCAAGGAGAAAAATATCCATACCTGTATCGATTCCTCTGGGATCGCCTACAAGAAAAATGCCAATCCGGAATGGCTGGCCAAGCTGGACGAACTGATGACATTAACCGACTTGGTAATGCTCGATATCAAGCATATCGATCCGGAAAAACACAAGGAGCTTACCTCCCAGCCGAACGACGGCATCCTCGCCTTTGCGGAATACCTTAACGAGAAACATGTGGATATGTGGATCCGGCATGTCATCGTACCAGGCATTACGGACGATGACAAGTATCTGTATCAGCTCGGTTATTTTATCGGCGCCTTCACCAATTTAAAGGCACTGGATGCTCTCCCCTATCATACTATGGGCAAGGCGAAATACGAGAAACTTGGTATGAAATACAAGTTAGAGGGCGTAGAACCCATGGATAAAGACAAGCTCCTGGAGAAGAAGCAAGTCATCCTCGATGGCATCCGCAAACGCCGTGAGGAACTTGGCCTGCTCAAGCAGTAATATAGTTACCGCGCAACTCACAGGAATTTGTCCGTTCACAATTCCACGGGTAGTAATCGCACTATACACGATTTAGCGAACTATAAACACACCAAAATGCAAATTAATTTGCAAATTAATTCCACGTATAAGTTGAGATTCCCTCTTGTATATTAAGCTCATTTATATTAAAATAGGGTTATAATTGATAATTATCTATCAATTTCATTTTAATATATAGCATAAGGAGGATATCTATATGGCTTTCGTAATTAATGACGGTTGTGTATCTTGTGGTGCTTGTGAGGCACAGTGCCCTGTTGGCGCTATCAGCATGGGTGATGGCAAATTCGAGATCGATCCGAGCAAATGTATCGACTGCGGTTCCTGCGCAGGCGCTTGCCCCACAGGTTCTATTTCTCAGGGCTAATCCTGTAAGATCAGATCCCCCTGTCACAGATGATTATATCAGAGATTGATAGAGTCATCCTTGGCAGGGGATTTCTTTTTCCCTCTTCCCAATCTTTCTTTCGGTTTATGACGCTCCCTGATCATCTCATCGATCCTGCGGTAATGTTCCTCCTCTTTTTTCCATCGCTCCTCATCCCGCTCCTCCTGCATCCGGAACTGATAATCCAGTTCTTTCAGGATACTCTCTTTTACATCGGTGCACAACTCCTTGTTTGCCGACTTAACTGCCTCTGTAATCATGTGTTGAAGCAGATATTGCAGCCTGGCGACCTTTCTGCTCTTATCTGCATCATCATACTGCTGCTCCGAAGTTATCGCTTCTTCTTTATCTTTCGATAAAGCAACAATAAACTTTCGGGGCTTATCAATATCTATTTCCTCTGTTCCTTCCTTATTCTGAGGCTCCGTTATTCTGTCAGCCATCTCACCCATATGCCTCACTACTGTGCCTGTCTTCTCCGTTGTCTTCACCATTTTTTCATCAGAATATATATTCCCCTCTTCTACTGTCTTTTCTGTCCCATTCATCAGGCTATCCTTCTTCTGTGATTGTTCTTTTCTGTCTGTCTCTTCCTCGGTTTTCACTACTGTCTGATTCACCTGCTGCATAAAAATGTCCTCCGCTTTTTCACTGATTCCATCCGGCATCCGAAACAGAACCGTTCGGATCGCCTTGAGCTGAAGCCCCTGCTCTTTAAGCTGCTTGATCTCCTGCAGCTTTTTGATATCCTGCTCCGTATAACAACGATGTCCCATTTCATTGCGCCTGATGGGCAGCTCCAATTCCTCTTCCCAATAGCGCAGCACATGGCTTTCTACCTGTACCTTTTTGGCGGCCTCAGATATGTAATAGATTGACTTCTCCTCCATATTGCTTCTCCTTCCTTTCCATCTATAATTAATGATATTATAAATTTCGTTTTCGACCTTGCAGAAGCTTCCGCATATGACTCCTGCAAGAGCCAGAAATAGAGATTCATATAAATAAAAAGAGACTCCCCTCCGGTTTAAGGTTTGTCTCTTTCGTAACTTCCCGATGCGTTGTTTGTAACAGTCCGTTCCTTTGACTTCTCTGTTACGGATAATGCATATTTATCTCTGTTATTTCTGCAAGTTCGCAAACTTGGTGAAATCCGGAAGCCATACAAGCTCCACGGTACCAATCGGCCCGTTTCTCTGTTTCGCTATGATGATCTCCGCGATCCCCTTCTTCTCTGTATCTTTATTGTAATAATCGTCCCTGTATATAAACATGACCACGTCGGCATCCTGCTCGATCGCTCCGGACTCACGCAAATCAGACAGCATCGGTCTGTGGTCGATTCTCTGCTCCACTGCACGGCTGAGCTGTGACAGAGCAACCACCGGCACATGCAGTTCCCTGGCTAGCGCCTTCAGGGAACGGGAAATATCCGAAATCTCCTGCTGTCTTGAATCTGTAGATCTGCCGCTGCCCGACATTAGCTGCAGATAATCGATGATAATCATTTCCAAATTATGTTCCAGCTTATATTTACGGCACTTGGAACGCAGCTCCGATATACTGATGCCCGGCGTGTCGTCTATAATCAGATTCGACTTTCCAATAATGCCGGCACTCTCGATCAGTTTCTCCCACTCAGCATCCGACAGGTTACCTGTACGCAAGTGCTGGGAATCCACCTTGGACTCCATGGAGAACAGACGGTTCACCAGTTGTTCCTTGGACATCTCCAGGCTGAAGATAGCCACCGTTTTACCCTGTTTAAAAGCCACATACTCGGCAACATTCAGGACAAATGCGGTTTTACCCATAGACGGCCTTGCCGCCACCAGAATGAGGTCTGAGGGCTGCATGCCGGCAGTTTTATAATCCAAATCGAGAAATCCCGTTGCCACCCCGGTCACATTGCCCTTATTATGGGACGCTCTCTCGATGTTATCCATGGCGTTCATGACAATCTGCCTGATCGGCACAAAATCACCCGTATTTCTGCGCTGCACCAGATCAAAAATTCTCTTCTCCGTATCCGCCAGAATATCCTCCAGACTGTCCTTGCCCACATAGCAGATATTGGCGATATCCTCATTGATATGGATCAGCCTGCGCAGTGTCGCCTTCTCTGCAACGATATTGGCATAGTGCTTAATGTTGGCAGACGTGGGAACCGCCGTAATCAAGTCTCTGATAAACTCCAGGCTGCTCACCTCCGGCGGCACATCCTTCTCCTTCAGCCTATCCTGCAAAGTAACCAGGTCAACCGGCCTGCCTTCATCATTCAGCTCAACCATGGTATCGAAAACCACACCATACTGCTTATTATAAAAATCCTCTCCAAGAATGATCTCGGAAGCCACAATGATCGCTTCCCTGTCCATAATCATGGAACCGATGACAGACTGTTCCGCCTCCATACTGTGCGGTAATATTCTTTTTAATAATGCCTCTTCCAACACCGTCACCTGCCCGTATATTACTTATCGTTGCCACTCACAACCAATGTCATTAAGTTAAAAAAAATATGCCAATACACAATGTCAGGTGCGTCCGCCTTAACTAAATGACATTGTGAATATAACTACTTATCTTCCACTACCTTCACTTTAAGCTTACCAGTGACTTGCGCATGCAACTTAATACTTACCTCATATACCCCAAGAGCCTTGATCGCCTCCGGAAGCTGTATCTTCTTCTTGTCCAGTTCCAGGCCGCACTGTTCTTTGGCCGCTGCCGCTATTTCCTTAGAAGAAACCGAACCGAAAGCCCTGCCGCCTTCCCCCGATTTCATCTTGAGGACCACTTCCTTGGTTTCCAGCAAAGCTGCAAGCTCTCTTGCCGCCTCTAACTGTTCCTTGGCAACCTTATCCTTATTCGCTTTTTGAAGCTTCAGATCGTTCATATTGGAAGAATTGGCTTCTGCACCTAATTTCCTGGGCAGAATAAAGTTTCTTGCATAACCATCACTCACATCCACAATTTCACCCTTTTTGCCGAGTGATTTTACATCCTGTAACAATATAACTTTCATATTTTATCCCCACTTTCCGGTGTATCTTCTCCATCGGATATCCATACACCCGTTTATCAATCGTTGCTATTTCCAGTTTTCAGTTGTGAATAAGCAACTATCCGTCCAATTCGCCTTCCGCTATCATCGCATCCAGCGTCTTCTTAATCGCAGCAATTCCTTCCTCAACCGTTCCGTTTTCTATCTGGGCGCCCGCTATATTGAGATGTCCGCCTCCGCCCATTCTCTCCATAATTACCTGCACATTGACTTCATCAATCGAACGTGCGCTGATGTAAATCGTGCCATTGTATGGTGTCAGAATAAAGCTGGCCTTGATTCCTTTCACATTCAGCAGTTCATTGGCTGCCTGCGCACCGATTACGGTAGGACTGGCCAAATCGTCTCCATGGAACACGGAAATAGCGTAACATACTCTGTATATCTCCGCATGGCTGACTGCATACGCTTTCGCTTTGTACTCTGCCGCATCATCCCGGAAAATCTTCCTGACGCGGGTGACATCCGCTCCATTCCTTCTGAGAAATGCCGCCGCCTCAAAAGTCCTGACTCCTGTCTTCGTCATAAAATTATTGGTGTCTATCATAATACCCGAGTACATACAGTCGGCTTCCTCTGCCCGCAGCCGCAATGTGTCACTGGTATACTGCAATATCTCCGATACCATCTCACATGCGGAGGAAGCATAAGACTCAATATAAGATAAGGTAGCATTCTCAATAATCTCGGCGCCCTGTCTGTGGTGATCCAGCACCACCACTGACTTACACCGCTTCAGAAGCTCCGGGCATTCGGTGATGCTGGGCTTGCTGACATCGACCACCACCAGCACGGCATTATTACCGACCATCTCCAGTGCCTGGGTATTATTAATAATCATATCTTCTTCATACTCGCTGTTATTGCGGAACATGTCCACCATAGGCTGAACAGAACTGCCGATATCATTCAACACAATATGCGCCGGTTTATCCAATGTCCTGGCAATTCTGTATATTCCCACCGAGGCGCCGAAACTGTCTGCATCACCCATCCGGTGCCCCATAACATAGACTTCGTCTTTAACCGCGACAATTTCCTTAAACGCATGCGCCTTGACCCTCGCCTTGACGCGCGTGCTTTTCTCCACCTGCTGGCTCTTGCCGCCATAGTAGGTAACGTTCTCCGGCACCTTAACCACAGCCTGGTCTCCGCCCCGTCCCAGGGCGATATCTATCGCATTTCGGGCGAACTCATAATTCTGCGAATAGCTCAGGCCATTAAGTCCCATACCGATACTGATCGTGACTGCCATCTCATTGCCAATATTAACAGTCTTGACATCATCCAAAAGATCAAACCGGCTCTCCTGTAACTGCAACGCTGCCTCCTTACGCATGATAACGAAATATTTATCCTTCTCCAGCTTCCTGCAGATACCGTCAAGAGCCGCAATATATTTGTTCACTTTACGGTCGATCAAGGCAATCAGCAGGGAACGCCTGACTTCCTCAACACTCTCCAAAGCTTCATCATAATTATCAAGATAGATCAGCCCCACCGCCAGGGACTGGTTGTCCACTTCGCGCAGGGCAATCTTCAGCGCCGTCTCATCGAAGAGATACATGGCTATCAGATACCCGTCATATCCCTGGGCCTCAATGATATCGCTGTTCTCCGCCATCTCGCGAAGTGAAATCTTCTTCAATTTCGCAATGTAATTACCATTCTCATATTCCACATCAAACTCTACTTCATCTTCCTCATCTCCACCCGGAAGCTTGTCCTTAGTGATGGATGGGAACAATGATGTGACAGACTTGCGGTAACCTTTTTCCTGATGGACCACTCTCTCAAACGCGATATTGGTCCATATTATCTTACCAGACTCGTCCAGGAGTGCATGAGGCAGCTCGAGATCCCGCAGAAGCCGCTTCTGTATTTGCCCATACTGAGTGGCAAAACTGATCAGTTCATTCATAATGATCGGTTTGTTATAAAACATCATGTAGAGAACGATGGCAAAATAAAATACAATAAACCCGCTAAGTACAACCCCTGCCCTGTAATCTATAAAATAAATCAGGACATTTACAGCCATCAGTAAAAATCCCAGATATAAAGAAGACTGTAGATAAGACTTCATTCTTCCCTTTAACTTAATGCTGTTTTTCATCAATTTTCATCCATTCCAATGTATTTATGTAAATAGCCATGCCGGCATCCTGCTGTCATCCGGTAACAGCATTCAGCTTTACTGTCAGTAACAGCACAACCTCCGTCTTCACTGTTACGGAATCTGCACATTCTAAACCGCCCTCAGCGAAAGCTGCCAAGCGGGTGCATAGTCTTGGAGTGAACTGCTACACGGCCTCAGATTACACACCATCATAAGTATAGCATTTTTTAGTGATTCATGCTACTCCAATATACAGACTTTTTTTCCCACGAAATGACATATTGGCGCCCATAGACGATTATACTGTCGAAAGTGAAACATTTTATACAACAAAAAGAGGCTGCGCATCAACTTGATACGGAAGCCCCTTCTAATTAATCATAATGAAAATCGATACCCGTTAATCAGTCAACTTTGTTAACTGTTTTCATAACATGTCAACGGCTATCCTTTAGAACCATTAATCCTGACGAACAGGAATTAGTCCTGTACATAAGGCATAAGTGCCACATGTCTTGCACGCTTGATCGCTACGGTCAGCGCACGCTGATGTTTAGCACAGTTACCGGTAATCCTTCTGGGAAGGATCTTGCCTCTCTCAGACACGTATCTTTTCAGCTTGTTTGTATCCTTATAATCGATTACATTATCTTTACCACAGAATACGCATACTTTCTTTCTTCTACGCATCCCACCCTTTTTCTTCGCAGGGTAATCCGGCTTATCTGTTTTATTAAATGCCATGGTTATTGCCTCCTTCTAAAATCAAACAATTAGTTGAACGGCAGTTCCTCGTCGATTCCGTCAGGGATATTCATAAATCCGTCCCCAGCTGCGGCCGGCGCCGGCGCTGGTCTGCCTGCGGGAGCAAAACTATTGTCGCCACCTCCGGCGCTGTTCTTGCTCTCGGCAAATTCATGATCCTCTACTACAACTTCTGTTGTATACACTCTGACGCCATCCTTATTGGTATAGCTGCCTGTCTGGATACGCCCCGTAATCGCAATTTTCGTTCCCTTGTGCAGATACTTCTCGGCGAACTCGCCGGATCTGCCAAACGCAACACAACTGATAAAATCTGCTGTCTGATCATCATTATTACGGTTAAATCTACGGTCCACAGCCAGTGTATATCTCGCAACTGCCATAGCGTTCTCTCCCTGAGAATACCTTACTTCAGGATCTCTTGTCAAACGCCCCATCAATATTACTTTATTCATAAATGCCTCTTTCTATTTCTCGTCTCGTCTTACGCACAGATATCTGATGACATTATCCATGATACGGATACGGCTCTCGATCTCAGCCGGAACGTTACTCTCTGCGTCAAACTGGATAAAATAGTAATAAGCCTCTTTCATTTTCTGCACTTCATAGGCTAATCTCCTCTTACCCCAGTCGTCAACATTGGTAATCTGCCCGCCGAATCTTTCTACCAGAGCCTTCGCTTTCTCTAAAGTAGCAGCTCTCTCGTCATCTTCGATCTTCGCACTGACAACAACGGCTAATTCGTATTTGTTCATGCTTCGTTTCCTCCTTTTGGTCTCTGGCCCCTCCTTGTATAGAAGGAGCAAGGATGATTGACTTTACGTCAGGTTAGTATATCACGGGTATTAATGATACCATAAGTCGATGAAATCTGCAAGTAAATTTTGTATTATCATTTGCCGGACCCGCTCTTGATCTCCTTCACATTCTTTTCAACCTGACGGCGCGCGATCATAATCTGATGGCCGCATCCCATACACTTCAGGCGGAAATCCGCTCCGATCCGCAGCACTTCCCACTCCTTGGAGCCGCAGGGATGCTGTTTCTTTAATTTTAATATGTCGCCAACCTGAATATCCATCTTCGCTCTGATACCCTTTCTTTGTAACAGTTCAGCCTTCGGCCTCACTGTTACAGAATCCGCCCATTTAAAGTTCGCCTTACGGCGAAGGGGCGGATTCATTTCACAATTCATGTATTCTCACGTACTTTGCAGTAAATGCAAAGTCCTGAGCTGGACTGTTACCTTTCTTTTCTGTTCTGCAGGTTCTATGGAAGCTGTGAAAAAATCTCCCCGATACTTCCCTGTACGATCAGATCCGCAATCGAATCTCTCGGCGTAGGAGTCTTATTCACCAGGACAAGCTTGTTTCCCCTGTAATAATCCAAAAGCCCCGCAGCCGGATATACAGCCAGCGAGGTGCCTCCAACAATCAGCATATCCGCCTCGCTAATATAGCGCACCGCATCGGAGAGAGTTTTCTGATCCAGTCCCTCCTCATACAGGACTACATCCGGCTTAATACTGCCCCCGCAAGTGCATGCCGGAACCCCCTCTGAGTGCAGAATATACTCCGCGTCGTAGAAAGCGCCGCATCTCTCACAGTAATTACGCAGCACGGATCCATGCAGTTCCAGTACCACCTTACTGCCCGCCGCCTGATGCAGGCCGTCGATGTTCTGTGTCACCACCGCCTTCAGCTTCCCTTCCTGCTCCCACTGCGCCAGCTTCTTGTGCGCCGCATTCGGTTTCGCATCCAGACAAAGCATTTTAGCCCTGTAAAACCTGTAAAATTCCTCCGGTTTCTGCCTGTAAAACGTATGGCTCAGAATCGTCTCCGGCGGATAGTCGTACTGTTGATTGTACAATCCGTCCACGCTCCTGAAATCCGGGATTCCGCTCTCCGTCGAAACCCCCGCCCCGCCGAAGAATACGATATTATTACTCTCTTTCACCCAATCCTGCAACTGTTCCAACTGTCCCATACATCATACCCCCATAACATAATCTGTCAAGTTGCCTATCTGTGTAGCAGCTCATACTTCAACTTAACTGTACACTTTATTTTACTTTTAGCCAGTACACAGCGTCCGGCTCCACCATCCCCTCTTTAATGCACTCCCAGCCCCAACCTGTTGATCGCCGAGAAAATAGCC
>CAYXKS010000092.1:0-10340 GCA_964465725.1 uncultured Bacteroides sp. | reverse complement strand
CGTGGTGGTTCAACGACCATAAGGTTGGCATGACCGAGCAGATGACGTCACTGGCTAACTTAGGCATGCTCAGTAATTTCGTGGGTATGCTCACAGATTCCAGAAGTTTTCTCTCCTACACCAGACACGAATACTTCCGCCGCATTCTCTGCAACCTGATCGGCGGCTGGGTAGAGAACGGTGAATATCCTTATGATGAAAAGGCGCTGGAGCGGATCGTGAAGGGGATCTGCTACAATAACGCTGTGGCTTATTTTGGATTTGACCTGTAGAGAGAGCCTGGGAAAATGAGTGAAGCTCGTTTGCGGAATTCGCTTGCTCTGCTGCGCGAACTCGGATAAGTGGGAGGAATTTCCTATAGAATAAAATAATGATAGCAGTCTGGCTAAAACCTGGCTGCTATCATTATTCTTACATTTCTTTTCTATAGGTTTGAAAGAATCTGCATTCTTCATCATTACAGACTATCGCATCTTGAGATCTGATATTCAAGTGGAACACATGCCCCAGCCTGTTCTCCTTATCCCCATAGAATTTCAAAACAAACGGAACACCCTTTTCTATCAAAGTGCTCGCCATGACCGGTGCCTGCATTCTAAGGAAATCGTCCACCGCCGTCATAATATAAGTCGGCGGATAATCCTCTGTCACATAATTCACCATGGAAATCCTATGCAGTTCTTCTTCTGTTCCCTTTTCAGGAAGGTAATCTCCCATCAACGCCTGTGTCATATCGTTCGAGTCTCCAGTCAGTCTGACCTCCCCCATACCACAATTAAGCGCAATCGCATTCAGACACAATTTCTTCGGCAATGTAAAAGGATAGAGCGCCGCATATCCCGGATTCGTCAACATAGCAGCATACAATCCCAGCTGATGTGCGCCTGCTGAATCGCCCACCGCAAAAACATTTTTCACATCCATGCCATATTCCTGCGCGTGTTCCATCACCCAGCCAAAAACGAGATTCGTATCTTCCATAGAACTGGGGAACTTAAACTCCGGCGCCAGCCGATATGTAAAATTAACGACCACAAATCCCCTCTGTGCCAGATCCATGCAATAATACTGATACCTTTCCTTATCGCCGTATACCCAGCCGCCGCCATGTATACTGACGATCACAGGCAGACGTTTCCCTTCTTCCTGACGCGGCCGGTAGACATCCATCACCTGCCAATGCGGATCCGTTCCATACAAGATATCATCATACCGTATGATATCTTCCGGCGTAGTAAGCCCGGCGTCCCGGACTGCATCCCCCTCTCCAAATGCTTTTCTGATATTATCACTGACCAATGACATTTTGCCACCTCCTACCGTTTCTATTCTGGACTGCAGGCTCATATCTGTCAACACAATCTGCTTCTATTCCAGATTCATTTCTGTCCAGACAGTAATGTCTACTTCTAAACCAATTTTCCTTTGTCTACACGGTCATCCGAAACTTACTCAAGCTTTCCGGTCATGCTTCATCTCCAGATCAATCTGGATCTGTTTGATATGCTTATCAATATTCATGGCAAAAATGATCAGCAGGCACACAACCGCCAGAATGGCACCGAAATAACCGAACCCAAAACGGATTGCATTCAGCGCTGAGGCTGACTGTACTGCTGCGGTCCCGTCATATCCGCCGAGAGCAAGAATCCAGCTTCCCACAGCGGAACCTAAACCGATACCCACTTTCATGCCAAAAGAAGTACAACTGTTGACAAGCCCTTCCGATCTGACCCCTGTTTTCCACTCGCCATAATCCACAACATCCGCCGTCATGGCAAATACACCCGACATAATAGGTCCGCTGCCAAATCCCTTCACTACAATACCCAGCATGATAAGCGGAAGATTCACCCCGGCAAGTCCAATCAGGATACTGCCGGCTATCATCATGCCGCTGCCGACCATCATTACCTTTCTCTTACCGAACTTCTGTACCAACTGTGGATTCGCAAAATTGGACAGAACGGCCGGGATCGTCTGCGCAAAGGAAGCAATTGACATAATTGCAAGATTCCCCAGCACATTATTGTAGAAATAAAATCCGAGAGATCCCTGTGCCACAGTATTAATATACAAAACTATAAAGAGCAGTGCCTGCAGGTAAAAGTATTTATTCTTCAGCAGCGCAGGGAATGCTATTCTTAAAGGCACTTCTTCTATCTGTATACTGCCGCCTTCATCCGCCCCGATATGTTCTTTACAGCCGAAGAAGCTGATCAGCAGCATCACCACCATCACGATACCATAGATCACAGCAAGTTTAAACCATCCAACCGATGCTAACACACTGGCCGTTACCGCATTGATGATCAGCGATGTAATCTGCGTCATGATAAAACGGATCGAAGCTGTCGTCGCACGGTCCTGCACATTCAATGTCATTCTGGACAGCAGCGCATTATACGGAAGATTGTTCGCCGTATAAACAATACAGTTTGTAAAGATGTAGGTGACATACGCATATACGAGTTTCTGTGACTGTCCAAAACTTTCCGGTACATAGAACAGCAGAAGAAATCCGATAAACATAAGCGGTGCTGTCCACAGCAGCCACGGACGCGCTTTGCCATATTTGCTTTTCGTCCGATCCACAATCGCACCCATAATCAAATCGGTTATACCGTCAAACACACGGGTGATCAGCATCATCGTGCCCACAGCCGCTGCTGCGAGTCCCATTGTGTCCGTATAAAATGCCGTCAAAAATGACATTCCCATTGCAACATACACATTTGCGCCGCAGTCCCCGAATCCATATGCGATTTTCTCTCCCAGACTTAGACGCCCTTTTTCTTGTGTCCTCATTTTAATACCTTCCTTTCCTGTTTTCGATAATCCCATCTTACCTCTTTTCAAGTTTTCCATAGTGCTGTTATCTGACATAAAAAATACACATTAATGACTTTCTATGTCAAAAATGTGTATTTATATCTAATTTATAAGATACAAATCAATTGTTTGTATACATTTTTTTGTATTTCGAGGGTAACACTTGATAATTCTTCTGAAATGCCCGGGTAAAAGCCCTACCGTCCGGGAAACCATTTTTCACCGCAATCTCCATAATACTGTAATCTGTATTCAACAGATCCTCCCTAGCCATCCTCACTCTGTAGTCCGTCAGATATTCCGTGAATGTAACTCCCATAGATTGCTTAAAATATCGGGAGAAATACTCTCCGTTAAAATAAAATTTCCTGGCAACCTCCGCCTGTGCGATGTGCTCCATATAGTAGTCTTCCACATATTGGATCACACCCCTGATCCTTTCAATATTCTTCTGGGTGTTGATCCTGACTGAAGTATCCCGATCCTTCATCCCTGTTTCGCTGAGGAAATACAAGATCTGCATAAGCAGTCCCGTCTGATATAAATTTATATGCGATGAGGCCAACACAGTATTTTGCTCCTCACCCTCTGTCAATTTATACAGTATCTGCCGCAGTTCCTCTCCAACCTCACAGTTTCTTTCCTGAAAAAGTTTATTCCGATATTCCGGGAGCCAATCCTCCACAAACTTCCTGCTGAGCAGAATCACGATCACTTTGATCTCTTCCTTGCATCCTCCTGCATCAATCGGTATGATACTGTGCACACTTCCACTGTTTACCACAATCATTTCATCACTTCTGTTCTCATATTCCACACCATCTATATAGAACAAAGCATGTCCACTAAAAGAATAAATGATCTCTATCTCTTCATGCCAATGTGGAAGATAGGACTGATGTCTTTCTGTACTTCTGACAAAGTTTATCTGAAACGGTTTATTTGCACAATAATTTAACTTTTCATGAATCAGAATCGGTCTGCTCATTTATATTCACCTCGGTAAATTAATGCTGTATCAGTGGATAGTTCGGATCGCTTTACTGCCGCATCTTTTCTGTCTCACACACGACTCGGCTTTTTCATTATAACATTAATTTTTTGTCGTATACAATAAGGCTTTTATCATTGTTTGTGCCGGGGAAAATGGCATGGTAACAAATTTAAACGCAGCATCAAAGCCTGCATTAATCATTGATAAAAACAGACATAAAAAATTCCGCAATAACGTTCTTTTGCATAAAGAATCGTAGTCGGAAAAGCTGAGCAAGAAGAATAAATTACTTTACAGGAGAGAATGTTACTGTTCACAGTCGAAATGCGCATTAACTGCGCATTTACGACCCAAAGAAGTAAATTTTTTGAGCATTTGCGCCTCGCCGAAGGCGACTTGGAATGCGCAAATGCCGTTACTATGAGCAGCGTAAGCTGTGAATAGTAACGAGAGAATAATTAAGCTGCAATAAAGATCCCATAAGAATAGGATATTTGAAGTAGAGAATGTGCTGCTACGCACCCTGGAGGTCAAAAGAAATGTGGGGAGGAGCACTCCCACCAAATATCTTGAAAAGGAACTCGGGAAGGGATTGCCTGACAACCCATTTCCCGGATTCTTTCCTGTCTGGATCATAGTAATTTTCTGTAACAGTTCAGACAGGTCTGCGCATTTACTGCGCTGACCGTACCAAAGAGTAGTGGTTGAAAGCATCCGGCCCATCGCGAAGCGATCTAGGATGGTCGGATGCAGTAACAGTGAAGCAAGGCTAAACTGTTACAATTTTCTTTGCAAAAACGGATCAAGTCATTGCAATCTGAAACGATCATGCTATAATAAATTTCATGGAAGCATAGCTCAGCTGGGATGAGCGCTCGCCTGACTAGCGGGAGGCCAAGGGTTCGAGCCCCTTTGCTTCCATTTTTTTATTCCCTGAATGCCTTCGCCGCCTTCCAGGCTAATTTACCTACAGTTCATTGATCGTTGCGGTTATGGCCATGTTGCGGATCCGTTTAGCAGGGGCATGAACGACCGCCAGTACTGCTGCCGACACAAATGCCAAAACAAAGAGCAGTCGGGAAACAGGCAATGTCCATACGGCATAGGGAAAACGGCCTTCAATCAAAAGACCATACAGCATCCTGCCGGCTGCCAGCCCAACGATGCACCCGATCACGCAGCCGGCCAGAGCATAAGTGACCGTTTCAGCAGCAATCATTCTGGTAACCTGGCGGCCGTCCATGCCCACAGCCCGCATAGCACCATACTGTTTGCTCTTAGCGGATACACTCATGGAAATACTGTTTACGATGTTCAACAGCGTAACCATGGCAATGATCGCCAGGAAGCCATAGACGCACAGCACAAAAGCGGTATAGGTGCCGGAAGTGCGCATCTCACGCATATCCTGAAGCGTAATGCCCTCGCCCAGTATCCCGCTTATGGCGGCAACATCCTCGTCTGTCACGTCCCCTGTGGTCTGTATCATCACAAGCGCATAGTCGGTTATGCCGGTCAGCCGGACAAAGGTTTCGTCAGAGGTAATGACGGAAACTCTGCCGTGGGAGAGGCCGTCAGCACTGAACAGATCGTATTTCAGCATGCCCGCCACAGTCAATTCCTCACCCTCCACCCGAATGGTGTCCCCCTTCTTAAGCGGGGCATCCGGATCACAGATCACCAGCGCAGAACCATTATCCCCACAGACATCGGAGAGACTGCTGCCCTTTTTCAAGCTTCCATCCTTTTTCAGCGCCTTCAGGTCAAAATCGTCAAAAGAGATCAGATCCACCGTCTGAGGCATGCCCTCCTGTCCCAGATCCGCAGGAACTTCAAAAACGCTCCGACGGCCGAAGATATTTCTCACACCGTCCATCCCGCGGATCCTCTCTGTCGTTTCCCGGGGAATACAGTTGACACCGGTCTCACCGGTGATCGTAATGTCGGCACTGCTGGCGGACTGGGGCAGCAGATATCCCACAAAATCCAGCAGGACCGAGAATGTCAGGAACAGGATGATACTCAGGGCAAAGGAGCCGGTCATCAGAATTAAATTCTTCCTGGCCGATTTCGCATGATGGGAACCCAGGGAAATTTCGACAGGCAGCCTGCCGATACGGACCGCCCGCCGTGGGCGGCCGGTATTCTCCATATTTCCCGAAACTGCCGCCACCGGGGATACCTTTGCCGCCTGTCTCGCCGGCGCTCTGGCAGCCAGCAGCACCGTGACAAGTCCCATGACGACGCCGCTGATCATCCCGACCATGCTGATCCCGAAGAGAGGGATATCTGACCATTCCTCCTGAACATCAAACCGCAGCATAGCGCATAAAACCCATGCGCTGACCGTGCCCAGCACAATGCCGATGGGGATTGCCGTTTTGCACCAGTTAAGAGCCTCCAGCCGCACGAACCGCTTTAGCTGCTGGCGGCTCATGCCGATGCAGCGCATCGTTCCGAAGAATTTCGTCCGCTGGGCTACCGTACTGTTAATGCTGCCTGAAATCATCAGCACTCCTGCAAGCAGGATCAGGAAGAACAGGACTCCGGCAACCAAAACAAGACTCTGGCCCGTAGTGGTGTCCATAACGTCCCGAAAGGAAAACTCCCGGCCGTGTTTTTCAGTCAGCCTTGCCGCTTCCACCCGGAACATCATATCTGCCATGCTGAATATCGCCGTCACAAGAAATACCGCGAAGATAATGCACAACAGGGTCAAGCGGTTCTGACGCCGCCGCACCCTGGCTAAAATGGGGATCAGATTTAAATAGCTTTTCATTGTGTGAACACCTCTTTCTTTTTTTGATCCCCTCAAATATAGCAGGGAAATCTTACACCAATATTGCATTTATCCTACAATTTTGTTGGAAAAGGGTTTTCCTGCTTTAATACGGGATTCTAAAATAATCCAGATAAGCTTTATATTTATCCTGGGCTGTCAGACAAGTATCTGTCAGATAACCCTTTTCATTGTTCCATTCTTTCAAACCACGGTAATAGAACATCTTCAGATTATCCTCGATGATAAACGGAACGATATGATATTTCAGGCACTCCTTAAACATAATCAGTCTGCCTACCCGGCCGTTGCCGTCCTGGAAGGGGTGGATTTGTTCGAACTGCACATGGAACTCCAGAATATCTCCAAGTGTCTTATCCAGTTTAGCGTTATACTCCGTTAGTAACTCTTTCATCTTACCGGCAACTTCTTCCGGAAGGGCAGTTGCCAGGCCGCCGACTTCGTTTGGCAGTTTCTTATAGTCACCAACAGCAAACCAATCCTTTCTGGAATCACTTGTTCCGTTTTTCAGGATCAAATGGATTTCTTTGATGAGTTTCTCAGTCAAAGCCTCTTTTGCATTGTCAATCATCATATCAATGCAGCGGAAATGATTTGCTGTTTCAATCACATCGTCCACATTGAGCACTTCATTCTCTACGCTGATGGTGTTGGTTTCAAAGATGTATCTGGTCTGTTCGTGGGTCAGACGGCTGCCCTCAATGTGACTTGAATTGTATGTCAGGTCAATCTGTGTCTTATGGTAAATGCCGCCGGGATATTTGCCTGCTTTCTGCTCTTTCAGAATATCCAACAGCGTAATGGCTCTCTCTTTTTTCTTGTTTGCGCGCTCCGGTTTAACTGCATTCTCAGGAATGTTCCAGGTCTTGCCGGTAAGAAACGCACCGATCACACGTCCCTGGGCACAATAATTTCTAACACTGCGCTCCGACACATTCCATTTTCCTGCTATTTCAGCAACTGAAAGGTATCGCATCTGTTCTCCCCCGTTATAAATTGAATCAAAGAACTATACTAAGCTACCTTAATAGTATACCACATTATCGGCAAAAACATCTGGATATTTATGATTTTGTCAATATGTTTTTGCCGTCGTGGGAACTTCTGTGCACAGAAATTTTTTCTGAAAGACGTGTTAAATTTTAAAATCCTTTCAACAGTTCCTTTCCTCCATCAAAAAATCTATTGCATTCTTATGAATCATCCCCTCCCTGGAAAAATCATACTTATCCATGGAGATAACATATTTCGGATAATTGTCCGCGATCGATGAAAACACCCCAAACTCTCTATCGATCGCTGACTGGTCTGCCAGATAATACGCCACCTGGTAATACTCTCTCTGATCCCCCTTTACTGCAACAAAATCCACCTCTCCATTCGGAATCTTCCCGACATATACCTCATAATCCCGGTCACGCAGTTCATTGTAAACAATATTTTCAAGCAGGGCACCCATCTCAAGCTTATATCCACTGTTATGAATGCGCCCCAGTCCAAGATCTGTCAGAAAATATTTATCCAACGTTGTCAGCAGCTGTTTCCCACGGATATCATATCGCGGCACCTTACTCACAATAAGGGAAGTCTGTATATGCTCAAGATAATTATATAAGGTCTGTGCGCTGACCGTCCGGTCCACACTTTTGAAATAATTCAAGATACCCTTAGCCGAAAAGCACTGCGACGGATTCAGCATGATATATTCCATGATCCGGTTGAGCAGATCAACCTCCTTGGCCCCTGTCCTCTGGACAATATCCCGTAATACAATGGAATTGTACAGATCCTGCAGGAAAGTCCTGGTCTCACTCTCCCCTTTCATGGAAAATCTCTGCGGCATGCCTCCCCAGTTCATGTATTCGGCCATGTCCTCGTCCGAAGGCTTTATAATCTGCCTGATCTCGCAATACTCAGCAAAAGAAAACGGCGTCACACGGAAACTTACATATCTCCCCGACAATAAGGTCGCCAGTTCCCCCGACAACAGCTTCCCGTTGGAACCGGTAATAAAAATGCTCACATCCCATGTTGCCCGGAAAGAATTGATCACACGCTCAAACTCATCTACCATCTGAATCTCATCAAAAAACATATAGTATTTCTTTTCATTCTCTCTTCTGTCACATATATAATGATACAACTGTTCCGCATTTGTGATAGATGAATATCTGAAATCCTCAAAATTCATATAGATGATCTGCTGCTTCTCAACTCCGCTCTCCATCAACTCATCCATAATCTGCTGCAAAAGCACTGACTTACCGGAACGCCGCAGGCCAATCAGTACTTTGATCAATTCATTATTATAAAAAGGACGTATTTTTTTCAATATCTTTTCCCGAATGATCATATAAATCCTCCACTCCTACCCAGCCTGCAAATTCAGCTGCAAGCACAAATATTGCTGAACACATAAAAACCATATGTACTTCTTAGCGAAACAGCCATTGCTGTGAGCTTTAGAAGTACTCCTCACACTATACTCCTCCAAGTGTCCATCGGACACTTTTATAATAGAATAATGCACATAAAAAGTAAAGTTATTTTGATGAATCAAAATAACTTTACTTTTTATGTGCATTATTCTATTGTAGTAACATTCACCGCATTTGACAGAAAGCCCGGCCGACTTAAGTTTCGTTTCCTCTCACGACCAGCGTTGACACGATATGTCTTAAGCTCCTGCCACTCTTCCCTCCCCGTTTATCATCACTACAAAAGGCACTAACGAGTATTTTTTCCGCTAATGCCTTCTAAACCGGTTATAACTTTTATTCGATTTTTATCAAATAGTCCTTTTTACTTTAAGTATATCCATTAATGCTTCCTGCAGCACTCTTGACACATTAATTCCAGCGTGTTCAGCTTCATATATTTAACCAACTTGGAATAGTGACATTTTTCCTGACCGTTTTCGTGTCAATTTTTCTTCTATATTCTGCTGAGTCAACATCAACTAAAGATATAACTGTATCTCCCTCTTCCGCAAAAGTACCATTATTAATATCTAATGAATTAATATTTGAAGGCAAAGGTATATCTATCTTATCATCTTCCATTGATACACACTTTAATTCAATTGCGTCTCTTGCCATCTTTATAGCATCTGACATATCATTTCCTTCTGTCAAAATCTGTAGATCTGGAACCTCTACTAAAATAATCGTATCTGTAATTGTGAAAAATACGGGATATACGCTTTTCATCATCATTTCTCCGTATGCATGTAATATCAATTTTATGGATTAGTTTGTCTGTAGTATCTATAAATTCTGCTCCCAAGCTTCTGACATACAGATATGGCTCGGAACCGATACCGTCGCAGACGTACCGCTCACAGTCAGCCTGGCGCAGGAAAATCTGTATTCGTGTTGAAATGCAAAAAAGGATGCATTGGCTTTCTACGGTCTTTGCATCCTGTTCTTCATGCAGGAACAATATTCTGTCTTAACCGTAAACCCAAACATGCGGCTCACGTTTTCAACATCTCTTCTATTCCCAGATATAGTTCCGGAATGTCTGACACGGATGTATTCCACACGATTCCATAATCCAGACTCCCATAATGATGTGCAACAATATCCCTCATCCGCATAATCATTTTCCATGGTATTGTTGTATATTCACTTAAAAATTCTCCCGATAGCATTTTAGTAATCAGGATTGCCTTATCTCTTTGTTTCATAAACAACAATCTCATCTTTCTTTATC
>CAYXKS010000091.1:0-10398 GCA_964465725.1 uncultured Bacteroides sp. | reverse complement strand
CCCGCGTCCGCAGCGGCATAAGCAGCAGCACACCGCATCCCGCTGCCGCAAGCAGACACATGATTTCTCTTCTTTTCATCCTTTTCCATTCCTCTCGTAACACTTTACTATAGATAAAGTTACAGCCAGTTCTGCGTATTCACTATATTGACTGCAAACTTGTTACAGCAACGCTTCACAACTCGTAATATTTCTGTAACATTTATGAAAAATATTATAACAGTAGCGCCTCAATATGTCAAATGTCTATTTCCATCAAAAAAGCGCCCCATCCAGACGCTTTTTCTAACTCACTCCCCATCTTCTATATTATATACTATGTAGTAATCTCCTCCCCATAATTATTCGAGAAAGCAATATTCACAGCATGGTCCGCAACCCTTTCCAGTCCGGACACAATATCCGAGAAGAGCGCCCCAGCCTCCGGAGAACACTCGTTATTGGACAATCTTTCGATATGCTTCTTCTGCAGCTCTCTCTCCTTCTCATCGATCGCATCCTCAAGATGTATCACATCCTCCATATGCTCCTCCGTACTCTTGACGAACATCTCAATGGAGAATCTCAGCAGTGTATTGACCATATCCAGCATCTCGCCCAATTCTCTCTGCGCCTCTTTTGAGAAGCCCACTCCTGTCTCAATCCTGCTCGTAGCCGCCTCCGCAATATTCTCCGCATGATCACCGATCCGCTCGATATCATTGACTACATGGAACAGTGCACCGATATTTTTCAAGTCTTCGATGGGCAGCGTCGTCTGGTTAATTTTCACCAGATAATGGGTGATTGCATGGCTGAGGAAATCGATATTCTTCTCCACTTCCTTGACCTCTTCTATCTCGTCCTGATCCAGTGTCATAAGAACATTCATGGCCCGATTCAGGTTCTCGTCAGCCAGCGAGGCCATGCGGTCCAGCTCCTTGATTGCCTCCACGACTGCAGTGGCAGGATTCAGAACCGACTTCTCGCCGATATATTTAAGCTGATAACTGTCTCTGTAGCCCACTTTCCTGTCATCTCCGGGAACAAACAGATAGGTTAATTTAACAATACCCTGCATAAAAGGTATCAGAATAATTACCTGGAAAACCTTGATAGCGATGTGCGCATATGCGACAACCCGCCCCAGATTGTTTCCTGTCACATAGACTAACGCATCTACAATCTGATGCACACAGAACTTAAAGATAATGTAGACAATGACCGTACCGATCACGTTAAAAATCAAATGGATGGAAGCCGCCCTCTTGGCCTCCTTCTTACCAGTTAAAGAAGCCAGCACCGCCGAAGTACAGGCGCCTATATTACAGCCCAGAATAATATACATGCCGATATCCATACTCATCAATCCCTGATTGGCAAGCAGAACCATAATACTGACGGTAACGGAAGAGCTCTGAATGATTGCGGTCAGTACAGCTCCCAGTATCACAGCAAGAATCGGTGTCCGCAAAGATGCGAACATATGTATCACTGCCGGAGAGTCCTTCATGCCCGACATAGCGCCCGACATCGTACTTAAGCCCATAAACAGAACCCCGAAACCGATAATGACTTCTCCCCAGCGCGATATTTTCTGCTTCTTGCAGAACATAATGATCAGCACGCCCACAAGCAGAATGACCGGCGCCGCTTTCTCCAGTTTAAAAGAAACTAAGAGCGCCGTCACGGTAGTGCCGATATTCGCTCCGAAGATCACTCCGGCAGCCTGCGTCAGCGTCATCAGACCCGAATTGACAAAACTGACTACCATAACCGTACATGCCGAGGAGGATTGGATCACTGCTGTAAAAAAGATACCTACAAGAATACCCGTAAACCGATTTGTAGTCAGCCTTTCCAGTATTCCTCTTAATTTCGCCCCGGCAACTTTCTCAATACTGTCACTCATAATACGCATACCGTACAGGAAAAGGCCCAGGCCGCCCGCCATAGAAAGTATAATCGTTGAATTCATCTGTAGTAGATTCCCTTCATAGGTAAGTTAGGTAAAATATATATCACTGTAATTTATTCTATCGAAAATAAACTTTACTGGCAAGCCCTATCTCATACAAAAAACTTAGCTGCAAAAAGCTCCCTGATAAAATCAATAAGCCTCCCCGGCCGCGATATCCTTCGCCAGCTGTGCCTTAAGGCTCTCCACGCTGTCAAATTTGACCTCCGGCCTGCGAAAGGCAAGGAGCTGCACACTGATCTCTCTTCCGTATAAGTCACCGTCGAAATCGTAAAGGTACGTCTCTACTCCCATCACCTTCTTATCACTCACCGTAGGCTTGCATCCCACATTGGAAATTCCCTTATAGTCCGTCTGATCAACCGAAACTTTCGCATAATACACGCCGCTTGGCGGCAGGAGCTTGTCAGGTTCCGGAAGCAGATTCGCCGTTGGCATACCTAGCGTACGCCCCAGCTGCATTCCATGTTCCACCAGACCGGATATACTGTACGGCGCCCCAAGCATACGCGAAACCAGCTCCATTTCACCCTTGCGGACAGCCTCTCTCACTCTGGTGGAACTGACCTCCTCCCCGTCCACAATAACCTTCTCAATCAGCTCCACCCGATAACCGTACTCTTCTGCATACCGGGCAAGCAAAGCGTAATCCCCCGCCCCCTTTTTCCCGAAAGACAGATCAGGACCTGCGCAGATATAGTCCATCTTCATTTGCTTTACCAGATACGTGCGTACAAATTCTTCAGGCTCCGTGGCCGCGGTCACAGTATTTAAAGGGAACTCGATCAGTACGTCCACGCCCATATTTTCAAAAATACGCCGCTTCTCCGCCCTGGTGGTCAACTCCTCGCTCTCTCCTCCGAAAAAAGCCGACGCCGAAGTGTCGAAAGTAAACACCACCGCCGATAAACCACTGTTCTTCTGCTCTATGATCTTGTCAATAAGCGCCTGATGTCCCAGGTGAATACCATCAAATTTGCCGATGGCCACGGCACTCCTCCCGGAAAGTTCAAATGAAGTAGTCTGTTCAATAATCTGCATAATAGTCCAGTTCCTGTGTTCTCCTGTTTCATCCTATAGCTAATTACATCAGAAATTTGTTACGTCGTTTACTATAATTCTATAGACAACTTCTCCATAATCTCAAACCAGCCTCGATCAGCTTTAATAACGTTTTCTGGCTCATTGTCCACGGAATAAGTATTACATTATCATGTCAAAAACATTTTTACAGGTTTGATTACATCTGTTATTTTTTCGAATTGATATATTCCGTAGAATCTACCTGAGTTATCATACACCCTGACCGTCTCCGCCTCAGCCAGATTATCTGTCCCGGTTAACTGATTCAGACGAAGAACATTGCCATTCTCCGCCATACGCCGCCCCTGTTCTGTCACAATCACGGCCCGCTTTTCTGAGAAGACATTGTCAGGGCTTATGATAACATCAGCTATTTTACTCTCATCCCGCAGTCTTTCGATCTGTGCGAGAGTAAGAGCATCCTCAATACCGAATATTCCCACCCTGCTTCGAATCAGGGATTCCATGGCGCCACCGCAGCCCAGCCGCTCCCCTATGTCATGACACAGTGTCCTAATGTAGGTTCCCTTAGAGCATACCACGCGCATCTTCACCCTCGGCAAGTCCAGTTCTTTAATCTCTATCTCTCTGATGTACACCTTCCTGGGGTTGCGCTCTATCTCCTTTCCTTCCCTTGCCAGCTCGTACAACTTCTTTCCGCCAACTTTCAGTGCAGAATACATGGGTGGAATCTGGTCATACTCTCCCACGAAACCGAGAATCGCCGATCGTATCTCTTCCTCTTCCATGGACTTAAGTTTCTTATCCATGCACTGCTTCAGGATCCGTCCTGTCATGTCCTGCGTATCGGTGACGACGCCGAGACGCAGCACGGCTATGTATTCTTTGTCCCAGTCCGTGAGCATGTCACAGAGCTTTGTACCCGAACCTAAACATACAGGAAGCACGCCGACCGCCTCAGGGTCGAGTGTTCCTGTATGTCCGATTTTTTTCATTTTACAGATACCGCGAAGTCTGGCTACCACATCGTGGGATGTATAGCCTGCCTCCTTGTATACATTCATGATTCCATTATACATAAGACCAGCCTCATTATTCCATATTCAGCTGTTCGGCAATCCCAACCGCCAAATTGTTGATATTATCATGATATGTACCGTTCATTGTACACCCTGCTGCCCGCACATGCCCGCCGCCGCCGAATTTCATGGCCACGGCAGCCACATCCACCCGGCCTTTGGAACGTAAGCTTATCTTGTACTCCAATGTACCCGTCTCATACATGAAAATGGCACAGTCCACGCCCTTTACTGCCAGCAGATGGTTCACGATGCCGTCTAAATCCTTCGGCGTTACCTGATAAAATTCCATCATGCGCCGGGTTACCATGCTGACAATACACCTGTCATTCATAAAGCGGACGCTCTCCAGAATGGCTCTGCCCATGATCTGAGTCTGCACATAAGTCTTTTCGTAGAAAGTTTCTTCTATCAATTCGGAAAAATCAAACCCGAACCGAATCAACTCGGCCGCAATCTGCAAAGTGCGCGGCGACGTATTGGAGTAGCGCAGCACGCCTGTATCGTGAATAATACCGATATAGAGAGCCTTGGCGACTTCCACATCCACCTTTTCCGGATTCATCAGATCATACAGAAGTTCCGACGTGGAACTTCTCTCCGGCTCCACGATACGCACATCACCACACCCCGGATTGCTGATATGGTGGTCGATGTTGATTTTCTTACGCGCATTCTGAAAAAGAGGCCTCGCATCTCCCAGGCGATCATCCGCACAATCCAGAGCAAAAAAAACATCATATATTTTATTTGTATTACATTCTGATTTAATATCTTCAATGTGGCTGATACAGTTGAATATCTCTGCAGGTTTCTCCAGATACACATCAATCTCTGTCTCCGGCAGTTCGTTCTTCAGATATAAATATAATCCCATAACCGAGCCGACACAATCTCCATCCGGCCTGATATGGCCGCTGACCGCTATTGATCCTGCATTTCTTACTTCTTCTGTTATTCTCATCTCTTCTATCCCTTCCTTTCGCACTGCTCAAGGTATAAAACGGCATGAAAACGCAAAATCTATAGTTAATTATCATTTCATTATTTTGCCAGCCAAATAACTGCCGTTATTTCTAATCTCCTCCATCAGTTCTGTGCTCCCTGCTGATCACTTCATCTATTTTCTTAGACATATCCACACCATAGGCGATGGACTGATCCATGATAAAGCTTATCTGAGGCGTGTTGCGCAGATTGATTGTCCTGGCCAGGCAGCTGCGGATATATCCTTCCGCGCTCTCAAGTCCGGCCAGCGTATCCGCCTGCGCTTTTTCATCCCCAAGCACACTGATCCATGCTTTACATGTCTTCAGATCTGGAGCCACCTCCACCGCCACCACCGAAGTCATCGAGGCAATTCTCGGGTCTTTGATCCCGCTCCTGATGATCTCCGCCAGCACACGCTGTACTTCTCCATTGATCCGGGTATTTTTCACACTGTTTTTACGCATATACCAGACTCCTCTCTGTCAATTCACATCCTGCATCTGATTTCCGTGCACGACGCTCTTTAACCCGTACTGCGGCATAATGCAATCCCTGCCGCGCAATATTCACCGTATCCGACCTGTCTCCCCCTCATTGTTGCTGCAAGGTCCGCACGAACGCTTTGCCTTATGGCCACTACCCCTATCCACAGTTAGCGCGGCACTTCAACCATAATATATGCTTCTACAATATCCAGTTCCTGCATCTTATCGAAGCCTTCGAACACAAGACCACATTCGAATCCTGCCTTTACTTCCTTCACATCATCCTTAAAACGCTTCAGGGAAGCCAGAGAACCTTCGTAAATCTGCTCTCCCTCTCTGCTGATGCGGATCTTACAGCCTCTCTGGAATTCGCCATCCAGCACATAGGAACCGGCAATATTACCGATCGCGGACGCCTTGAAGATCTGGCGCACTTCCGCATGGCCGATTACCTTCTCCTCAAAGATCGGGTCCAGCATACCCTTCATTGCCGCCTCAATATCCTCGATCGCCTGATAGATGACCTTATACAGCCTTACATCCACTCCCTCGCGCTCAGCTATGGCTTTAGCCGTGGTATCCGGTCTTACATTGAAACCGATGATGATAGCCGATGACGCGGAAGCAAGGGTGACATCCGACTCATTGATGGCGCCAACACCACCGTGAATACATTTCACTACAACTTCTTCATTGGTCAATTTCATCAGGCTCTGTTTAACCGCCTCCACACTACCTTGCACGTCAGCTTTGACGATCAGGTTCAGTTCTTTCAGATTGCCTTCTTGGATCTGGTTAAACAGGTCATCCAGAGACATTCTTGTCTTAGTATCTGCAAGCATCTCCTCTTTATGCTGTGCCATATAAGTTTCAGCATAAGATTTCGCGCTCTTATCATTCTCGTGTACGATAAATACCTCACCCGCACTGGGCACATCGGACAGACCCAGGATCTCCACCGGCGTAGAAGGCTTTGCTTCCTTCACTCTTCTGCCCTTGTCATCTATCATGGCTCTCACCTTACCATGACTTGCTCCCGCGGAAATAAAGTCGCCCACGTGCAGAGTTCCCTTCTGCACAAGCACGGTAGCCACAGGGCCACGTCCCTTGTCAAGCTCGGCCTCGATTACCAGACCTCTCGCATTCCTGTCAGGGTTTGCTTTCAGCTCCAGGATCTCTGCCGTCAAAAGTATCGTCTCCAACAGATTCTCCAGTCCCTCGCCCGACTTGGCCGATACCGGTACGAACTCTGTAGATCCGCCCCAGTCTACCGGAATCAATTCATACTCTGTCATTTCCTGCTTCACGCGGTCGATGTTCGCATTCGGCTTATCAATCTTATTGACCGCAACGATAATCTCGATGCCTGCCGCCTTGGCATGGTTGATCGCCTCAACCGTCTGGGGCATGACACCGTCGTCCGCCGCCACTACAAGCACCGCGATATCCGTAGAGTTGGCTCCACGCATACGCATCGCCGTGAAAGCCTCATGTCCCGGCGTATCCAAGAATGTAATGCTCTGCCCGTTTACATTAACCGTATAGGCGCCGATCGCCTGCGTGATACCACCCGCCTCTTTATCCGTCACATTAGTCTTACGGATAGCGTCCAACAGAGAAGTCTTACCATGATCAACATGCCCCATTACACAAATAACGGGTGGTCTGCTTACCATAGCGCTCTCGTCTTCCTCGTCCTCACGAAGCAGTTCTTCGATAACGTCTACCTTGACTTCCTTCTCACAGATGATATCGTATTCAATCGCGATATTCTCCGCATCTTCATAGCTGACTTCTGAATTGAGAGTCACGATCTGTCCCTGCATGAAAAGCTTCTTAATAATTACGGAAGGCTGAATCTTCATCTTATCCGCCAGTTCCTTAATGGTCAGAGACTCCGGAACGGTAATCACCTTGATTTGTTCCTCAACCTTCTCTTCCGCCTTCTTCTCCGGCTTGATAAACCGCCCCGCCTTGTTGCGGTTCTTTACAGCTACATCATCCTCCTCGTAGATCAGATCTCTCTTTGAACGTTTGTCTCTATCCTGATTAGCTCTGCGTTTCTCTTCGTCCCTGTGCTTCTCCATGTCCTTGACAGGCGTCTCGGGGATAAAGTCCTTCTGATTGTTATTCCGCTTAAATCGATTGTCCTGCCCGCCATTGCCTCTCGAAGGGCGTTCAAAATTTCCACTATTCCTGTTATTGCCCGCACCAGGGCCGTTATTCCTACGATCGCCCTGATTGTTGTTATAAGACGCTCTATTTTGGCCTTCAGCCCTGCGATTTTCTCCTGCACTTCTTGTTCTCCCCTGTTCCTGTTGCGGTCTGGCCTGCTGTGCGGGACCTGCATTCTCCCGCTCTTTCTCGCGTTCACGTTCCCTTTCGCGCTCTTTCTCCCTCTCACGCTCTCTTTCGCGTTCCCGCTTCTCCTGCTGCCGCTGCTCCAGCCTGCGTTCCTGCTGCTGTTTCTGGCGTACATCATATGGTTCCGCTGTAACAGGGATGGGCTTCTGGGTCGGTCTTATAATTTTGTGAGGCACATTCTGTAACTGGACCGGACGCGCCCCATTGCCGGATGCTCTTCTGTCTCTGTCATTATTATTCTTACGCCCGGCATTACCGCCGTTATTTCCTCCCTGGTTCTGTGGCGAACGCTGCCCCTGTCCCTGCATCTTGGAATGCTGGGGATTGCTGACAAATATGATTTTTTTCTTCTTGGGCGGCTCGTTTTTACCGTTCTCACTCTTCCTAGCATCAGGATTCTGCTTAGCCGGAGCCTTGGCTGCCGGTCTTCCCTGGGCCGCCGTCTCTCCCTTTGCACTGTCCTTGACAACCGCCTCCGATTTTGCGTCTGCTTTGGGTGCTACCAGACTGGAATCCGCTTTGGGCGGGGGCGCCGTTTTTGATGTCGCTGTTTCCGATTTCGCCACAGCGGAAGACGCCGCTGCCTCCGATTTTGTATCCATTTTGGATGCATTTTCCTTCTTTGTCTCCGCCACCGGCTTCTGCCCGGATTCTGCCTTAACCGCATCTTTGCCGCCAAACTGTCTGCGCACCAGTTCAATCGCTTCATCCTCAATCGAACTCTGCGCCGCTTTCACTTCATATCCTTTATCCTGCAAAAAAGCGATCAGCTCCTTACTCTGCTTCTCCAGCTCTTTTGCCAGCTCATGTACTTTCATTTTCGCCATGCTCACTACCTCCAACTATTTCGAATCTATCAAATGCTTCTGTATCGAATCTGCAAATCCCTCGTTAGTCACAGCAAGACAGGAACGCTCTTCCTTGCCGATTGCGTGCCCCAGTACATCCTTCACACTGTAATACCGATAAGGCACTTCATAGAATTCACACATGTTGCTATATTTTTTTCTGGTGTTATCCGAAGCATCCTCCGCTATGATAACCAGATATGCTTTCCCATTCTTAACTGCTTCCTCTGTCGCAAATCCGCCACTGACAACATTTCTGGAGCGGGTGGCCAGGCCAAGCATAGATAACACCCGATCTTTATTCGGTTTATTCTGCATGATCTCCCTCCTCGAACTCCTTTTCCAGATTCTCATATACTTCCTTCGGGATACTCATCTTAAAGGAACGTTCCAGCCCTTTATTCTTCCGCGCTTTGACAAGACATTCCTTATTCATACAAAGATAAGCGCCCCTTCCATTTTTTCTGCCCGTTTTATCCAGGATAATGGCGTCTTCTGCTGTTTTTAAGACACGCATCATTTCTTTTTTACTTTTCATCTCGCCGCAGCCTACACATTGCCGCATAGGAATCTTTTTCGCCATTCTCGTATCCTCTCCGTCACATCCTGAACCGACCGGTCTGTATTTCTACCCTTCTCACAGGTTAATACCAGTTCAACCTTCGGATTCAAAATCCTGGGCTGAATAATTGCACAGATTACTCTATTTATCGCCCGGTGTCATCCTCATCTTCTTCGGATTCATACGCCTCATCATCCGAATCACCGTATTCATCATCCTCATATGCTTCGTCATCGGACTCTTCATACTCTTCGTCCTCGTATGCCTCATCGCCGGACGCTTCATACTCTTCGTCCTCGTATGCTTCGTCGCCGGACGCTTCATACCTTTCTTCGTATGATCCGTCTTCGGAACTGCCATACTCATCACCGTAATTCCCGTCGTAGTCCTCTCCGTCCTCATATGTCTCGTCATACTCTTCATCATATACATAATCTTCGTAACGGAAGCCCGGTGCATCCTTCGCCTGGGTCTCACTCTTGATATCGATCTTATATCCGGTCAGTCTCGCCGCAAGCCTCGCATTCTGTCCTTCCTTGCCGATAGCCAGTGACAACTGATAATCCGGCACCACAACCTTGGCCGTCTTCTCGTCCGGATCTGCGAATACCGCTACAATCTTAGCCGGTGACAGGGCGTTCTGAATCAGATTGCCCGGATTCTCATCCCAGTTCACGATGTCGATCTTCTCGCCGCGCAGCTCATCTACAATCGAGTTGACTCTGGTACCGTTGATACCGACACAGGCTCCCACCGCGTCCACGTTCGGATTGAGGGAACGAACCGCCAGTTTCGTCCTGCTACCCGCCTCCCTGGCAATGCTCATGATCTCGACCGTACCGTCCTTAATCTCCGTCACCTCAGCCTCGAACAATCTCTTCACCAGCTCCGGATGTGTACGGCTCACCAGTATCCTCGGTCCTTTAGGTGTATTCTTCACTTCCAGGATATATACCTTAATTCTCTCGGTAGGCTTGAAGTTCTCGCCTTTTACCTGTTCGCTCTCATTTAAAATCGCATCCGCCTTGCCGAGATTGATGGAAATGTTCCTGCCGATATGCCGCTGTAC
>CAYXKS010000090.1:4363-10558 GCA_964465725.1 uncultured Bacteroides sp. | reverse complement strand
GGCATCCACAGTCATAGGCTTCCCGAAGCATTTCAACAGGTTTCGTCTTGCTGACTGCAATCAGCCTGACATCCTCTCTGTTGCGTCCACTTGTCTTACAAGCGGCCACAATATTGGACTCTACCTTCCCGAGATTCTCCCGTATCATACCCACACCTCCATGTCCTTTTAATTAAGCCAATACACAGCGTCTGGCATTATGTAGTAATTCTAAGTGCCGCCCCCAAACGCCGGCACTTAGCGAGGTTTCTCACGAGCTTAGTACCGCTGCGTTTGGAATCGAGCGCAAGCGCGTCCTTAGAATTACTACATAATGTCAGGCGCGTCCGGATTTAATGACATTGCTTCCTTAATCATTCATAAATAAAATCGTTATCATTCACCATCGTCGCATCCAGCACAATATGGTCATACACATTCAGACCATATACTGTGTTTGATTTCACAATTGAGTACTCTTCATTCTGATACAAAATACTTACCTGCTTAAAATCTGCATACCCTTTGTTGATATTATACACACCGATCAGAGAACCTGTCTTGCTGACAGCATGTTTCTCCGAAGATTCCGGTTTGATGAGATAATTCCCGGCCCGCAGTACGCTGTCATCCAGATAATATTCCGTATCTGTCTCATCATATATAGTCGTTTCCACAAACTTTGTCGAGGCATTGCCCTCCTCGTCATAAGTCTCCAACAGCACGCCATTGTTGCCACTGTTACCGCCCTTTGTCACAAACTCCTTGGGCACAATGAAAAATTCTTTCTCCACAATGGCGGAATTGGGAATCTTAAGCCCCTTTTCCTCCTCCAGAAGAAGTTCTATGTCGATAAAACGGTCTGTGCAGAATGTTACCATAGAGTTCGTGAAGGTCAGCTCCACAAATACTTCCCCGGCTTCGTTGACAAAAGAATCCACCTCACCCCAGGAGGTGTACTGATTCTTCAGAAATTTTACCTCAATATATTCTTCTTCCATTAACTGCTCGGCAATCTCTTCATTTTCCACCTGAATGACAACCGACCAATTCTCATCTGTAGCTAACTTGTAAGCCGGATCTCCCACAGCCAACAGTTCATTGTTGACCAGATGTTTCTTCTCGTACTCTTTCTGATCGAAATATTCCCCGGTCATATCCTGCAGCTTCAGGTTCTCATAGCCGTCAACGGAATAAGTGACGATCCCACTTTTAGCAGCATAACAATAATTGATCAATGCCGTGTTCGAGGCATCATTCAGGGCGTTTACATTCTCTAGTATATTATAGTTGGCAAGCTTAAGCACTGTGCCTTCCACACTGTATTTAAAGTTATAGACATCCGCGAAGTTCCTTCTGTCAAACCGGCTGGTAAAAGCCGTAATCTCCGTCTTTAGTTCCGCAAGGTCTGCCTCCGAAAGTGAATTCTCTCCGCTTTCGCTGGCATTGATGTAGTCTGAAAGCCTTCCGGTCTCGTCGATCGTATAAATTAGGTTGTTAACCGCAACCCGGTCTCCTTCCCTTGCAAAATAATTTACATATCCGGCATTCGAACAAGGCACTACCTCCTCCGTTCGCAGCGCGATACCTTTATAAATGCTGTTGGAGGTAAGGGAACCCTCCTGCACGCTGTATCCGACAATATGGTCTGTCCGGAAATAAGAGATCACACAGATAATGACATAGATAAAAATAGTGATAAAAATCAGGATACCGATATTCAGATTGACCGGCCGTCTGTATTTAGTTATCTTGTTTCTATTATCGGCCAATCGCCCATCTCCTTTAACCATCCGTAGTTCCTAAAGTCTATACATGTGAAAAACCTCGGAACATCCGAGGTTTTTATGGAATTACACAGCTATCAGTTATGTATATGCTTACAGAGAAACAATAACATTAGACTTCAGATTCTCCGGAAGTTCACCCTCGTCAACGGAAATACTTACTACAAAATCAACGTGGAACTTCGTGCTGATACTCTCCAGCTTATTGAGTGTCGCGATCATATTCTCTTTATCCACACATGCAATTTGTAAAAAACTGTCGAAATACATATGCTGCAGATCGTGATCCTGTGAAATAATACCACAAATAAAACCAATGAATTCATCACTGTTTGTTATAAGATAATCGGATACGTTGATCAGGCGGATTTTGTTATTCAATTCGAACATATGCTTCGTACTCTTGTCCAAATAAACAACATTACCTTCCACGTCTTTTATTTCTGTATTCACTTTATCCAATAAGTGTTTCGTCTTTCCTTTTCCCTTTTTACCAACAATAAACTGAACCATGATGAATCCCTCCTAAAGTAAAATATTTCATGTTGCTATGAATAGCAAGGCACAAACAGCAACAACGATTATGATATCACTTCATCTAAACATATTATAAGTGAAAAGTAACAAAAAAACAACCAAAAAAGATTAATTATCGTAATAGAAAATGATTCTGCCCGCGGAATAAGTAAGAGGCTGAATATTACTATTTAATTATGCCAAGGAGCTCTGTCATATCCGCATAGAGCTGATCCCCTGAAGAATCCTTCATGATAATAGAAATATACGGCGTACCGTCACTGCTTCTGGACAACAAAACAAGACAACTTCCGGCCGCGGTAGTCGTTCCCGTCTTACCGCCAATGATCGTCACATTGGATGGCATCTCATAATTACCTCTCAGATACCGGTTGGATGTCTTGATATCCAGAGACTTATCATTACCGTTCCTATCCTTGTAAGTGCTGGTATATGCAGGCATTTGTATGATCTGATTAAACAAATCATACTGCAGCGCTTCCTGGAAAATCAGATACAAATCGTAGACGGTCATATAATGCCCTTCCTCCGTCAGTCCGTTAGGGTTGGTAAAATTACAGTTGGTGGCGCCTATAGCATCTGCCTCCTCGTTCATCAACCTGACAAATTCTTCCACAGAACCGGCAACTCCTTCGGCAATCAATATTGCGACATCGTTGGCGGACAACAACAAAAGCACATGGAGGGCCTGATCTAACGTCATCTGGTCGCCAGGATTAATGCCACACAACACTGCGCCGGGTTCTGTGACTTTGACGTTCTCGGAAGCAGTCAGGATCTGGTCAGTAGAACCATATTTTATGGCGACAAGCGCAGTCATAACTTTGGTCAGACTGGCAGGATGCAGCTGTTCATTCACATTCTTGGCATAGATTGTATCCAGAGTTTTCAGGTTAAATAACGCTGCAGCCTCCGCCTCCGAAAGCGATACGCCAGAAGCAGATACATTATTCTCTCCCACTACACACAAATCCGCCGCAAAAGGCGTCAACGTTTCCTGCTCGGCCACGCCTGCAAGCTGAAAACTGCTCACATCACTATTCAGTTTATATGCCATGTCATATTCTGTGCTGCCGCAGCCCGTAATCAATATAGCTGCGGCGGCAGCCATAGCGAATATTTGGTATTTCATTCTTCTATTTGTACATTTCACGCCATTCAAGATCTCCTCTTTCAAGCGATTTAATTAAAAGTTCCGCAGACGCAAGATTGGTTGCCAGCGGAATATTATGTTTATCGCACAGCATTACCACATTGTTGACATCCGGCTCATGCGATTTCGGATACAACGGATCTCGCAGAAAAATCACCAGATCAATTTGATTGTGCTCGATCTGGGCGCCAATCTGCTGGGCGCCTCCCAGGTGTCCGGCAAGATACTTGTGAACCGTCAGGTTCGTAACTTCCTCAATCAGTCTTCCTGTCGTCCCTGTTGCATACAATTCGTTCTTGTTCAAAATCCCCCTATAAGCGATACAGAAATTCTGCATCAATTGTTTTTTCGCATCATGCGCAATTAATGCAATGTTCATACTAACCCCTTCCTTTACTTATGTCATTTTTTTACATTGCAGCCGTACGTTTAGTACAAACCCTACACCAATATATAAGCTGACTACTGAAGTTAAGCCATAACTCACAAAGGGCAATGGTATACCCGTGTTCGGAATAACACCTGTAGCAACCGAAATATTGATCATACCCTGGAATCCAACCAATGCTGCTACCCCGGCAGCAATAATCGTACCCGCAAGGTCTTTTGCTCTCCTAGCTACCATAATACATTCAAATGAAATTAAAATCAATAACACAATTACAGTACAGCCGCCAACAAATCCAAATTCTTCCCCGATAACAGCGTAAATAAAGTCGGTTTCAGGCTCTGAAATAAAATTTCCGTTTTTTACGGAACTGATCTCATTGGTCTTATAACCCTTACCATACAGCATACCGGAACCAATCGCTGTAATGGAGTTTGTCTGCTGATAAGCCGTTGTCTTGGCATACTCTTCCGGATAGAGCCAGGCTAAGATACGCTGCTGCTGATACGGACTTATGATCTGTTGGTCGGGCTGCAAAACCAGCATCAACAAGATCACAAAAGCCGGTACGGCCACGGCTATTGCACCTATGATATATTTCCAACTGATACCGCCTACCAGTAAGATAACACAGAACAGCAAGACGACCATAATGCTGGTAGACATATCCGGTTGCGTGTAGATCAGTGCTATCGGAGGCAGAAAGAGTATCACGCACATAATAATTGTCTTCAGGGAATGCATCTCCTCCTGATGGCGCATGATCAGTTGGGCATAAAACAGAAGAAGCATGATTTTGGCAGTCTCCGAAGGCTGAAACTGTATTCCCAGAATATTCAGCCATCTCTGAGCACCGCCCACCTCTACACCCATCAGCTTAACCAGGGCCAAAAGCGCTATGTTCATAAGGTAGATCAGCCAATAAAACCGAAGAATCACAGAATAATCAAAAAGGGATAAGACCGTCATCAGAAAAAGTCCCAGAACAAATCCGGCAATCTGCCTTGATTGCAGAGATTCCTTGGCGCTCCCAATCGCAAAAATCCCGATTACGGTAAGCGCTGCCACCAGAATAATCAGTTTAAAGTCATAATCTCTGATATGGTACTGCCTCAGCATATGGCGTCATCCCTTTCTTGAACTTATCATTTTACTTAATCATTCTTAAGATCCAGAATCGGTATATTGGCATAAAGAGTCGGATTCTTAAGGCCGCGTCCCTTATTTCCTGTTTTGGTAATCTGAATCTCCATACTTTTTGTATCAATCTTCATATACTTGGAGATTACCTGTGCAATATCATTCTTTATCATTTCCATCATTTCCGGGGAGCAGTTGACCCGGTCGGAAATCAACAGAATTTTCAATCTATCCTTTGCAATTTCCCTGGAACTTTTCCGTTTTAGAATATTTTTAAACACTATAATCCCCCCTAACCCTTATGAAAGATACCTGATACTCTTGCCCAGAACGAAACTCCCTTTTCCAGATCGAGAAAGGGCACTTCTCTTCCGACAACTCTGTAACAGATATTCTGGTAGGCTTTGCCAGCCAGCGTATTGCTTCCCACCAGTGGCTCCCCCTGATTGGTGGCAATCACCACATTCTCATCGTCGGGAACCATGCCCAGTAAAGGTAAGGAAAGGATTTCTACCACATCTTCGGAAGACATCATGTCTCCCCGCCTGATCATATCGTAGCGGATGCGGTTGATGATCAGATCCATCTTATGTATCTCATTGGCCTCCAGAAGCCCGATAATGCGGTCTGCATCCCGGATGGCCGACACTTCCGGCGTCGTGATGACAAGCGCCCTGTCGGCGCCTGCTATGGCGTTCTGGAATCCCTGTTCAATGCCCGCCGGACAATCCAGAATAATATAGTCAAACTGATCCTTCAAGTGACTGATCATCCGTACCATCTGTGAAGGATTGACCGCGCTCTTGTCCCTTGTCTGCGCAGATGGAAGCAGGAACAGAGTGGGATACCTCTTATCCCGGATGATTGCCTGTTTCACACGGCAATTTCCCTCGACTACATCTACCAGATTATATACGATCCGGTTTTCCAATCCCATAACGACGTCCAGATTGCGCAGTCCGATATCGGTGTCAATCAAGATTACCTTCTTGCCCATGGCAGCGAGACCCGTACCAACGTTTGCGGTAGTAGTGGTCTTGCCTACTCCGCCTTTCCCTGATGTGACGACAATTACTTCACTCATATCTTTTTGATGACCTCCTAATATGATGTATTATCGTCCCCTGAACAAAAGCAAGCCGGATGGCTTGCTTTGCAAGAATTTGCTTGCGCTGCATTCTTGCCGCCGTCCTGTACGGTTTCTGCAAAAT
>CAYXKS010000090.1:0-4263 GCA_964465725.1 uncultured Bacteroides sp. | reverse complement strand
CAAGAATTTGCTTGCGCTGCATTCTTGCCGCCGTCCTGTACGGTTTCTGCAAAATCTGCTTGCGCTGCATTCTTGCCGCCGTCCTGTACGGTTTCTGCAAAATCTGCTTGCGCTGCATTCTTGCCGCCGTCCTGTATGGTTTTTCTATACTGGCAGATTGTTCAGTAATTCTTTGGTAATCGGTTCCATCATTACTCTTCCGTCTTCCACGTAAGCAATCTTAGGCTGCACTTTGGGTTTGATCGGCCATTTGCTCTGTTTCTCTGATGTTTTATATTTGAAGTCACCGATTTTTAATTTTTCGGGTGACATTTCAAGCGCCACGACAAAGTGTCCCTCGTCTCCGCTGCCTCCGGCATAGGCTTGTCCATACAGGCCACCAAGAATGACAATGTCTTTATTGGATACAATACAGGCACCGGGATACACATCTCCCAGAACAATGACGCTGTTCTCCGTCTCCAGAGTCTGGCCATCCTTCAGAGTGCCTTTGTAGAACTGTCCCGCATTCTCCATGAGCTGTTGATGATAAGACAGCTTCTGCAACGCTTTCACATAATTCTTGTTTGTCTCCTCGTTCTTGCCGACAATACACACGATATTCAGCGAAGAATTCGCCGTGATCGTATTGACAATATTCCTTTCTTCCTGATCGGACAGACTGCGTCCCTCGAAAGAAAGAACCATGCTCGCATCCTTAAAGAAATGTGCGGATTCCCTGAATTTGAAAGCAATTTCTTCGATCAACTGTGAAAAGGGCATTTCCTCATCAAGCCAGATAGAAAGCCCATGCTGAAAACTTTTGATAATAACCGGATTTTTCATAAATCGTTCCCCTGTCATTTAGTCTGCATTAATGGCTCCGCCCTCCAAAGAACCGGCGGTTCCTGTAATGATATCTGTCTCATCTTTTAAACCGTAATAATATGCGTAAACATCCTTGGCAATCTGTGCACTGTAGTCTGACGTATAACCATAAGCCACACGGACCGTGACAGAGATCTCAGGATCTTCATACGGCGCATAACTGATAAAGAGCGCGTGGTTGGGGCGGCTTCTGTCCTCCTGCGCCGTACCCGTCTTGCCGGCTACGTTGACGTCCAGATCCGCATAATAACCCTTGCCCTCCACAACCCTGCGCATCCCGGTATGGATGGCATCCCAATATGCCTGATCCATGTCGATATGATTGCGCACCTTGGCTTCATTATCCTGAATGTAATTCTTGTTTAGGTTTTCTATTTTGTCTACTAATGTTAAATTATAACATGTTCCGCCGTTGGCGATAGTTGTAACATATCGCGCAAGCTGCGCAGTAGTATAGTTATTATTGCCGTGGCCGATTGCCGAACGGACCGCATCCGTATCGGATATCTTCGGCGCATACTCCTCGATCTCCACTCCGGAAGTCTCTGAAAGCCCATACAGATCAGCAGCTTTTGCAAGCTTATTCAACGCCACGTCACTGTTATAAGTATCTCCAACGATTCCAAGTCGATAGCCGACCTCATAGAAAAACCCATTGCATGAATGCTGTATTCCTCCGGTCACATTCAAGGACCCATGTGCGCCCGGATAGATCCAACATCTAGCCGGTGGAGAAATTTTTTCAAATATACCTGCACAGGTAATAGTATCTGTTATGGATATAGCTCCCTCAGTAAGTCCGGCAGTGGCGGCGACAGGTTTGAATGTGGAACCGGGCGCCGTTCGCTGTTGGGTCGCGTAGTTTATGAGCGGCGAGGAAAGATCACTCTGCAGACTCGCAAAGTAAGCGGCGTCCACACCGTTCGCCATCTTATTGTTATCGTAACTTGGATAAGACACCAGTGCAAGCACATCGCCATTTCTCACATCAGTAACAACGACAGAGCCTGAAAAAGGATCGAGTGCAAGCTGGGACGGTGTGATATCCAGATTCTCGATGCGATTTCGCATGAAAACATAGGCGGTCTCTGCGCCGGCTTCAAATTGCCTAAGCTCCTCTTCTGGGATCTCCACCAGATTCTGCTCAAGCAGTAGCTCGCAGATCTGCCTTCCGGTCAGTTCATCATTGTTGATCATATAGCGGTAAATCTTCTTATCAAATTCAAGATCCGTATCCAGTTGGGTAAAAATATACTCCATCATTTTCTGATAGATTTCAACGGAATCCGAATAGCGTGAATTAATATCCAATTTTGAAACATTGACCCAGTTCTGGGCAATGGTGTAATTAAGGTACTCGTTCAGACTGATCACTTCATCCGTGGTCCAGGCAATAAAGGTATCGTCCTCTTTGTCGATCTCCGACCTCATGATAATATCATTGTCATAGAGCATAGAGACAATATAACTCTCGTAATTCTGATATTCCTTGCTCAGATTCTCATAGGGGGTACAGGTTTCTTCCAGTTCCTCTCGCAAAGTCTCGTTAACAAGGGCTTTCTTGTCCAGATATGCTTCATATACAATTTTCTCTGTCTCTCCTGCATCCCGCTGCGCAAAGTGAGATGTATCGATCAGATTATTGTTGATACATGCGAAATAAACGTCATAAATCGGAATGATTATATTTCCGCCATTGCCTCCCTCCGGAACATGGAACTCCTTGATATTCTCGATATTCCTGAGCAGAATAGCCGCCAGCTTGGATTCCAGAATATGATAGCTTGCTTTCTGCAGTTCTGTGTCCAGGGTAAGCCACACGTCATTGCCCGCAGAAGGCTCCACCCGGTCGCTGGTCTCAATCACCTTACCCAGGTTGTCCACATAGACTGTCTCAGACCCTTTCTTCCCCTGCAGCTCCATTTCCATGGAAGCTTCAATGCCGGACTTTCCTACCGTATCGTTCAAGTCATAGGATTCGTTCTGCTCCTGTAATTCTTGAAGTTCCTCAGAATTCACTTTGCCGGTATATCCTATGATCTGTGAGAAATAAATGCTGTCATTATATTTGCGGACTGTGCCTTCCGCGATGGAAACACCGTCCAGTACATCCGCATTCTCCATCACCACAGCCACCGTCTCCTCAGATACATTGTTCGCCACTGTGGTGGCGATATAACGCTGATAACTGTTGGCGCTCATAGCGAAACGTATCGTGACGATCTTGAGAATTTCTTCTTTCGTATAGCCGAGTCCCGGCTCAAACGTAGAGGAGTCATCAGGATCGGTATAATTGCCAACACCATAGCGGCCGGAACTGCAAAGATACTCCATCACTTCATCGGGAGTGGCTGTTTTTTCCTTTTCCATAAATTCATCATCATCGATCGTTGCATGTCCGTAAACATCGGCCAGAAAACGCAGAAGTTGAGTCCCTTCCACGTTATACTGATAATTGCCATTGCTGTCCAGAACAATATGAAAATCATTGATGATCCTGTCGCCGCAACGCTCAATCATGGAAATAAGACGATAGATCGTGTCATTTAACTGCGCGTTCTTCCTTCTGCCCGATTCATACACATCCTCAATCGTCACCGAGTATGCCAGTTCGTTGTATGCGAGCAGGTTCCCATTACGGTCCAGTATATTGCCCCTAGTCGCCGGAATGGTACGCTCTCTTGTGATGCCCAGCTGAAAGTCATTGAAGAATTCTTCTCCCCTGACGATCTGCAGTTGAAAGATCGTATAGATCAGATACCCTCCCATACCGAACAGGATAAATACGAGGATAAGCAGTCTGGAAGTTACCATATTTATAAAATTTTCCTTCAAACGTTCCAGTATATGCTCAAACAAACTTCTTTCCACTCCTTAATTCAATACGCTCCAGACTGGTGTTGATCCAGAGAATAAGCGGATACAGAAATATCGTGACTACGATCGTATAAACGATCTCCGGCAATATGATATTCAGGAAATAATATCCGAACTCAAACCGACTCCGCAGTAAGAACAGGATCACATAGCAGGTAAACCCATAGAAAAGATCGCTCCCTAAGATAAGTGCGATCGGAAGTTTAATATCCTGTGGATAAAAAATAATACAGAATTTACCATTCATATATCCTATATACATATATAAAAGAGCGTAAAATCCTATTGTATTTCCAAAAAAAATGTCTACCAGAAGTCCACAGAAGAACCCGATCAAAAGTCCTGTCTTCTCTCCTCTCATAAATCCAAAAGAGGCCGTCAGCACAATCAGCAGATTAGGGACAATCCCGCCGAATGCAAGACTGCGGAATACAGTGCATTGTAGCAAAAAACATATAAATATCAGAAAAGCCGTAATCAGGCCACGCCGCAGCTTCATATTTGCACCTCCATGGTAAC
>CAYXKS010000089.1:0-10635 GCA_964465725.1 uncultured Bacteroides sp. | reverse complement strand
CGCCAATACTCAGCGCGGCAACCGATTTTTTCACAAACTCTGCGATATCCATCCTGCAGCGGCAGGCCCGTATTATTTTCAGAAACTCTTTCTCTTCCATCCCAACTCCCATAACTATGCCAATAACAACAGTTCGAACGTTTTTACTTCTCACTCTGTAACCGTTCAATCTTTAGCTTCACTGTTACCTTGTCCTTGCATCCAACCAGAACAATACTATACAGAATATTCTGGTAACATTCCACCCCTCAAATCACTCCAAAATAAATAAACTGAAAATTCAGGCCAGTACACAGCGTCTGACATGATGTAGTTCTCCTGAGAACCGTTGGAAAACGCCGGTACTTAATGAGGTTTTTCACGAATTTAGTACCGCTGCGTTTGACCGAGCGAAAGCGCGTTCTCAGAACTACTACATAATGTCAGACGCGTCCGGCTTCACAACCTCTTCACTATTCCTTCCCCTTCCTCCTCTTCCCCGCCGAAGAATGCATAGGATTCACCTTCCAAGCCGCTATCAGCAAAAGCAGGAACGCCAACAACAAAATACACCCCGCCGACAAAAACATCCACACCCTGCCCTGCGCCAGATAATAGGTTATAATTCCCACATCCCCCTTTGCAAAACTGAACCCGTCTCCTCCGAAAGCCGACTCCCCTGTCATAAGCAGCATAAAAAACTCCTCATAGAATACGATAGGATTAATCAACAGACACAGCATCGTCTCGCCCGCGTTTTCCACCGATGATAACAATACTTTCAACAACACGGGAAGAAATGTCAATCCATAAATAACAAAATAAAACACATAAGACAATACCACAGCCGTTATAGACCGACGGCAGATGGAGGAACAGAGAATCCCAATACTACCCGACAACAGCGACAGAAGGATGATCGTAAGCACAAAGTAAAACAAGTAACTCCAACTGAGTCCTCCCACCACGAAAGCCAGCGCCATAATCGGCATTCCCGCCGTCACAAAGAACAATATCCGCAAAACCGCAGACACCACTTTTCCAAAAACGATAGAGAAAGGCGACATGCATGTGGTTAACATAATATCAAAAGTCTGCCGCTCCTTCTCCCCTGAGATCGCAGAAGCCGTAATGACAGGCACGATCAGTGCAACAATACACACCTGTGCAATGGAAAGCACCGGAAACAGATAGATCAGATAGCCATAGACATTGCCGTCACTGTAAAAGCTGCTGCCCGTCTCCTGTATCACTGCCAGCGCCAGAAGAAAGGTCATTGCGAGCACCGCCTCATAGGCAAACAATCCCCAGCTTAAACGCATACTGCGGGCTGTTACCTGCAAATCCTTTTTGACAATAGGGTTCCCTCTCCATCTCACTGCGCGTCACCTCCTGTCAACTGCATAAACAGAGATTCCAGACTGCCTTGCTCCCTGTAAAATCCCGCAAGAACAACCTGATTCTGAATCATATGTCCAATCAAAGCGCTGATTTCCTCATCTGCGCCGTTAAACAGAACAATAATCTCATTTTCCCTGACAGACTCTATCCGAACACCCACCTGTTCCCTCAAAATCCTCGTGGCGGTCTCCATACCGGAAATAATCTGAATGTGCGTCCTTTTTCCGCCGGATATCTGCCGCATAATATCCTCAATCCTGCCGGCTGTAATCAGCTGCCCGTGGTTCATGATTCCGATACTGTTGCACATCTCCGAAAGCTCTGAGAGAATATGGGAACTGATGACGATTGTTTTCCCCATGGAATGAAGGTTTTTCAGCAGTTCTTTCATCTCCACCCTGGCTCTGGGATCAAGCCCGGAACTTGGTTCATCCAGAATCAGCAGCCTGGGATTGTGCAGCAGCGCCCTCGCCACACAGAGACGCTGTTTCATCCCCCGTGAGAGCGTGTCCACGTAAACCTCTTTTTTATCCGACAGATTGACCAACTCCAGCAGATCATCCGTCAGTTTGGCAATATCCCTGAAAGACATTCCATACATGGAACCATACATATCCATATATTCCCGTACCTTCAGATTATCATATACGCCAAAAAAATCAGGCACATAACCGATCATTCTCTTCATCGCCCTGCTTCCCACTGCCGCCGGAATGCTGCCGATCCTTACCGAACCGCCGCTTGCCCGAAGAAGCCCGCATACGATCCGTATCGTAGTCGTCTTTCCCGCACCGTTTGGCCCCACAAAACCGAACAAGTCTCCCTCGGGAATATGCAGCGATAAGTGATTGACCGCCGTAAAAGAGCCATAATTTTTTGTCAGATCATTAATATACAGCATTACTACTTCCCCCTGTTGATTATTAATTCTCAGCCTGGCCACTCACAATAACTCTTATTGCACCGCATAGAGACATCCATACGACACCTCGCTGCAATTATCGTCCACTGCCTTATCCCAATCCTGCGCTACTCCGACAATCACCGTCGCATTCTGGTCCTGTGTGAAACTCGCATAAGACAGGCCCATACCCAGAGCCGTCAGGATATCCACATCCTGCTTGATTTCACTGTCACTATCCGGAAGCTCCTGCAAAAAGTTATAGCAATAGCCCATTACACCTTCATAGTACAGGCCGTCATTATCATATACCACTTCCGCGTCTTCCAGCTTAACTTCCGCTCCTGCGGAGAGATTTTTGTAGACAAACACATCATCCCCCACACTCACCGCAAAATACCTGAAATCATGTTCCGTTTCATTGGTAACTGTTCCGCTGACACTATCCTGGCCATTCATCTGCAGATCACTGTAAATGCCGCCCTGTTCTGTCTCTCCGGCAATGCCTGCCAGGAAATAGCCGTCCTCAAAACCCATGGATGGATTCATGCCAAAAAATATCCTGTCCCCTTCCTTTCTGATATGGTAATAATAATCTTCATCACCGCTCCTGTAATAGCTGTCCTCCGTAGGGCCTGCATATTCATATTTTTCCGCCAGCCGCAGATCCCACTCCCCGTGCCCGGCATCGTAACAGCGCAGATAAGTCCGGGCATCCCCTCTGCCGGAAAGCTCCTCCATCGTCACGGAATACACGTGGGTATCCACCACTTCGAAGCCTCTCCCTGCCCAATATACCAGAAAGATTCCCACAAGCGTCGATACCGGCACCGCAATCCAATACAGATCCCGTTTCTTCGCGAGACGCAAAAGCAGATACAGGACAGGCCCTACAAAGATCACGTACAGAATCACAATCACTTTCAGTCCGCCAAACTGCAGGCGGTCGCCGCCGTTCCCCAGCTGGCTGCTTATTCTTTGGAAAAGATACATACTGTCATAACTGGCTGAGTATTGGTTCGCTCCGTAACTGACATTTACATAATTATTCACCTGCCACAATATGCTCTCCACGAAATTAATCTGCTGTTCATAGTCACCGGCAGCGCCAGCCTCAGACACTTCCGAGAGAGAATATGGCAGTACCTCCACAGCGCCATTTCCCTGAGAACGTATCAGGGCAAAGATGTCATACCCCTGTGCATATTGGCTGTTCACATCCACCAAATCCGCCATGGAAAGCAAAGACACATCCACATAATCGCTGAATCCGGATGTCTCCTCTCCCGGTTCATTGACTCCGGCACACTGTATTTCCAGATCATCAAATCCGGACAGAACCTCCTTAGCTCTACTCCCCGTGCCGATAATCAACACTCCCCCATCATCTATCCACTGTCGGATACTGTCCAATGCCTTATCCGGAAGGACACTGGTGTTATAGCTGTCAATTACCAGGAATTCCAATGCATCCAGCGAATCAAACAGCTTGTCCTGGTCCAGCTCTTCCAGCCTGATCGGGTAACTCCTGCCATTATCGTAAAATTCATTTCCTCCCATATCCAGATAGGTAAGCGTACTGTATTTATCACTCAGGATACCCATAGCCAGTGCATTCGCTTCCGCCTGCAAAAGACGCCCAAACTCCTTTTGCACTACCTTATCCCCATTTTTATCCAAAAGAGTCACCTGCACTATCCCGTCCGTGCGCTCCATGCTTTCCTTGGGAATCCGGACCACAAATTGTTTCGTACTTCCCTCCGGAAGAGACAATTCCGTATCATAGGCACATTCACTGTTTACACCATAATATCCCGCAGTCACCATCAACCGCACTGTCCCCTCCCAATCCTGTCCCTGATTCTCAACTTCCAGCTGAATTTCATAGACGGACCCATCTGAGGGCAGCATCCTGGCATCAATCGTAAAGTTCTGTTCTTCGGCCCTGACGGTCATACCCACACATCCCAGGCATACACCACAAAGTAAAATGCCAAAGAGCAAAATTCTGTAAAATACACTGTTTCTTCTGACTTTATTTCTCATGTCTGCTTCCTTCTTAGTTTTTTTATAACATTTCAAGCCTTAATACCATTAGACTAAGCCAATACACAGCGTCTGGCATTATGTAGTAGTTCTAAGGACCGTTGGAAAACGCCGGCACTTAGCGAGGTTTCTCACGAGCTTAGTACCGCTGCGTTTGGAATCGAGCGAAAGCGCGTCCTTAGAACTACTACATAATGTCAGGCGCGTCCGGCTTCACTCAATGGCTTTTCTTGCCCTCTGAATAATCCGCTCCACCGCTGCCTCAGCGTGCGTGGGCAGATTCCCGGAAACCGGAACCGCCGCCCCATCATCCTCCTCCGTCCCGCCGGTATAAAAGGCATCCAGAGCATATCTCGCCAACAGCCCCGAAACACGTCCCCTCTCAATGGAATCCTCTGCACCAAGGACAATGACCACCAAATCATGCTTCATGGTTCCGTCGTCCGCCGTCAGGGATGTAACCAGGCAGGCGCCGGCTCTGTTGGTAGTTCCTGTCTTCAGTCCGGTAACTTCAGAAAAATTACGCAGAAGCGGATTCGTATTGCGCACTTCAATCTCAAGAGATTCCAGGGTGGCTTCCTCCAGGGACGTAATATCCGTAATCTGCGGATATACCTTCAGGAAATAGGATACCAGCCAGAACATATCCTTTGCGCTCATGCTGTTCTGCCGCTTTGCGGGAATAGCATCCTCCGTGTAGAAGGGCAGGCCGTTACTGTTGAAAAATACCGTCTGGGAAAGTCCCAGATCCTGCGCCCGCTGATTCATTTTCTGAACGAAAGCCTCCTCCGAACCGGCGACAGCCTCAGCCAGACACAGCGCACATTCGTTGCTGGAGGGTAAAAGAGCCCCCAGCAGAAGCTCCTGCACGGTAATCTGTTCCCCGGCTTTCAGGGGCACTACTCCATCACCCGAATCGGCCAGCGCCTGTACCTCATCAGAGATCGTAACCATCCTGTCAGGACTGATCTGCCCTGCCGCAATCGCATCCATGGCCAGAAGACAAGTCATAAGCTTGGAAGTGCTGGCTATAGGATAAGATATATCGGACTGATACTGATAATAGACTTCCTCCGTTGTGGCATCTCCCACCAACACACTGTTGACACCGTAAAAATAACCGGCCTCTTCCAGAGAGACAGGAGAAATACTGAAAGACTCCTGCGTATAGATCTGCAGGGAGTCCTCCGCCGAAGCGGTGATTTTCACATCCAGAATCATCGCCAGATCCACCGCCATCATAAAACAGTCATAATCGCCGGACGGCAATTTCATAATCATCGTATAATAGGAAACTTCCTGTTCTTTTATTTTAAATTCATTTCTCCGCAGAGAAACGTTCGGATTATCATTGTCTTCCCATGAGATATTTTCCGTTCCCACAGGTATGTAGACATCTCCCGGATTCAGGGAGACCGAAGTGTCCGTAATTTCCAGGGAAAACTTTTTGTCTGTATCCCGAAGAATCATGGCCATGTCACGCAGCGAGAGATATGTATTGGAATCATAACCATAGTCCAGGGTTTTTACGGTGTATACACTGCCTGAATCCGTCTGTACCTGACAGCTTCCCGGAATCTCGTAGCTTGCGTCCACCCTGGCCGGCAAAAACGCGCATATCAGAATAACGGATATTGTAATTGACACTATAAGGGAACCTGTTTTCTTAAAAAATATTGTCATATCCTCTCTCCCCAAACAAATGAGCCGCCGCCGGAAGTTCCTCATCCTTCCCGGCCAACAGACCGTCCTGAGCCTGCTTTTCCATGTTTTTCATAAATTGCGCGATACTGCCCTCAATCCTGAGGCAGCTCCAGGGTATAAATCACAGGATAATCATCAAAAAGGGAATCACTGGAAGCAGAATTGACCGCTCCGGACAGGATCAGATGGGAATCCGCGCAGATATAGTATTCTGCTTTTACAGCGGAAGATGCGCCGTTATCAAACTGTCTGGTCAGAATGCCCTCTGCCGTTTCATAAGTGCCACTGCCGCCATACTCCGCCTGTAAGTCCTCCAAAGAAGGCAGTAAGGCCGGTCCGCAGGACATCAGATAGGAAACCGTGGACATCCCAAAGGTTTCCATCACAAGGGCTTCTATGGATTCCCCGTCCGTGCTACCTGTATAACCTGCCATATTGATCCTTTCGGTCAATAATTCCCGAAACGCCACAGCAAAAGCCTCATAAGCCGCCTGATTGCAGGCATCATAGTCTTCCTGCGAAATACTGCAGGAGAAAATTCCCTTCGCGCGGTCAGTCTGCTCTATTTTCATTTTGACCTGTATAGTCAATTCCTGCATATAAGACAGCATCTCCTCGTATGAGACGGAAACAGCTTCTATGTCCTGCAGCCAGCTATAAGCCGTGACGGCCGCCTGCTCCGTCATATCCAAATCAGCTGTCCACTCACCCGAAAGTTCCTGGTCATCTGTGGCAAAAAAATGCAAATACGCCAAAAAAGCAGTGGATGTACCTAACGTTAAAAGCAGCAGAGTAACTACCGCATTTTTAATGGTTTTTCTCATGGAGATACCTCTTATCTGCAACGGAAAAGGTCCCTTTCCAGGCAGCCTTATGTTCATGCTTTACGTTAGCGCATTTCAGAAGAATTGTCAACGATACAGACAGATCGAACAGTACAGCTATCAGGATGCCCAATCAGAAAACTCTCTCGACGGTTTTTAATCCCTGCGCCGTCAATCAACACCTTCTTACCACAAAAGGCAAACCCATACTTCCGTATACATTCCTCCGGGATTCCTCTTGCTATAAGGACTGCCTGATAATCCTTTTCTTCTATTTGACGCAGAGCCGATTGCACGGTATCGGATAACTCCGGTTCGTCTTCATCCTGAACCTTAAATTCTATGATAATGGCATTCATTGCATTTTCAGCATCCAAGAAAGGTGTTCCGGGTATTGTTTTGGGTTCCAGCATCACATCATAACGTCCGAAACCGCTTTCGCGGTTTGAGGTGACTACATATCTGTCAGACAGTTCCACCATAAGACCAAGGACAAATCCATGATAAAATCGTTCCGGTTCTTCCTCAGAAGGCTTTTTCCCGGTATCGAAGTAACTGAACATTTCTTTGGTCATCTTGTTCATATAGGTATTCATTGCCTTGATCTCACCAGATAATAAAGCCTGCAGGAATGCGTTGTTTACTCTGCGGCAGCTATTGAACCAACTCTCGATCATTTGTTTGAACATGATCTGCACTTCCAGATTAGTCAGCTTCAGATCATATTCTACTTTCCCACGGTTCATATCGAATTCGTAACGAATAACTTTCAAATAGCCGCTTGCCAGCAGCAGGCTCCAGACAGCATCATCCCCCTGGTCAAGCTGACTGAAGACAATCTGCTCATCAAGGGAAGTTTGAAAAGTGTCCCCGTGCAGTAACTGTTCCATGGTCATCTTAATATCTGGGCTTCCCACCCGCACCAACTGACCGATCAGGCTGTTGCTGCTGGTATTCACCCAGTAAGCGCCAACCTTCCTCTTGTCAAGAAAATTAATAATAGACCATGGATTATAAATATCACTTCGATTTCCAAAGGCAAAGCCGTCATACCAGTCCTTAACACCCGCAAAACTGATGAAAACTACCGGGTATGTTCCCTGCAGGTTCCTGTATTTTTCATTTTTCCAGACATCCAGACCCTGAAATAAATCTTCTCTGCCGTGATATGCTGCCGAAAAGAATTTCTCCAGCATACTCATGTTCAACGTCTTACCAAATCTTCTTGGTCTGGTGATCAGCGTCACACCATCCCCGCTCTCCCACCACCGGCATATCAAATCAGTTTTATCGATATAGAAATATCCTTCTCGTCTGATTGTTTCAAAATCCTGGTTCCCAATGCCTATCGTCCTTGCCATGTGTTAGTTCTCCCTCCACTGCAATTACAACTGCTTTCCTCCGGCTCTTCATATTTTCAGTATATCCGGTTGTTTCCTGAAAATCAATGAAACCTGCTAAACCTGCCAAAAAACGGGGGAAATTTTGCTAAATATGAAAAAGACGAAAAGATTTTTTAAGGTGTCAAAGGACGCCGTCAAGAAAATCTAAGTCATCTCTCGAAGAATCGCCTTCGGACGATTCTTCTGAAATGGTTCATGTATCGTTTGTGCCGCCGATGGCGGCATGGGGCACAAGTTTGAAAGGCAAAGCGGCATGTGCTATATTAAATAAAAGAAGGAGATGGAATCTTTTAAAAACAGGGAAGCGAGGATAGATGATATGAAAAAATTATTCAACACACCAAAGAAGGCGATTATTGTAACAGTCTGTATGGTAGTTGTTATTGTTGCCACCAGTGTAATAGCAGTCAAAAACACTCTGATCACCAGAGCCGAGGCAAAGGCTGCCGCTCTCAGAGATTCCGGTTTAAGCGAAGCAGAGGCATCGGCCCTGCGCGCACGGCTTGAATTTGACGACGGACGTTTTCAATACGAAGTTGACTTCTACAATAATGGTACAGAGTATGAATATCTAATTCAGGCTAAAGATGGAGAGATCATTGCAAGAGACATTGATGGTGGAGGAAACAGTAATAATGATATGATGGTTCTGCCGCAAGATACAGGAAATCAATTTGCTACGGATAATAACAGTTCCATACAGCCACCGGAAGATGCAGGAAATCAGCCTGATACAAACGGAAACAGCACTGCACAGCCACAGGAAAACTCTCTTGATGAGGCAAAAGCAGCAGCGCTCAAGGATGCGGGCCTGTCCGAATCAGATGTCACATTTAAAAAGACAGAACTTGATCATGACCATGGAAAACAGGTATATGACATTGAATTTTATACTTCTGATACAGAATACGATTATGAAATCGATGCTTCCAACGGAACAGTATTCAAAAAGAATATTGAGCAATTTCAGATCCAGGCGAACCCGGCAGCCAGTGCAGCAAGCAACTCCGACAATAATTATATTGGAGTTGACCGCGCAAAGGAAATTGCACTAAACCACGCAAACCTAAACGAATCAGATGTCCGGTTCGCAAAAGCAAAACTGGAGAATGATGACGGTGGAGTGGAATATGAAATTGAATTCTATTCCGGCCAAACAGAATATGACTATACTATTGATGCAGTTTCCGGGAATATTATCGAGTATGATGTGGACTATGATTGAAGAACTGGATGGGAAAAGCCGGCATGTTTTCCTAAAACAACGCAGGCTTTCCCTTCCACTAATATCAGCAGTCCCTGGAATTTCAGACAAAGTTTACAAAATATATATGATGACCGCTGTGTATCTACCCGTTTACAACAAGAGAGAGACAGGAATTGAAATACACATTTATTTTTAAAATGTGCTTCACGCTGAAATCCTAACGCTCCAAAGATGGCATCCACGGTATATTTCTGTTACTCCAGCCATTGCTGTAGCGAAGAAAATCTGCTATCTCATCCCGTATATAGACGGTAAAAACAGCATATTCCCCACCTACCAGCGTGAAAAGATGTTCGGGGCTTATCCGGGAATAATCATAATCATTTATGATAGCTATAGTTTCTCCCGATCCATTGTTACGTTCTCTTATTACTTTACTGCCTTAACATCTGAACTGCCTTTTCTACAAAAGTTTCAGCTGCTCCCGGCATCAACATAGAATTCATAGATTCCCATGTAATATTTTCATAAGACTTTTTATCCGGCATATATTTCATACCACCATTAAGCATAGATACAACTAAAGTATTTTCTACAGGTGATGCTTTCTGAAGTTCCAGTTCTGTAACATAATTGATCTCCGGTTTCATTCCTATCAATACCAATTTCCCAATTTTCATGACATCTACCGGCACTTCAATTGTTTTGCCATCACTTTCATATGTATATTGCATCCTCGGTTTTATATCAATTCTCCCCTTGGTATTCCAGGTAAAAGAATCATGTGCCACAGAAATCAAACATTCTTTCTGCAAAGTTTGAATACCGTCCACAATTTCAATTGCTGCATCTGCCATTATTTTTCCGTATTTATCCACCAGATTTAATCCATATTCCACACCCTTATCACAAATTTCTATAGTTCCGTCCTCATGCACAACGTCATACCATGCCTGTTGTTTCGGCACCTGATCTCCTGCCGCGCTCATACAGAAAAGAACTGGAATGCCATATTTTTCTTCCATCAAACTGCAGGCTTTGCCCGGAATATCGGAAGAAACTAATCTCTTCCCTTCTTTCATCTGCGAATTATCAATAGCACATGGCTTTATTCCATAACTAATTAAAATTGCCAGAAGATTTCCTTCCTCATCATCGATCCGAAGAATT
>CAYXKS010000088.1:0-10788 GCA_964465725.1 uncultured Bacteroides sp. | reverse complement strand
TTGGCACCGTGGAATCAAAAAAATGATGGTTTCTTTCCCATAGAATAAACTGTACACTATTACCAGAAACAGGAGAAATTTAGGTATAAAATTGTCTCATCTACATACTTGTGAAATGGCAGAAAGTGTAGTAGAATATTTAGCGGTGTATGATTGTATACAATTATCCAATAAAAAACGGGATACAATGATATAGCCAGAAACTTATAACGCTTTGAAACGGAGGCCAATATGAAAGCATACAATGAGATGAGCAGGGAAGAACTTCTGTCACTGAAGGAAGAATTGGAGAAGCAGTTTGCAGATGCTAAGGGAAAGGGTCTTAAGCTGGATATGTCCAGGGGAAAACCGGGTATGGACCAGTTGGATATGGTAATGGATATTATGGACGTTTTGGACTCTAAAGCGGATATGAGAACTGAGGATGGTGTTGATACAAGAAATTATGGTATGATGGATGGTATTACAGAGGCAAAGCATCTGATGAGTGACATGATGGGTGGTATACCTGCGGAGAATGTGATTGTATATGGCAATTCCAGCCTGTCTATTATGTATGATACGGTTTCTCGCTGTGTTACGCATGGCGTGTTGGGAAGTACGCCTTGGTGTAAGCTGGATAAGGTGAAATTTTTATGTCCTGCGCCGGGATACGACAGACATTTTGCTATCACGGAGCTTTTTGGAATTGAGATGATTACGATCCCTATGACGCCTGAAGGGCCAGATATGGATCTGGTAGAAAAATACGTATCAGAGGACCCGGCAGTAAAAGGTATCTGGTGTGTTCCTAAATATTCTAATCCGCAAGGGATATCTTATTCGGATGAGACTGTGAGAAGATTCGCGGCACTTAAGCCGGCGGCGGAAGATTTCCGTATTTTTTGGGATAATGCATACTCTATTCATGATTTATATGAGGACGACAAGGATGAAATACTTGAAATCTTAAGCGAGTGTGAGAAGGCCGGGAATCCGGATATGGTATATGAATTCAGTTCGTTGTCCAAGGTTACTTTTTCGGGTGCCGGTATCGCTGCTTTTGCATCCTCCAAAAGAAATGTGGAGGAGACGAAGAAATTTATGGCGGTTATGACGATCGGTTATGATAAGATCAATCAGCTTCGTCATACAAGATATTTTAAAAATATAGATGGACTTAAAGCACACATGAAAAAACATGCTGCGATTTTGAGACCGAAGTTTGAGGCTGTTCTCAGTGTGCTGGACAAGGAGCTGAGTGGGCTTGGCATTGGAGAATGGACTAAGCCACGCGGCGGGTATTTCATTTCGTTCGACGCGATGGAAGGCTGTGCGAAAGCGATTGTGGCTAAATGCAAGGAAGCGGGTGTTGTTATGACAGGCGCGGGAGCAACGTTCCCCTACGGAAAAGACCCCAGGGACAGCAATATCCGTATCGCGCCTACTTTCCCCAACTCGAAAGATCTGGCTGCGGCTACTGATTTGTTTGTACTCTGTGTAAAGCTGGTCAGCGTGGAGAAGCTGCTTTCTGAGTAGGGCTCTTATATGGAAGGAAGGTAACAGTGAAGGTGAAGGTTGAACCGCTGTGTACTGGCTTGACTTAACGATATTGGATTGATGGAGGTAGATAAAATTATGGATAATTATGAACGTATTGACAGGGAATTGGTACACAAGGGAGTTATCATTGATTATTATCAGGATACGATGAAAATTCCGAATGGAAAAACTGCTAAATGGGATTTTATCAAGCATAAGGGAGCAGCGGCAGTGGTTGCAGTGAAGGATGATGGCAAGCTGCTGATGGTAAGACAGTACAGAAATGCGTTAGACCGGGAAACCCTGGAGATTCCGGCAGGGGGCCTGAATGGACCTGACGAGCCTACTGAACTTGCGGCGGCGAGAGAACTGGAAGAGGAGACCGGATATACGGCAGGCAAAATGGAATTACTGATCTCGCTTTACACGACAGTGGCGTTTTGCAATGAAAAAATAGACGTCTATGTGGCCACAGATTTAAAGAAGAGTAAACAACATCTGGACGATGACGAATTTCTGGATGTGGAGAGCCATGATATCGATGAGATGATCCAGATGATCTATGATTGCAAGATTCAGGATGGTAAGACGATCTCGGCTCTTTTGGCGTATCATACCAAATATAATAAATAGTCTTCTTGATAAGTAATAGTAAATAGGCAAATCTGATTCATTGTTGAGGTATATGTATTCAGGTTTGCTTATTTTATGCCAATTTATATCAATTCTATTGTTAACGACATTAGAAATTTCATTTACGGCCTTGCAGAAGTTTCCGTATATGGTTTCTGCAAAAGCCGGGAACAGAAATTTGTTATGTCGTTTACTATATATCAATGTCATGGAGCCGGGGTAGAAAGTGTAACAGTTCAGCCCAGGACTTTGCATTTACTGCAAAGTCCGTGAGAACATGTAAGTTGGGCCAAGAGGGAATCTGCTCCTCGCCGCAGGCGACTTGGAAAAATTGAGCTTTGCTCAATTGGCAGATTCCGTAACAGTGAAGCCAAAGGCTGAACTGTTACTAGAAAGTGATCGATTTGTTACGTTGATATTGTTATTCTATTCTGTCTGTTGTTCTGAATGATATGACAACCCACATATATTACCATAGAAACAACTTTCAAGAGAGCGTACATATTGCGGCGCCGACTTCGTGCGCGTCAAAATATCTGATTTTGTGCGCAGGCCATTATGAAAGCGGGGATGACGGTGCAGCGGCAGACAACAAAAAATAGTTATTTTATCTTATATATGTTTACCATCGGATTATTTCTGGGAATACTGATTGTAAATATCGGTTATGATGGATGGATCAAGGAAGGCAGCCTTCTGGGAGCAGATATGATAGCGCGGCTGAAAAACAGTGTGGCGGACGGCAGCGGGCTGTTTAGCTATGTGCTGAAGCATAGAATTTTTACGGTATGTATGTTGGGAATTTTGGGCACAACGGTCATCGGACTGCCTGTGCTGTGTGCCTATGTCTGTTATATGGGACTGTCGGCCGGATGCCTGTTGTCTGTGGCTGTGATTCGCTATGGAATACGAGGGCTGTTCCTGATAGCAGCCGGCATCTTTCCCCAGGGTATCGTGTTGATTCCGGGGTATGCCGCATTATTTATCTGGGTAGTGGGCGTCAACAAAATGTTGTATTCCCATGGTATTGACCGAGAATATTATGGCGGGTATGGGAGACAGAGTTATCTGAAAAAGGCAATGCAGATGGCGGGAATTATTGCTGTGGTTATAATCGGTTGCCTTTTGGAAAGTTATGTTAATCCTAAAATTCTACAGTTTGTTTTAAAAATTTTTTAAAAATATTTTTTCGTATATGCTTCCAACATATAGTAGACATAAATTTCTGCGTGGCCGATATGTTGTGTTTTATTCTATAATCGTTCAAAAAGCCCGTAAAATCTGGGAAATTTCTATTTGATTTTCTTAGGAAATCTGCTTATAATGATAGGCAGACGTCTCGTTTGATTTACATAAAGATGATATTGGGGAAGGATTTCCGGATGCATGGAAAAAGAGATAACTACATTCATAACATATTTACATAATGTCAAGAATACTTCGGAAAATACCGAGATGTCGTACAAAAGAGACTTGGAAAAAGTACAGAATTTCATGGCGTCCCGTGGAATTCACGAAGTGTCTGATGTCTCTTCTCAGGATCTGAGTGACTATGTCAATTATCTGGAGGGAAATAATTTTGCGGCGGCCACAGTATCCAGGAATATTGCTTCGCTGAAGGCGTTCTATCATTTCATGGTACAGCAGGGGAATGTTTCGGAAGATTTATCAGAGCAGTTGAAGGCGCCGAAGATAGAGAAGAAGATTCCTTCGATCATGTCTCCCGAAGAAGTAGTGAGACTGTTGGAGCAGCCTTCAGGCGACACGCCGAAAGAGATACGTGACAAGGCGATGCTGGAACTTCTGTATGCGACAGGTATTCGGGTGACAGAGCTGATCACACTTAAGGTTTCCGATGTTAACATGCAGATTGGGGTTATTCTCTGCAGGGATCGCACCAAGGAGAGAGTCATACCGTTTGGCGCTGCGTCTAAGAAAGCTCTTACCAGATACCTCGGAGGAACAAGGGATGCGATGTTGGAAAATAAGGCGTCGGATGTTCTTTTTGTGAATTGTTCCGGACAGCCCATGAGCCGGCAGGGGTTCTGGAAGTTAATCAAGTACTATGCGAAGAAAGCGGATATCAAGGCGGATATCACGCCGCATACGCTGAGACACTCTTTTGCGGCTCATCTAGTAGAGAATGGCGCAGATTTGAGGAGCGTGCAGGAGATGCTGGGACATTCAGATATCTCTACTACACAGATTTACGCGAACATTAATCACAGTCATATTCGGGAAGTGTATGCGAAGGCACATCCGAGAGGATAGAGAGAAGATGAGCAGGCTGTATGGCCTGCTCTGTCTGTTGTTGCTATTCATAATCTGCAATATCATAGATCAATCGTTCTGATGCTTCCCATCCGAGGCAGGGGTCAGTGATGGATTTTCCATAGACACCGTCTCCGATTTTCTGGCAGCCCTCTTCAATATAGCTTTCTATCATGACTCCTTTGACCATCGTGTGGATATCGTTGTTCAGCTTCCGGCTGTGCATGACTTCCTTGACAATTCGGATCTGCTGTTCAAACTGCTTGTTGGAGTTGCTATGATTTGCATCGATGATACATGCAGGATTGAGCAGATCGTACTCTTGATACAGGGTATAGAGCATGTCCAGATCCTCGTAGTGATAGTTGGGCTGGTTCCTGCCATGCTTGTTCACAGAACCGCGCAGAACGGCATGAGCCAGTGGATTACCGCCGGTAGTAACTTCATATCCTCTATAGATAAAAGAGTGCGGATGCTGTGCCGCATAGATGGAGTTGAGCATGACGGAGAGAGTGCCGCTGGTGGGATTCTTCATGCCGGCAGGGACGTCGAAGCCGCTGACAGTCATGCGATGCTGCTGGTCCTCCACGGAGCGGGCGCCTATTGCCACATAGGAGAGAATATCCTCCACATATCCCCAGTTGTCGGGGTAGAGCATTTCATCGGCGGCCGTCATCTCGGAGACTTCAATAGCGTGGATGTGCATTTTGCGCATGGCAATCAGCCCGCTCATAAAGTCCGGTTTCTTCTCCGGGTCCGGCTGGCTGACGATACCTTTGTATCCCTCGCCGGTGGTGCGGGGCTTGTTCGTATAGATTCTGGGAATCAGGATCAGCTTGTCTTTCACCTTCTCGTTGACACGGGCGAGACGGCTGACATAATCGCAGACAGCATCTTCATTGTCAGCAGAACACGGGCCGATAATGACCAGAAACTTATCGCTTTGTCCTGTGATGACGTCCTCGATCTCGGCGTCACGTCTGCGCTTGATTTTGGCAAGATGTTCCGGCACCGGGAACTGTTCCCGGATTTCGTTAGGAGTCGGAAGTTTTGTTACAAAATGAAATGACATATTTTATACTCCTTTCGAATTGTATTTTTATACGGTTTTTCTGGCAAAAACATGTATATTATAGTATATTAAGTTGAGAATCGCAAGAGGGTTATCGAGGCCAGACTGCGTATTGGCATTAAACAGTTTAACCGGATGTTGCGTACCGGACTAATTAAGTGGCATGAAGAACGAACGGTCAGAGAGCATTCTGTCGGTTAAGCAGAAGATGAAACATCCGCGTGCGATCTGTGAGAGATACGCAGTGCAGAAAACGTGCATAACAGAGTCTGCAGCATCTGGCTGGCAAGCATTCCCCAGAGATACCCTTTGATTCCATACAGAGGAATCGCGAAGAAGACGAACAGCAGTCTGAGTAAAAGGCTGACGACACTGTAGAGAAAAGTCTGTGATGTCTTGCCAAGACCGTTTAAAATACTGCCAAGAGTGCTGGCGATATACATGAAGGGGCAGATAAAGCTTAGTGTCAGAATAAAACTTCCTGCTAGTTCGGAATGGAAGAGAAGCCTTCCTGCCATACGTCCCAGAAGAAGAAACATGACGGTGCAACCGAATCCAAGAAGCAGGCAGTAGCGTATGGAAGTCAGGATGGCCCTCCTCACGGCGGACTTGTTGCCACTCGCATCTGCCTCAGAGACGATAGGCAGAAGCAGCACGGAAATAGAGTTGGTGATGGCGGAGGGAAATAGAATCAGGGGAAGGCTCATACCTGTCAACACGCCGTAAACGCCCAGAGCGTCTGCATTGTTCAAGCCGTACGCCATAAGTTTGTTGGGAATGTAGATCGCCTCAATGCTTTGCAGCAGATTGATGACCAGTCGATTGGCAGACAATGGCACCGCCAGGGCAAGAAGCTGACTGCAGACGCGCCTATAAGGTGTGAGTCGATTACTGTTTGAGGTATTCTTGTGTGCTGGATGATAACCATAGGGAAATACATGGTGTGCACGGGACAGGATCGCGACTATAGACACGATCATGGACGCGCTTTCACCGATGACCAGACCGGCCACGGCAAAGCTGATGGTCGGCCTCATGTTGTGCTGTCTGAACAGATAATAGATCAGGTAGACAGAGCCTACACGGAAGATCTGTTCGGCCAGCTGCGATATAGCTGGGATGGCGGTCTTGCGAATACCATAAAAATATCCATTGATGCAGGAATGCACTGTAGCCATGGGAATGGAGAGCGCTATGATGCGCAGTAGCGGTGCGGTCCTGCCTTCCATCAGGAAGGTAACGGCTATCGTATCCGCATATAGATAGATGCCCAGGGCACAGGCCACAGAAAGCGCCATGGCCATGAGAAAGCCCGCCCAGAGAGTACGGAAGGAAGACGTATAGTCGTGTGTGCTTGTTTCGCTAGCGACATATTTGGAGATGGCTGTCTGGATTCCGGAGACAGTCAGTGCAAAAGAGAGGGCCAGCACCGGAGAGATCAGCTGGTAGATTCCCATTCCTTCCGCCCCGAATGCATTGGACAGAAAGATACGGTAGAAGAAGCCGATAAATCGACTGAGCAGACCTGTCAGCGTCAGTGTGACAGTTCCGGTCACGAGTGGGTTTTTCCATTTCTGTTTCATAATACACCGTCATAGAGATTGGATATGATTTTAGTTTATGCGTGAGGCGGGGAGAGAAGAACAGGGGAGGACGAATTTGTTTTCGATCAAGAAACAGAGTTATAGGACAGGGAGATAGAAAATGGCAAAAAAGAGAGTGGTAGTGGGAATGTCCGGCGGAGTGGATTCTTCCGTGGCGGCATATCTTTTGAAGGAGCAGGGATATGATGTGATCGGTGTAACCATGCAGATCTGGCAGGATGAGAAGAGGGAGATCTGCGAGGAGAACGGAGGATGCTGTGGACTGAGTGCAGTGGAAGATGCCAGGAGAGTGGCACAGCAGTTGGAAATCCCTCACTATGTGATGAATTTCAAGGAAGTATTCAAGTGCAAAGTCATGGATTATTTTGTGGAAGAATATCTGGCTGGCAGGACACCGAATCCGTGTATCGCGTGCAACCGCTATGTGAAATGGGAGTCTATGCTCAGAAGAAGTCTGGAAATCGGTGCCGATTATATCGCGACGGGTCATTATGCGAGGATTGGCATAACTCCGGAAGGACGATATGCAATCTATAATTCCGTGACGGCGAAGAAAGATCAGACCTATGCGCTGTATAATCTGACCCAAGAGCAGCTGTCTCATACATTGATGCCGATAGGAGAGTACACGAAAGAAGAAATCAGAGGGATCGCGGAGCGTGAAGGAATTATGGTGGCGCATAAGCCGGACAGCCAGGAAATCTGTTTTATCCCTGATCATGACTATGCGTCATATATTGAGAAAGAAGCTGGGGACCGGGTGCCGGGCGCCGGAAATTTTGTGACAGCAGAAGGAGAAATTATCGGACGGCATTCTGGAATCATTCATTATACGGTAGGACAGCGCAAAGGGTTGAACCTGTCCATGGGCCATCCGGTGTTCGTGACTAGGATCAGACCGGAGACGAACGAGGTGGTGATCGGAGAGTCGGAGGATGTATTTGGAGATACTCTGTACTGTGATCATATTAACTACATGGGTATGGCAGATCTGCCGCAGCCAAGAGAGGTACTGGCCAAGATCAGATACGCCCATAAGGGGGAAAGATGCGTAATTGAGCGGGTGGGCGAGGATAAGATAAAATGTTCGTTTGTGAAGCCGGTACGGGCAATCACACCAGGACAGGCAGTCGTCTTCTACGAGGACGGGTATGTGTTGGGTGGTGGAAGTATTATCGGGTAAAAGTTCGGCCCAGGCTTTTTATTTGCTGCAAAGTCCGTGGGAACGTAAGAAAATCTTAAGAAATTCTACTCATTTCCTTCACGACATTTTCACAGAGAATGTGATAGGATAAGTACTTGTAAGCAGAATGAAGGCATAAGATAAAAGGTGGAAGTATTCCGGATGCTGTTTATGGGAACATGGAGAGACGACAGGAAGCTTACTGAGGAGTATATGAAGAACTATATGTTTGTGAGCTGGCTTTGGTCCGTCAGGACTTCGAAGGACAGCGGAAATGAGGTAATATTATGGTAGAATCTAAATTGTCTAAAGTGAAAGTAAATAATGAGATCGAATTGTGTGAAGTGTATGACGGATCCACAAAAGAAAGGATTAAGAAGGTGTTCTTCCGGGAGGGTATTTCCTTCTATATCAAGTTCAAGAAGAAATTCAATATGTCTGGGATCGCGACGGTGAATCTGGCCGATATGAATGTGGATGAGAGAAAAGAAAATCCACCGGAGCACAAGGAGGGACGATATATTATCTGTGTCAATAAGAGCCAGGCGACATTGGCTAAGAATTCAATTATGAGAGTCGTACCTGATTATTGTGATAAGGTGAATTTTTTTGACGAATCAGGAAGGAGAGAAGGACGTCTCCCTTTTTGGAATCTGGCGGCCCAGATTGAATAAAAAATTTACCGGCAGTACATTAGCATTCACCTGAGGGTGCGCAGAAGATGTGCTGCCGGTTGTTAATCGATAAATATGTTATGTCGTTAATTTTAGAAGCCGGACATCATAAATTGTTATCTATAATTTATGAAAAGAAGGATTCCTCTTTTCAAAAGTCGTATAATATTGGAAACCACAGTCTTTTAATATGTTTGACACCTGATCGAAGGCATAGGCGATTTGAGCGGGTTGATGGGCGTCAGAGCCTGTGGTGATGATCTCGCCACCCAGTTCCCGATAGCGCTTCAATACGCCAATACAGGGATTGGGTTCCCGCATTCCCTTTGCCAGCGCTGCAGTGTTGATCTCAATACCTTTCTCCATTTCGATAAGGCGACGCAGAATTTGCTCGAAGACGTCTCGATATTGCTCATAGGAATATCCATTGTCTTTCTCAGGGCCATAGCGCACTACATAATCGAGGTGTCCGTACACGTCGAAATTGCTGAAACATTTCAGATTATCCAGAATCGAATTAAAGTATTCCAGATATGCTTCTTCCTGGCTTCGCCCCTCATAAAAGGAGGGATAGTAGGGATCTTTTCTGTTGCAGATGTGGGAAGAGGCAATGACAAAATCGTAGTCGTGATCCTTGATGAAGGCTGCGTTGCGGCGGGATAGATGGGGCTGTAGCCCCAATTCCACACCGAAACAGAGAGAGATTCTGCCCGCGTATTTTTCTTTCATTTTCAGGAAATCATACAGATAGGAATCCGGATTCAGTTCAAAGAATCCCTGCGGACAGGATTCTGATACAGGGTAATCTAGATCGTGGTGCTCCGTAAAGCACATTCGGGTCAGACCAAGATCGATTCCTTTCAGGATCATCTCTTCCATAGGCGTATCCGAATCGCCGGAGAAAGAGGAATGAAGGTGGTAATCTGATTTGATTGGCATTGTGCGTCTCCTTTAAGAACAATGAAGTCAAAGGCTGAATGGTTGCCTGATGTTGATTTGGTAGCATTTTCAGTATAGCGGAATAGAGAGACAATTACAATTCAAATTACTCTTTAGATTTATTTGGATTAATTTCACAGTTTTTCACAGTTTTTTTGAATTACATCTTGAATTATTTGGACAAATTAGGTAAAATAAATCTGCTGACTAAATTTTACCAATCTTCTGTATAGTGTATGTGTACAGAATGGTAGAATTATATAAAAAGATTATTTAGGAGGGACTAAAAATGGCAGTAAGAGTAGCAATTAATGGTTTTGGCCGTATCGGCCGTCTTGCATTCAGACAGATGTTCGGTGCAGAAGGATATGAAGTAGTGGCGATCAACGATCTGACAAGCCCTAAGATGCTGGCACACTTGTTGAAATATGATTCTTCTCAGGGTAAATATGCTCTGGCTGATACAGTATCCGCTGGTGAAGACACCATCACAGTTGATGGCAAGACACTGAAGATCTACAAAGAGCCCGATGCAAATAATTGTCCTTGGGGCGAATTGAACGTTGACGTTGTATTGGAGTGCTCCGGTTTCTATACAAGCAAAGCAAAAGCACAGGCACACATCAATGCCGGCGCTAGAAAAGTTGTTATTTCTGCTCCTGCAGGTAACGACCTTCCGACAATCGTTTACAATGTAAACCATGAGACATTGAAGCCTGAAGATACAATTATCTCTGCTGCTTCCTGTACAACAAACTGCCTGGCTCCTATGGCGAAAGCACTGAATGATCTGGCTGGCATCAAGTCCGGTATCATGAGCACAAACCATGCTTACAAAGGCGATCAGATGATCCTTGACGTTCCTCAGAGAAAGGGTGACCTGAGAAGATC
>CAYXKS010000087.1:8994-10946 GCA_964465725.1 uncultured Bacteroides sp. | reverse complement strand
GCAGAGCTCGTTTGCACAGCAGCATGGAGGTAAAAATGGTATATCACAATCTCTACATTACAGTACTTATTTTGTTGGCCATTATGCTTTTCCCCTGCCTTATCCGGGCAGTCAGAGGGCCGCGCATAGCGGACCGTCTCGTATCCGTCAATATGATGGGCACAATGGTTATGGTCATGATCGCTATCCTGGCTTTGCTTCTCGACGAAGGATACCTGGTGGACATCTGTCTGCTCTATGCCATGATCAGTTTTCTGGCCGTTGTAGTATTGTCCAAAGTATACATCGGCATCTATGAGGAGAAACGTCACAAAGAAAAAAATCCTGACGAAGAAGAAGGAGGTATGTCCGATGGGAATTTTTGAATGGATCAGGCTGATTGTGGGAAGTACATTTCTGCTCGGCGGACTGGTAACTTTTTTTACCGAAATCTTCGGTGTATTTCATTTCCGGTATGTGCTCAACAGAATGCATGCAACCGCTATGGGAGACACTTTGGGAATCAGTTCCTGTATGATAGGCCTGATGATCTTCTCCGGCTGGAACTTTACTACCTTAAAGCTGCTGCTTGTCGTTGTGTTCCTTTGGCTCGCCTCCCCGGTATCCTCCCATGTCCTGGCAAGGCTTGAGGTGGCAACCAACGAAAATCTTGAGGAACACTGCACTGTATATCCGGAACTGGAAACGTTGGAAAGGGAATTGGATGAAAAAGGAGGCCAGGATTTATGACCGTTTTTCAATATATACTTTTAGGGTTCCTTGTAATATGCGCAATCTCAGTAAGCTTTTCCAAAAATCTGCTGAACTCTATCCTGATTTATATGTCCTACAGCCTGATTATGTCCATTCTCTGGGTATGCCTGGAATCTCCTGATCTGGCTATCACTGAAGCTGCCGTCGGCGCAGGTGTAACCAGTATCCTGTTCTTTGCAACCCTGAAGAAAATTCATGCGATCCGGATCGACAATGATAAGACGAAGGAGGAGAAACCAAGTGAGTAGACTGAAACCGACTGAAGAATACGAAAAAACAATGGCCTGCCGCTTTTTCCGCTGGCTGTCTGGAAGTAAAGACCCTTACGTCGGGGAAGTAGAAATGAAGGCGCAGGAGGAAAAGGTTCTTCCTGAGGAAACCATCATTGAGCGTATGCGCGAGGCGCAGATGCGCCGCGACAAAGTTTACGACCCTGCATCCAATACACTCGCACGTATATTCCACAAAACCTATGTTACCATGGCGGTCATATTCTGCATTGCCCTGGTAGGCGTCCTTTTGGTGACGGTGTCTTACCTGCCGCCCAGCGGCAATCCCGACAACCCGGTCAACAACACCGTATCCCGGCGGTATATCGAGGAGGGGCTGCAGGAAACCGGCGCGCTCAACATTGTATCCGGCATGATCCTGACCTACAGAGCCTTCGATACCTTCGGGGAAACCAATGTACTGTTTATCGCTACCTGCTGTGTCATGGTCCTGCTGATGTTGGACGATGCGGTTCTCAAGAAGCAGGAAGCCCGCAGTGACCGCCGTTTTGAGCCTATGAACGATGCTATTTTACAGGGAATCGCCTTCGTGCTCTGCCCGATCATCTTTATATTCGGCATTTATATCATATTAAACGGCCATCTTTCTCCGGGAGGCGGCTTCTCCGGCGGTGCAATTATCGGCGCCGGACTGATTCTGTATACCAGCTCCTACGGCTTCCAGAAAACACAGCGGTTTTTCGATGAGCATATCTATAAGATCGCAAAAATTACCGCCCTGTGCATGTATGGCCTGATCGGCACCTATTTCTATGTAACCGGAGCCAACGGAATCGAGAATCATATTCCACTCGGCATTCCCGGGCATATATTGAGCAGCGGCATTATTCTGCCCATCAATTTCTGTGTCGGGCTGGAAGTTGCCTGCACCATGTACGCTTTCTATGCGCTATTCAGAAGGGGAGGACT
>CAYXKS010000087.1:1903-8894 GCA_964465725.1 uncultured Bacteroides sp. | reverse complement strand
TAAAATGGGTGCAAATTTATTCACAAACTACGGTGAAGCGGTTGCCATGATTCTTTTCGGAATCGGTTTCGGCAATCTGCTGCTGCAGTCAAACCTGATCAAAAAGATTATCGGACTGAATATTATGGACACGGCAGTCTATCTTTTCCTCGCGGAAAAAGGTTATATTGCCGGGCGGGTCGCTCCTATTGTGGTCGATGGCGTACAGGATATGGAAGCTTACATCAACCCGATTCCCAGCGGCCTGGTGCTGACGGGTATCGTGGTATCCGTCTCCGTGTCGGCTTTGATGCTGGCTCTCACGATCCGGCTTTACAAGCGCTATCATACTCTGGATCTGGACGAAATATCCAGGCAGTTGAAAAAGGAGGGGTTGTAGAATGGATCTGGTGCAGAACTTTCCGTGTTTTTCCATTATCCTGTGCCTTTTTGCAGGCATCATCAGTTCCGGCCTTCGCGATAAGGCTGCCCTGCGGGTCAACACAATTCTTCTTGTGATTGTCACGTTCTTAAGTGGCGCAACCCTGTTATACACCCTTGGCACCGGAGAGGCTTTTGTCTATGTGATGGGCAAATTCCCCGCTCCCTGGGGCAACGAGATCCGCGCCGGAGTGCTAGAAGCGTTGACGGCTCTTTTTTTCTGCATAATCATGCTCCTGTCGCTTCTCGGCGGGAGACATAAATTGCTGCAGGAGGTGGAAGCAGGCAAGACTTATCTCTATTATGTCCTGACGGACTTACTGTTGAGTTCTCTGCTGGCGCTCGTTTACACCAATGATATGTTCACGGCTTACGTGTTTGTGGAAATCAACACGATCTCCGCCTGCGGACTGATTATGATCCGTCAGAACGGACGTACCATCGAGGCCGCTGTCAGATACATGATTATGAGTCTGTTAGGCTCCGGCCTGCTGCTCCTCGGCCTTTGTATGATGTATGACCTGACGGGCCATCTTCTGATGAGCAATATGAAAGAATCCGTGGCGCAGCTCGCGGCAAGCGGAGAATATGAAATTCCCCTGATTGTGGCGATCGTGCTGATGTCGGTAGGTATCTGCATCAAGAGCGCTCTGTTTCCCTTCCACGCCTGGCTGCCGGACGCTTACGGATATTCCACCGTATCCTCCGCCGCCATTCTTTCCAGCCTGGTGTCAAAAGGATATATTTTCCTGCTGATCAAAATTATCTATCGTGTGATCGGTTTCGATATCTACCGGGGGACCAGGATTGTTGACGCGCTGTTCGTCTTCGGCCTCATGGGTATGGTTTTCGGCTCCTTAAGCGCAATCAAGGAAAACGATATCCGCAGGATGATAGCCTATTCCTCGGTGGCGCAGATCGGCTATATTTATATGGGACTCGGCATGGGAACGCAGGTCGGCATGATCGCCAGCGTTTTCCATATCCTGTCTCATGCCGCCACGAAGTCTCTGCTGTTTATCGCCGCTATCGGACTTACCGATGTGTCCGGCGGAAGCCGCAAGTTTATCGAACTGACCGGCGCCGGATACCGCAATAAATGGGCCGGTGTGACTTTTACGGTCGGTTCGCTTTCCATGGTCGGCGTCCCGCTGTTCTCAGGCTTTATCAGCAAACTGCTGTTCGCCCAGGCGGCCGTCCAGAATCATACCAAGATGCTGCCCGCCCTGATTATTCTGGGCATCAGCACAATTCTGAATGCGATTTACTTTATGAAAACGGTAATCCGTATCTACACACCGGTAGGTGACAGTGATTACCCGAGCATAACTTTTAAAAATATGCGTGTTTATGCCATAACTCTGGTAGCCTTTATTGTACTGAACGTGATACTGGGTATCAGCTCACAGCCTGTTGTCGATATGATACAGCAGGGGCTGGCCATGTTCGCGTAAGGGGGTGATGATATGTATCTCATTCTTTTATCCATATTTTTTCCGATTGTTGTCGGTGTCGGATTTCTGATTGTTTCATCTGACAAAGAAACCGGTAAAACTATTTCTGATACCTGTTATTCAAGTAATCTGGAAGACAGAGGTGCTGCCGAAAGCAATAAGCAGGCCCGAAATCACCTTCTCCTGGCCACGGGGACTGCTTATCTTCTGACCGGCATACTGGTTATTGCCGCGATCATAGCTGCCAGAGATGAATCTTTTATACTCTTTTACCTGACGAAAGCTCTTCCGATCTGCTTCCGTATTGATGAGATGGGCGTACTCTTCTCTGTAATGACCCTGATCGTCTATGTTTGCGCCGGATTCTTTTCTTTCGAATATATGAAGCATGAGACAAAGGAAAAACGGTATTATGGATTTTACCTGATCGTATTCGGCGTGCTCAATGCGCTCTGTTTCGCGGGTAACTTGATCACGTTTTATCTGTTTTTCGAGATGCTGACCCTTACTTCCATGCCACTTGTGCTTCACAATGGCAGCCACGAATCCATTATGGCAGGGCTGAAATATCTGTTCTATTCCCTGTGCGGCGCTTACATGGCTTTGTTTGGCATTTATTTTATCTGGAAAAACAGCGATACTTTGACATTTACCGCAGGCGGTGTGCTGAATGCGTCCGCTGGCAGCCAGACCGGAATCCTGTTGATCGCAGCTTTCGTCATGTTGCTCGGATTCGGCGTCAAGGCCGGTATGTTTCCGATGCATGCATGGCTGCCCACAGCCCATCCCGTCGCTCCGGCTCCGGCTTCCGCCGTGCTCTCGGCGGTCATCGTCAAGGGCGGTGTGCTGGCAATCGTACGTACCGTATACTATATCTACGGCACGTCTTTCCTGCGAGGCACCTGGGTACAGACCGCATGGCTCATCCTGACGCTGATCACCGTGTTCATGGGTTCCATGCTGGCTTACAGAGAGCCTGTATTGAAGAAACGTCTGGCCTACTCTACCGTGAGCCAGCTCTCCTACATCCTGTTCGGACTGGCCATGATGACTACCTCCTCCGTCACCGGCGGATTGCTTCATGTACTGGCACATGGTTTCATCAAGGCGACCCTGTTTCTTGTCGCCGGAGCCATCATCTACACCACCGGTAAAACACGCGTTGATGAGCTTCGCGGAATCGGCAAGGAAATGCCGCTCACCATATGGTGTTATACGATCGTCTCTCTGGGGCTGATCGGTATCCCGCCCACAGGAGGCTTCATCAGCAAATGGTATCTGGCCATCGGAAGTTTAAACAGCAGCATTCCGGTATTTTGCTGGCTTGGCCCTGTCATTCTGCTTGTCAGCGCGCTTCTGACTGCAGGCTATCTGCTCCCGCTCACGGTTCAGGGATTTCTGCCCGGTGCAGACTATGATTACACACATCTCAGGAAACGGGAACCGTCTTTGTGGATGACGGTGCCAATACTGATTATGACAATCTTATCGGTATTGATCGGATTGTTTCCGGGTGTGATTGTTGACTGGATCATGGAGGTTGTGACGATATGATTATATTAGTGATTTTAATTCCTATAATAGCAGGGATCTTCGTACCGCTCCTGCATTTTAAGAAACGATCCCATATGGAGATCTTTCTGGAATGTGCCGTCATCTTGAACAGCATACTGGTATGGTACCTGCTGCTGCACCACTCGGACAGCACTTTCCTGCTCGCACACTTTACCGGCGACCTCTCCATCAGTTTCAAAGTGGATGGCATGGGTATGGTGTTCGCGGGACTGGTCTCCTCCCTGTGGCCCTTTGCCACCTTATATGCCTTCGAATATATGACGAAAGAAGAGCATGAAAAGATCTTTTTTCTCTTCTACACCATGACCTATGGCATTACCCTGGGAATTTCGCTGGCGGCCAACCTGTTGACCATGTATTTCTTCTATGAACTTCTGACACTGGTCACTGTACCTCTCGTCATGCATACCCTGACCAGAGAAGCCATTCTCGCCAGCAGAAAATACCTGTATTACTCGCTGGGAGGCGCGGCGTTTGCATTTATCGGTCTGATTATGATTATTATCTACGGAACCACGACCGATTTTATCCTGGGAGGTGTTCTCGACCTTACAAAAATCGGAGACCGTACCAATGTATTACTATTTATCTATGTAATGGCTTTCATGGGTTTCGGCGTCAAGGCTGCCGTCTGTCCCTTTAACTCCTGGCTGCCCGATGCCGGTGTGGCTCCCACGCCGGTCACGGCGCTGCTCCATGCCGTCGCCGTCGTTAAGTCCGGCGCCTTTGCTATCATCCGTCTGACCTATTACAGCTTCGGTGTGGATTTCCTGAAAGGTACCTGGGCACAGACCACCGTAATGCTGATCGTCATGTTCACGATTGTGTATGGCTGCAGCCGTGCCGTGAAGGAGACGCATCTGAAAAGAAGGCTGGCTTACTCAACCATCAGCAATCTTTCCTATATCCTGTTCGGCGTCACGATCATGACGCCTCTCGGTATGGTGGGTGCGCTGACACATTTGATTTTTCATGCGGTGATCAAGATCTCTTCCTTCTTCTGTGCGGGAGCCATCATACACCAGACGGATAAACAGTACGTTCATGAGCTGGACGGTATGGGATATAAAATGCCCTGTGTATTCGGAATCTTCACCGTTTCCGCACTTGCCCTGATGGGTGTACCCGGACTGGCAGGCTTCATCAGCAAGTGGAACCTTGCTTCGGCCGCCGTGGAGAGCGGCAACCCGGTGGCATATTTCGGCATTGCATGCCTGCTGATCTCTGCGCTGCTCACGGCAATTTATATGCTGACGATCGTGGTGCGCGCCTTTTTCCCGGGCAAAGATTTCGACTATGGTAAGTTGAAGGATGTCAGAGATCCCAACTGGAAAATGCTGCTGCCGTTGTTTGTGTTTACATTCTTTATCATCGCATTCGGACTGCATTCCCAGCCGCTGACCGATTTCTTTAACGATGTGGCCGCCGGACTGTACACATTTTAACTATTCAGAAAGGTATTATATCATGAATACATCAACAGAGATTTTAATCTATTCCACAATATTTGGCCCGATGGCCGCGGCAATTCTTTGCTATGTCATCGGACGTTTCGGGAAAGACATGCGCAGCCGTTTCGCTGATGTTGTGACCGGTGTCGCTTTCGGAATCTTCCTTTATCTGTTTCTCCGCACTCAGGTGCAGGATACAACCGGCGGGCTCGCCACAATTCCGTATATCTGCGGTATGGGGCTTCATTTCACGCTGGACGGCTTTCGCGCCATGTACGGCATGATTGCAGCGTTTATGTGGTTTATGAGCACCCTTTTTTCCAAAGAATATTTAAGTCATTACCATAACCGCAACAGATACTACCTGTTTTTGCTGCTTACTCTGGGCGCGACGGAGGGTGTCTTCCTCTCGGCGGATTTTTACACCATGTTTATTTTCTTCGAAGTCATGTCTTTCACCTCCTATGTGTGGGTAGCGCATGATGAGAAAAAGGAGGCTCTGCGCGCTTCCGCCACCTACCTTGCCGTGGCAGTTATCGGCGGCCTGGTAATGCTGATGGGAATCTTCCTGCTTTATCATGTGACCGGAACCCTGTTCTTCGATGAGCTGATCGGCGCCTCTGCTTCCTATGGACTTATCAGTTCGCAAAGTTCTGCCAACACGCAGCTATGGATTGCCGGACTCTGCCTTCTGTTCGGCTTCGGGGCCAAGGCAGGCGCTTTCCCGCTCCATATTTGGCTTCCCAAGGCCCATCCTGTAGCGCCGGCTCCCGCTTCTGCCCTGCTGTCCGGTATCCTGACCAAGGCGGGCATGTACGGCATCCTGATTCTGACTGCTTACCTTTTCCTCGGAAGCACGACCTGGGGGACACTGATCCTGCTTCTCGGCGTCTGCACCATGGTGGTCGGCGCTGTGCTCGCACTGTTCTCCATTGATTTAAAAAGAACTCTCGCCTGCTCCTCCGTCTCCCAGATCGGTTTCATTCTGGTCGGCGTGGGAATGTCAGGTCTTCTCGGCGCCGAAAACCTGATGGCGGTGCGCGGCAGCCTCCTCCATATGATTAACCATTCTCTGATCAAGCTGGCCCTCTTTATGGCCGCAGGCGTAGTGTACATGAATGTCCATAAACTGGACTTAAATGATATACGCGGTTTTGGCCGGAAAAAACCGCTGCTTAATTATATCTTCCTGATGGGCGCCCTCGGTATCGGCGGCGTGCCGCTCTGGAACGGATATATCAGCAAGACTTTAATTCACGAGAGCATTGTGGAATACACCGAACTGATTCGGGAAGGAAGCGCATCCGGTTTGCTTAACGCCGGTACACTTGGTGGAATCGAATGGATATTCCTGATCAGCGGAGGACTGACGGTTGCTTATATGACTAAGCTGTATGTCGCTCTTTTTATAGAAAAAAATGCTGATGAAAAAATCCAGCAAAATTATGACGCCTTAAAGGGAAAATACATGAATAAGGTCAGCGCCGCTGCATTGACAATCAGCTCCACACTGCTTCCGCTCATGGGCTTCTTTCCCCATATTGTGATGGACAAACTCGCCGGAATCGGACAGGGATTCATGAACGTGGAAGAGACAGAACTGATGGTTTCGTACTTCTCTGCCAACAACCTGAAAGGCGCGGCAATATCCCTGGCGATCGGGGCTGTAATCTATCTTGTTGTGGTAAGACTGTGGATGACGCGCCCTGTGGAAGTCCCATCCACTAAGCAATATATAAACCGCTGGAACAAATATCTCGACCTGGAAAACACGGTTTACCGCCCGTTGCTTCTGCAGGCGCTGCCCTTTGTATTCGGTGTGATATGCCGTATTCTGGACAGCTTTGTGGACACAATCGTGGTGCTCTTGCGCAAGACCATCTACAAGGACAGCAAACTTCCCCAGGAGCTTCCTGAGGGGACGCAAATCACACATATGCTGGCCTGCATTGCTTCTTTCTTCCAGAGTGTTGGCAATCATACATTCAGAAGAAAGCATCCTGTAACAGTGGATTATGACCATAAGTTCGCTATGGTTCACGAAGAATGGGCCGAAAACAGCACGATGATCGCAAGGAGTATGTCGTTTGG
>CAYXKS010000087.1:0-1803 GCA_964465725.1 uncultured Bacteroides sp. | reverse complement strand
CCGCAGAAAGCAAACCCATACATTCGTATACGTTCCCTGGGGATCCCCTTTGCCACAAGAGCCGTTTCGTATTTTCTTGCCCTGATCTGGCGGAGCGCATCCTGTACAGTATCTGAAAGATCCTTTTCTTCTGCTTCCTGTACCTTAAACTCTATAATAATGGCATCATTTGTGATGACATCTATGATCGTGCCGTTCCTCTGCTTTCTCGGCTCCAATACTAGGTCATACCTCCCAAAGCCGCTCTCCCGGTTTGATGTGATCAGATACCTGTCGGCAAGTTCCACCATCAGTCCAAGCACGAATCCATGGTAAAAGCGCTCCGGCTCCTCTTTCGAAGGATTCTTACCTGTATCAAAATAGCTGAAAGTGTTCATGGCAACCTTATTCATATAAATATTCATGGCTTTGATGTCATCCGCCAATAGGGCCTTGATGAAATCATTGTATCCGTAATCTGCTTTGCCAAACCATCTCCGAACCATCCTCCGGAACATGGCCTTCACCTCGAAATTCGTCAGTTCCAGTTCATACTCCTGCTTCCATTCCCCAAATTCCGAAGTATGGCCCCCGCTTGTTTTTACCTTCAAATAACCACTGGCAAGGAGCAAATTCCAAAGTGCCTGTTCGTCCTCCCCCAGCATACTATATACGATCTGCTCGTCTATCTCTACAATGATGCTTCCTCCCTGCAGGAGGGTTTCAAAGGCTTCTTTGACATCCCTGCTTCCCTCCTGTAACAGTTTTCCTATAAGGCTGTTGGAGCTGGTGTTTACCCAATAGGCGCCTGTTTTCCTCTTACCAAGGAAATTTATAACTGACCATGGATTGTAAATATCCTCTCTACTACCAAAGGTAAACCCGTCATACCAATCTTTTACCTGTTGTTTTTGTTCAGATAACCCAAACTCATCCAACGCCGCAAAAACCTCTTCTTCTGTGAAACCAAAGCTGTCTGCGTACTTATCGGATGTGGTTGTTATTACTTCCAGATTGTTCAAATCGGAAAATACAGACTCCCTGCTAACCCTTGTAATCCCTGTCATAACAGCTTTTTCCAAATAAGGGTTAGTCTTAAAAGTAGAATTAAACAAGTTCCTGATAAAAGAAACCATTTCATCCCAGTAACCATTCATCCAGGCCTCCTGCATTGGTGTATCATATTCATCCAGAAGTATGAGCACCTTTTTCCCATAATAACGGCTCAGATACTCTGACAGCGTCCCCAGGGAGGATGTGGCCACATATTCTTCCATATCGGCACACACATTCCTGACAAACTGTTTCTCTTTCTCATTTAAGATTGTTCCTTCCATCAAAAACCCACATCTGTTATACAGCTTCTCTATGATATAGCAGATCTTCTTTTTGGCATCCTTATAGGAAGTTTCCTTTACATTGGCAAAACTCAGGAAAATGACCGGATAACTCCCCTGCAGGTTACGGTATTGCTCATCCTCCCAAACAGAAAGGCCTTCGAAGAGGTCGCTTCGCCCGGCATAGTTCACTGAGAAAAAAATCTCCAGCATACTCATATTAAGCGTTTTCCCAAATCTCCTGGGACGGGTAATCAGCGTCACCCTGTCGTTAGACTCCCACCATTCCCGGATAAAATTTGTTTTATCTACATAAAAATTATTGGATTCCCTGACAACTGCAAAATCTTCATGCCCAATTCCAACACTTCTTGCCATATCTGCTTCCCCCTTTCTTTTCCATTTTAGTCATATATCTATTATAGGTTATATACAAAAATAATCAAAGTCATTCTTATATATTATATTTATGTATCTGTAACAGTTC
>CAYXKS010000086.1:0-10962 GCA_964465725.1 uncultured Bacteroides sp. | reverse complement strand
TGTTATCGGAAGGGGTGCCGCCCGTGGAGGCGGCAATAAGGACAGGATTTTCAGATCAGAGCCATTTTACAAATTATTTTAATCAGTTCATAGGACTTACACCGGGGACTTACCGTGAAATATTCTCGGATAAAGACGGGGATGGTGGTCAGATTGAAAAATCAAAGATTTTTCAATCGAACTTGTTCGATTTACGCAAAATTTGTGCTTACAGCCCAAATTCGCAGGCTGAAGAAAGGGGAGAGGTATCGAATGGGGAATAGGGAATCGGCAGGGCATCTGGCGGCGCTGTTTACGATCATCATATGGGGGACGACATTCATATCCACCAAAGTCCTTCTTTCAGATTTTAAGCCAGTGGAGATATTATTCTTTCGCTTTGTCATGGGCTTTGCGGCGTTGCTTTTAGTCTGCCCGCACCGTATGAAAGGAGTGAACCGTAAACAGGAAATGACTTTTGTGCTGGCGGGACTGTGCGGGATATGTTTATATTACCTGCTGGAGAATATTGCGCTTACATATACGATGGCATCCAATGTGGGAGTCATCATTTCGGTTGCACCGTTTTTTACGGCGCTGCTGTCACGCTTGTTCCTGAAATCGGAAGGGAAGCTGCGGGCAAATTTTTTCATTGGTTTTGTGGTGGCAATGGCAGGCGCCCTGCTGATCAGCTTTAACGGTTCCAGAATGGAGCTGAATCCAGCAGGAGATGTACTGGCAGTCCTTGCGGCGTTTGTGTGGGCATGTTATTCCATACTGACGAGGAAAATCAGCAGCTTTGGGTATCCGGTCATACTCACCACACGGAGGACATTCTTTTACGGCATACTGTTTATGATTCCGGCATTATTCCTTTTTGACTTTGAAATGAGGCTGGAACGCTTTGCTGACATGACGTATTTGCTCAACGCCCTGTATCTTGGGTTGGGGGCATCTGCACTCTGTTTCGTTACATGGAATCTTGCAGTAAAGGCGCTTGGGGCGGTTAAGACCAGTGTTTATATTTACATGGTTCCTGTCATAACGGTGGTGACTTCAGTGTTAATACTGAAGGAGCCGGTGACATGGGTCTCCGTTATGGGGACGGTTCTAGCAGTCGCGGGGCTTTTCCTTTCTGAACATAATAGGAAGGGGAGGGATGATAGTGAATGAGCATGACAGAGGATATGGGCAGATATTCTGGGAAAGGAAGAACTACCGGAACAATATGAGCGAGCAGGCTTTTGCAGAGCCTATCTTTACCGCTGTTATCAAAAGGAGGAGAAATCCTCCAAAGAACAGGAGGATTAGAAAATGGACTTACAGAATGAGAAATGTGTCATGGTGATTGATGAGGACCTGCCGCTTGGCGTCATAGCGAACACGGCGGCGATTATGGGTATCACGTTGGGGAAGCAGATGCCGGAGGTTGTGGGTGCAGATGTGTATGACAAGACAGGTAACGAGCATTTGGGGATTATTGAATTTCCAGTACCAATCTTAAAGGGTAATGTGGATGTAATCAAGACTATCCGTGAGAAGTTGTATGAGCCGGAGTTTTCGGATTTGACGGTGGTTGATTTCTCTGATCTGGCACAGGGATGCAAGACTTATGATGAATTCATAGAAAAGATGAAGGATGTTTCAGAAAGGTCACTGAATTATTGTGGGATTGCCATATGCGGCGTAAAAAAGAAGGTCAACAAATTGACAGGAAGTATGGCACTTCTGCGCTAATCCGACGAAATAATTTGGATGGAAATCCATGCAGCAGTCTGCTTAAATAATCGGGAATCTGTCAGGAATGCTCAGGATATCCCACATTGGCGGTGTGTTTCTGTTTCAACAAATGGGAGGGATATACCCCATTTGAATTGCCTTTGTTATGGCTTCAACAGATGAGGTGACACCAAGTTTTTCAAATATATGCTGCAAATGGTTCGATAAAGTACGCTCGCTGATATAGAGCGCCGCTGCAATCTCCTTCCGTTTCATGCCATCGGCAATAAGACGCAGGATTTGTTTTTCACAGTCGGTCAATTCCTCTAAAAACGGAATGTCCCTGTTAAAAATAACTGCGCCCTGTGATATTTGGGAGAGGAAGGATACCAGTTTTTCCGGCTCCGTATTTTTATTGATAAATCCCTTTGTCCCGATTTTTTCTGCTTCCCTGCGGTATATTGGCAGGTCATACCCGGACAGGATCACAATCTTCTGTTCCGGGTACTGGCGTAATAGCTGTCTGGCCAATTCCAGTCCGTCTTCGGATGTTATATTCTTTAAGTTGATATCCATGAGCAGGATATCAGGTTTGTGGGTTTCCAGAAAACTGTCCAACAGGGAAATGTCATTGACGCTTTTAAATGACGTAATCTCCGGATAATCTGACAGGGCAATCTCCAGACTTTTTGAAAATAAGGCGTGGTCATCAACTAATAAAATATTGATAGGAAACATCTCCTTTCATCGGCAGAGTGATCTGTATGCAGACCCCGTGGGGGAAGTTGTCGGTTATCTTTACGGAACCATCCATATTACCTACACGGTCAGTGATCAGCGCTAGCCCTCTGTGCTTTGACGGATCGGCGGATAAGAGGGCGTCCGCATCGGCGGTTCCATTATCCTTTATGCACAGCACTATGATCCCATTATCCTGCCTCAGTGTTACCCATGCTCTTTCTCCTGCCGAGTGTTTGTAAACATTCGTGACAAGCTCTTTTAAGAGACGGTACACAAAGATATCGTAAGGCGCAGCTAAAAACAGGGCGTCCGGGCAGTCAAAAGCAATACGGATATTGCGGTGCGGAAAAGACTGTGACAGATATTCAAGCAGGTTTTGGTAATTCTCTTTGACGGTAAGCTTAGGGAGCATTGCAGGGCGGTAATCCTGCATCCGCTCACGGATATAGGTGTTCATGTGATCAAGGGTTCCCACTATGACTTTCTGGACACCAGGCTGGTCCGCCTTGTTCATCAGGTTCTTTATGGAAAGCAGATCTTGTAGAATATCGTCATGAAGGAAATCAGCAAATTCGAGGTTTAGCTGTTCTTCCTGCTGTAGCTGTTTTAATGCAGCGTGGTATTTGCTTTCCCTGGCTATCGCGCTTTTCCCGTGCTTTAAATTAAAACCCAATACAATATTGCAGGCATATACAAGGACAGACATGGTATCCAACATAAGGATAAACATTGGAAGAGGAGTGTCTGAAGCCTGTGCGGACAGACCACAGGCAACTGTTCCAGGAAGCAGGATCAATGCTGACTGGCCTCTGTTAAATATGGTTGACAGAGGGACACTGCTATGCTCTTTTCGTATAATGCCGTGTATGCTCATAGAGAACAGCAGGGCAGGAAGGTATATCCCAAAATTAGAAAGATGTCCGCTGACTCCCTTTGTAGAGAAGTAATATGCAAGGAATAAAATGATTACTGTTACAAGGGAGAAAAGGATACATTTCCATTCCGTTTTAAGAACAAAGGCAGTCCTTTTCCTGTGGAAGACAACAATGAAAATGAAACAAAACCAGCCTGTCAGAAACTGTATGCCGTAGGACAGGGAAAATATCTTATCAGATACCAACAGGCCAATAAGGGAGAAGATGCAGGTTCCGGTCAGGCATATGTTTACTGCTTTTTTGAATTGATATCCACCGCCCTGAAACAGAAACATGAGTATGAAATTTATGGAGACATACCATATGATCGGGCTTAGAGCATAAAAGATTATGCTCGTCGGTGCATTGCCCTGCGCAGACAGGAGGATATACCAACTATGGAGCGCCAGCAGGCCGCAAAACAGGGAGATGACCTTATTTTCCCTGACATTGCATGAACTGATATAAGTAATGTCTATGAGCATCAAAGAGGACAGGAACAAGGACACGTATCCTGTGGCGTCTGTTATTGTATTCTTATTTATGGACAGTACCATGTACAGGATAAGGAAAATGGAATTTGTTAAAAACAGAAGATTTAATAGTATATGCTTCATATTCTGTCTCCTTTTTCGCGGTTAATTATACCATTTATTTGCTGGCATACAAACAAGAATCTATGTATTATTTTTAATTTATTTCACATAACGTTTATGTCTGGAAAGACATGAAGTGCATGTATGAAACCGCCGGGCACGAAAGAGCGGCGGTTTCATACAGCCGTTATTTTGCCAGCACAGTTTTACAGCAGGTGTGGACTGTCATAAGGTAATAGACCAGATAAATAACAAATGTCAGCATAATGGCGGCTATGGTGGGTGTGTACAGCACAAGGCTGTTTTTCAGGATATTTTGCATGAGGGCGGTTTTGTATACCAGCGTGGCAAAGATGCAGTCTGTCAGCCCGAATGAAAACGGGATGATGAAAAAAGCTGCCGTCTGCTTTTGGATGATCTTTTTAATCTTCCTGTCCGTATACCCCATTTTCCGGAGAATATCATAATCCGGTTTCGAGTCGGTTATGGCGGAAACATTATTGAAGTAAAGGATGCTTCCGGTTGCTATAAAGAACAATATCACAAGAAAACCGATCAACAGGAATGTGGAACTGCTCAGGGAAAATATCTCGTGTACCCTGTGCGAGTTTCCCTGCAGGTAGGGGCTTTTCGACAGATATTCTGACAGAGCCTGGAACAGGGCTTCGTTATCCTCAATGGATTTTCCATTTATGCTGAGGATTTGCGCTGCCGGATCGGCATGTTCTGTTATCATACGATATAGATCGTCACCCACGATCAAAGTGCCGACGCTGTTTGCAAATGAAATGGGATTATCCAGTGTAGCAGCGGTTACTGTGACCGGTATTTCTTCATTTCCTATGAGTAATGGATAAATACTGCCTGTTTCATCATTGGCAGAATCCGGCTGGTACTTTACTAGAATACACTCATTATTATCTAATGCGGTAAGCTGTCCCAGCGCTTTTGTCCGCCCTTGCGCTTCCAGAAGGGCTTTATAGGATGAATACGGGATGCATTCAAACCCTGGGTCCCGCAGGATTTTCTCATTATCCGAATCCCCCTTGGAAGTTCCGATGCTGTACTCCACAGGGAGCTGCCCGGCAGTGGAAGTGACCTTATAAATATCGGTCTGCAGGAATTTAACATCCGCATCGGATGAATATTTGCTTATTATCTGTTTGATTGCAGTTATCTGACTTTCGTTATCAATCCTGCATTCTATTTCCGACGGCGCCATGCGGGATACCGCGGCTATCGGATAGTATAGAGACAAAGCCATAACGCTTGAAACCGTCAATGTCGCGGCTGACAATAAAGTGAGCATGATCAGCGTCCGGGAGTTTGAATGGATGCGGTATATAAATCCAGGTGCAGTGATGATCTTTGTCTCTGTGTAAAATTTTCGTTTGTTTTTCTTCCCTGTCTGTACCGCAAAGGGAAGAGAAGATGCGATAAAAAGCACGGTTCCTGCAAGTATGAGTGCGAATGTCAGCAGGCCAACCGTATAAAATCCGACTGTAAGCCATAAGGATTCCGCACCCCTCAATATATCGAGTGCAAGACAGTATCCTGAAATAATGGCCAGAAAGCCAATGACAGACGGAACCACATGAAAGTTCATCTTTTTCTCCGCACTCTTTTCATACCGCACCAGATCCATGAGGGATGCCCTGAAAAGGAATCTGCTGTTGGACAGGGCTAATACTATGACAACAACCAAAATAAAGCCGGCTGTTTTCATGACGGCCTCCGGGTTGAAAAAGGGTATTTCCGAATGATTGACCGTCAGATCCAGCAATTTTGTGATGCCAAAGACAATCCCCTTATGGAAAAAGCTGCCCAGGAATATCCCAACGATAAAGGCACCGGAACAGGTGAGCAGGTTCTCTGTTGTGAGCAGGGAGAGGATTGTGGATTTTCTGTATCCCAATAAGGCGTAAATACCGAGCTCCTTCGTGCGGCGGCGCAGAAAGAAACGGTTTGAATATGACATATAGAAGACAACAAAAGCCATGAGGAATGCAGAAATTGTGTTACACATCGTTTCGATCCGCCCGTCATTGGATATTTTTTCAAGCATGACTTTATTCATCGAGAAAGAAGTGAATGTGAAAAAGATAGTGATCACAAATGAGACAGACAGCAGATAAAGGGCGTAAAACGAAAAATTTTTTTTCAGGTTTTTAAGTGCCATAGATAAATTGTGCATATTGTTTCCCTCCTCCTACTATCTTTCGGTATCCAATTTTGCCACTTCCCGTGCAATGGAATCATAGAATATACGCCTGTCATCATCCTGTTTGAACAATTCCTGAATAATGTGCCCGTCTTTAAAGATCAGAATACGGTCGGCGAAACTTGCGGCATAGGCATCATGCGTGACCATCAGGATAGTGGTGTGGAGTTCTTCATTTGATTCTTTCAGGGTATTTAATAAATCTGTTGCGGAACTGGAGTCCAGAGCCCCTGTCGGCTCGTCGGCAAATAGAATGCTTGGACGCTTTACAATGGCTCTTAAAGCCGAGGCTCTCTGTCTCTGTCCGCCCGAAAGCTCGTTTGGGTATTTGTTCAGCTGCTGTCCGATACCGAACGATTCTGCCAGCCTCCGCACCATGTCCTCTATTTTTGAGGGCGGGAGTTTCTGCAAAGTAAGTGGGACGGCAATATTTTCAAAAATGGTAAGGCTGTCAAGCAGGAGATATTCCTGAAAAATAAATCCCAGCTTATCCCTGCGGAAATCCGCCGCTCCTGAATCGGTCAGGTTCTTAATGTTGATGCCGTCTATTGTGATACTGCCGCTTGTGGGTGTATCAATGGTGGAAAGGACATTAAGCAGTGTAGTCTTTCCGGATCCGGAAGCGCCCATGATGGCGATAAATTCACTTTTCGACACGCTGAATGACACTTTGTTAAGGCTTGGGCGCTGTGCCCTGGCATAAATTTTTGTTACATCTTTTGCTTCCAATAATGCAGACATTTGAAGTCCTCCTTTGCGTTTGATGTAAACATTGTACTTTTCTATGTCCGAAAATGAATGAGTAAAACAGGCAAATATGTATGAGTTCAGAAAAGATTTGTTGTGTTGATCGATATGTGATCCCTCTCAAACGGGGGAACCGTTTTGTAAAAGGACATGTTCCAGCATCGCCTTTTGGGTATGAGGAGGCCTTCAGTTTCAATGGGAGGGGCATCCACAGCCTGACACTTCCGGAAGAAGGTTTCCATATCCACCTGTTCCTTGACACGGACCTGCTGTCCCAGGAGATAGCAGATGTAACGAAGCGGACAGAAAAGCAGAACGCCACAATAAAGCGGAAGAAAGAGCAGGAGCTCAAACGCCGCAATAAAGGAAAGGGGCGCCTTACAGACGAAGAGCTTGAGGCATTAGAGCCCCTCACAGTCAAGGAAGCCTATGCGGACAAAGAGGAGATGGGAACCATCACATTAAAGACAAACCGGACGGAGCTAAATGCATTCCAGGTATACAGCATCTATAAGCAAAGACAGGCAATCGAGCAGTTTTTCAAGACATATGGGGATACGATGTCTTATGAAGCATCTTATATGAGAAATAATTATACGGAAGAGGCATGGCTGTTCCTGAACCATCTGTCCAGTATTATTGGAGTGAATGTTATTGAAGAGATTGCCTCCATAGGAGAGTCTAGAAACATATCTTACAAGGATTTAGTGCAGACACTCATAAAAATCAAGGCAGGAAAAGCAGATGGAAAATGGACTGTATACCCGGTCAAAAAAAGTGTCCAGAAATTATGTGAAAAGATGCAGCTTAATCCATATGATTTGACAGGACTTGGGCTATAAGGGGCAGCAGCAGCTACCCTTATAGCGTACCTAATTTTATAAAGCGTTACAGCTTGATTATAGAAAGAGTCGAATGAGACTGGTATTGCTGGCCTTTTTTGATTGTTCTGGTTTTGTTTTTTTAGTTGTCAGTCATGGAGGATAACGATATAATGAAGTCGGAGAGAATTTGCGGAAAGGAACGCAAATGCAAAAGAAGACTCATGATTATGACAATGTGTTCAAAACCATGAAAAGCAAACACAAAAGGTTGTTTATCCCGGTGATCAATGACATTTTTAAGAAAGATTACCCGTTGGATGTAAAAGTCGATGTATTACCATCGGAAGGTTATTTGACTGAGAGCGAAACAACAGATGGGAGCAGGGAAATCGAGGAAAAGATATCAGATTTTCTGATCAGGATCGGAAGCGAAATTTACCTTTTGGAGTGTCAGAGTTATGATGATGGTTCTATGGCGATCAGAATTGCAGAATACGCTTTTATTGCGGCGAGGCAGTCCGCAGTATGGGATAGCGGTAACGCTACGATTCCAATGCCACAATTTTCTGTAATTTATATCAAACGGACAGATAAGACTCCGCAAACGACGACAATTACTTTTACTTTCCCGAATGGACAGAGCGTAGCGTATGAATCCGAGAATGTAATCCTGGAGCAGTTTACGAAGGAGTATATCGTAGAAAAGAGGCTGTTTCCATATATTCCCTTCTATATTGCGAGATACGAAAGGGACATTGTATCAGAGAATGATGTGGGGAAAGCAGTGGCAGACTTGAATTATTTCAGGGATGAGATGTTGCGTTTGAACAGAAAGAATGAACTATCTGATGTTGAGTTGATAGACCTTAAAGGATTTGTAAATACTATCATTACGCATATCACGAACGGGAATAAGAATGAGGAAAGGCTGGTGAATATTATGGGAGGAACGGTCATTGAGACTGAGTCCGAGAAGCTGGTGCGACAGGGAATACAACAAGGAATGCAACAAGGGATGAAGCAGGGAATACAACAAGGAATACAGTTGGGACAGGCAAAGATGCTTATTGAGATGGGACGGGAAGACGGACTGGATGAGGCAGCAATCCTGAAAAGAATCCAGGAGAAGATAGGGTTATCTTTGGAAGAGGCACTGGACTGTATGAAGCTATTTGGGAAACAGCAGGCGTGAGTTTCAGCTAAGAAGCAAATATACACTAAAGTGCAGAATTACAGACTGCCGGGCGATCATGTATTGTCCGGCATTTTCTGTACGCTGCTGGTGATCAGCAGAATTAATTATTGCTCACCAACAAAGGGATAACTGGACACTATTTCTTTTTTAGAAATGGAGTGTTATAGTTAAGCCAGCGATAAATTCGAAACATCAGGAGGACCCAAATGAGAAAAAAAGTTTTGTTGCTTGGCGGTAATAGTTTAGTAGGGCAATCAATTGTATCAGGCTTAGGTGATAGCTATCAGATGATACCGACAGCAGGACATCATACTCCGGAAAACGGATATCAACTGATGGCGGAAGAACCGAATAAATTAGTGGAGATTTTAGTTCATGAAAACCCGGATATCGTAATTTCTTCTATTCGTGGGAACTATCAGGCACAAATGAGTTTTCATAAAACATTAGCGGATTGGATGGCCAGGGAGAAGAAACGTTTATTGTATATATCCACAGCTAATGTATTTGATGGTAACTTATCCAGGCCCTGGACAGAATATGATCTGCCGATGCCGGAATCTGATTATGGCAGTTTTAAACGGGATTGTGAGATGATGTTGGGAAAAATACTTGACAACCAACTGATTATTTTCCGATTGGCTGCCGTATGGAGCGCCGACTGCCCAAGAGTTCAACAATTGAAGCTGTATAGCCGCAATAAAGAGCCGTATCATACTTACCCAAATTACAGGATCAATGTAACGCTTACAAAACAGATAGGGAGCTATGCAAGATATGTTCTGGACAATAATTTACATGGAATCTTTCACATAGGAACTACAGATACTGTTAATTACTTTTTCTTTGAGAAGATGGTCTGTGAAGCGCTTAAAATCGATCTGCCCCAATTTGTTGCAGAAACAGAGGGTGAGGAAGTATCCCTTGCAATACTTCCGGCAAGAAAAGAGATTCCGGATGACCTGCAAATGACGGTTTCAGATGTGCTGTCGGTATTAAAGCAGTCGGCCTCACATTTCTATTGATTCATGAAGTCAATATATTTCTGTCCAAATTCACGAAAATTTTGCAGCGTAGGTATAAATTCCTTTCCCATGTCGCTTAATGAATATTCAACTTTTGGGGGAATCTGAGGGTACTCTGTCCGTATGACCAATCCATATTCCTCTAATTGCTTTAATTGTTTGGAAAGCGTTGCGTGTGTCATTGAGGGCAGCATTTTTAGCAATGTGTTAAAACGGACAGGTTTTTCGCTCAAATAGTGCAGGATTAAAATGGACCATTTTCCCTGTACAACTTTTTGTGCTGTAACATAAGGGCATACACCATATAAATTCCGTGACATATACATACTCCTTTCGGTATCTTTTAAGATACCAGGTATTTAAAAAGTGCGTACTTGATAAAAATATCCTGACTGTTACAATTTTATCATACACAAAAATAAATGTAAACAGGAGGGAAAATATATGGAAAATAAGGTTGAAACAGCTAAGATTGAAACAGTAGAAAATTTTTTGAAAGAAGTTCCCACTTTTTATTTGGCGACTATCAGTGATAACAGACCTAAATGCCGGCCGATTGGATTTCATATGCTGCAAAATGGAAAAATTTATTTCGGCGTAGGGACATTCAAAGACGTATATAAACAGTTGGAAAAGAACCCTTATGCAGAAATCTGCGCATGTAAGGGCGGAAGGTTTCTGCGCTATTACGGAAAAGCGGTATTTGAGGACAATGAAACGATGGCAGAAGCAGTCTTTGAAAGATCGCCCGGTCTGAAGAATTTTTATAATGAAGCCACAGGGCATAAATTAGGCATTTTCCATCTGGAGGAAGCCACAGCGGAATTTCATGTGATGTCGAAACTGGAAAGCTCTTATTCTCTGTAAGAGGCTGTTTCCATATATTCCCTTCTATATTGCGAGATACGAAAGGGACATTGTATCAGAGAATGATGTGGGGAAAGCAGTGGCAGACTTGAATTATTTCAGGGATGAGATGTTGCGTTTGAACAGAAAGAATG
>CAYXKS010000085.1:7054-11126 GCA_964465725.1 uncultured Bacteroides sp. | reverse complement strand
ATAAAGAACTTTTATGATGATGTAAAATAGAAAAGTAGCATTGCTATTTAAAAAATTGTTGTGTATGATATATTTTATATTGGTAGAAGTGCTAAATAATAGTTTTATTCAGTATTCTATTAAGTATGGAAGAATATCTATGGCAACAGCTCTGCGCATTTGCTGCGCTGAGCGTACACGCGCCATGCAGCCCATGCAGCTCGTCTGCATGTGTGCATATGTGCAAGTATGCACAGCAGGTATGCGCTAAGACTTGTGCCCTCTTTTCACAGAACGTTTGTGTCAAAGATGACATGGGGCACAAGTATGGAATAACGGAGGAGACAGAGATCATGAGCAAGGTGGCAGTATTTTTTGGAACAGGATATGAAGAGATCGAGGCATTGACGGTGGTGGACATTCTCCGCAGAGCGGATGTGGAAACGACAATGGTGTCCATTACGGATGATCGCAGCGTGACAGGATCCCATTCTATTTCGGTGGCAATGGACGTATTACTCTCAGAGGTGAAATTTGACGATCTGGATGTGCTCGTACTTCCGGGTGGAATGCCGGGTACGAAGAATCTGGAGGCATGTGAGGCATTGATGAGACAGGTGGACGCCTTTATGGAGCAGGGCAGGATCGTGGCGGCGATCTGTGCGGCGCCAAGTATTTTGGGGCACAGAGGATTCCTGAAGGGCAGGAAGGCATGTTCTTTCCCTAACTTTGAGAGTCACCTGGAAGGCGCCGAGGTTATGGATGAGTCCGCGGTCATTGATGGCAATATTGTCACAGGGCGCGGTATGGGAGCGGCGGTGCCATTTGCGCTTGCGATTTTGGAGAAGCTGCAGGGGAAAGAAGCGGCGGACAAGATGGCGGAGAATATTATGTTCAGGAAATAAAGACTGATAAAAATGATTTCAAAACTATGGCAAAACTTACCATAATATTTTCTTTTCATCCGAACATACTAACATCAAGATAAGCGATAAAGTGAACGCTTTAACAGACAACGAGGTCCGGTTTCGGGCCGCAGCGCTGGAAAGATTTCATTCTGACAGGGCAGAAGTATCTGGGATAAGCGTATAAACGGCAGCGCTTATCTCAATAATATAGATAACAGGATGAAATCACAAAGGTTTTATCCAAAAGTATTTCGGAGGTGAAAGAAATGGCAAGCAACAAGACTAATAGAGTAGAAGTTCCTGAAGCTAAGGCAGCTATGGATCGTTTTAAGACAGAGGTTGCATCTGAGTTGGGTGTAAACCTGAAAGAGGGTTACAATGGTGACCTGACATCCAAAGAGGCTGGTTCTATCGGCGGTGAGATGGTTCGTAGAATGATCAAGAGCCAGGAAGAGCAGATGAAATAAGCTTAAACAGGAAACAGTGAAAAAGGAGCCGTTGCCACAGTACAGCGGCTCCTTTTTCGTCGCATAGGAAAGTGCATTCTATGAGACAAAGGGAATGCGTAGCTTCGCGCGCGCAACAAAGGTGCTGTCTGATTATTACAGGCAGCACTTTTATTGATTTAAATGGCAAGAAAAATCTGTTATAATCAGTGAGGACGTTTTTATATTGAAAAATCTGGTGTTGAACGCAAAATATAAGGAAAGGATTGGGAGAATAGAAATATGATGCCAAACAGTAATTTAAAAGCATACAGTTTAAAAGAGGCCGGTCAATACAAAGTCCATGGGCGCACCGATGAGACGCAGGACTTTGTGCCACTGTTTTATAGTGGGAGCGGCATTGAAGTAAATGTGACAGGTACAGAGTTGTGGGTCGATGTTGAGGTTGATTATGACATGTTTGAACCATGGGTCTGGACGACGGTGAACGGGGCGTTTGTGAGCAGACAGATGTTGCTAGCTGGCACTTATTCCATATGCCTTTTCAGAGGCATGAGTCCGGAAACTGTCAAGAATGTCAGATTAATCAGAGAATTGCAGGCTATGTCGGAGGACGAAGCCTGCTGTCTGCTAATCAAAGGTTTTCGCAGCGATGGCGGTTTCCTGCCGGTGAAATCCCGGCGGGTTAAGCTGGAGTTTATAGGAGACAGCATTACCTCCGGAGAGGGAACTTATGGGACTAAAGGAGAGATGGACTGGATTCCCATGTATATGGGGAGCAGTCGTAATTATGCAAGAATGGTTTCCGATGCGCTGGATGCAGAGTACCGTCTGATTTCTCAAGGCGGCTGGGGCGTGCTGTGCGGTTGGGACAATGACCCGCGCCACAATATGCCGTCCTGTTATGAGAAGATATGCGGTCTGGCGACGGGGGAGAGGAATGAAAGCCTGGGCGCGGCGAAACCCTACGATTTCGGAAGCTGGGTACCGGATGCAGTCATCGTGAACTTAGGGACGAACGATGCGGGCGCTTTCAACCAGCCGGCATGGACAGATCCTGTATCAGGGCAGACGTTTGAACAGCGCATATGCACTGACGGAACTTATCATCCGGAGGATCTTGCACGTTTCAAGCAGGCGGTTGTTGATTTTCTCGGAATGATACGACGGAATAATCCTAGGTCCCATATTGTCTGGGTATATGGGATGATGGGGTATGAGCTTACATTGGCGATTGCGGACGCCGTAAATACTTATCAGGAGAAGACAGGAGATACAAATACCGCGTTTCTTCAACTGCCGAACACGACAGAGGAGACGATGGGTTCCCGCGATCATGCGGGAGAGAAATCCCATGCCAGGTCGGCGGAAGTTATTGTGGAGTATTTGAGAAAGATTATAGGGAAATGATTCTGTAACAGCAAAGCCGCGAACTAAACTGTCGCGGAAAGGCTGAGACTAGACGAGATGTCGTCTGACAGAGAGAAAGGAACTGGAGCGTATGAAAAAGAAAACAGCAGCAGTTATAATGAGTATGGTTATGTGTGTCTCGATGCTGTCAGGCTGCGGTGCGGACAAGAAGGCGGATGAGAGCGTGGAATCTGCTGCGCCGGAAGTTGACGGAATATCCGCGGAAATAACTGCGGAGACGGAAGAGGAGGATACAAGGTTGCCTGCAGAAGAACAATCGGAGGAGGTTGCAGAGAAGCAGGAAGAAGGAGCCGTCCATGACACTGAGGAAGACTCGCCGGAAGAAGGGGATGCCGCCAGTGAGGGGACGACAGTCAGAATAGGCTCCCTGAAAGGTCCGACCTCTATAGGATTGCTCTATCTTATGGATCGAGCAGAAAAGGGAGAGGCAGTTAATGATTATGAGTTTACCATGACCGCGGCGGCGGACGAGCTGCTGCCTTCCATGCTCTCAGGGGATCTGGATATTGTTCTGATTCCCGCAAATATGGCAAGCGTGCTGTATAATATGGCGGAGGGTGATGTTGCAGTAATCGATATCAATACGTTGGGCGTCCTGTACATGGTATCGGGCAATGATAAGATAAAGAACATGGAAGACCTGAAAGGACAGACCGTGTACATGACGGGAAAGGGAACAACACCGGATTACGTGATGCAGTATCTGCTTAAGGAAAACGGTCTGACGGCCGCGGATATGACAATGGAATATAAATCCGAGGCGACAGAGGTGGCGGCGATGCTGGCTGAGACGCCGGATGCGGTCGGTGTGCTTCCGCAGCCCTTTGTGACGGCGGCCTGTGCACAGAATGAGAAGTTGTCTGTGGTGATGGATCTGACCGAGCAGTGGGCGGCAGTGCAGGGGGAGAATGGCAGCAGCCTTGTAACCGGCGCTACCGTGGTGCGCAAGGGATTTCTGACAGATTATCCGGACGCTGTGGAACAGTTTATGGAGGAACATGCCGATAGCGCGGCTTATGCCAATGAACATGTGGAAGAAACTGCCGGACTGGTCGCTGCAGCGGGAATCATTGAGAAGGCGGAGGTGGCGGCCAAGGCTATACCGGAGTGTAATATTACTTATATAGACGGTGAGAAAATGAAGACGGCGCTTTCCGGATATCTTACGGTGTTGTGGGATCAGAATCCGGAATCTGTGGGCGGTGGCCTTCCGGGAGAGGATTTCTATTATATTAAGTAAATTCTCGGTTTGCCGTATAGGTGTATATACAGAGAACTCTGTAAGGCTGGAGAAAAAATTTCCAGGTA
>CAYXKS010000085.1:0-6954 GCA_964465725.1 uncultured Bacteroides sp. | reverse complement strand
GTAGCAACGATGAGAATATGGAGAGCGGGAAATCAACATGAAGAAAGAGTCGCATAAAAAGATAAGAAAAGCTGTCGTCATATTGTTCTGGCTGGCAGTTTGGCAGGCGGCGGCTGTATGGATGAATAATAGGATTCTTCTGGTAGGACCGCTGCAGGTTATGGATTCGTTTATGGACAATATAATGCGACCTGATTTCCTTACTATTGTTTCTCATTCTTTAGCAAGAATCGGGTTGGGGTTTTTCACGGCTTTTTTTGCCGGAGTGCTGCTTGGAACGGTTAGCTGCCGTTTTTCTATTATGGAAGAACTGCTCGCTCCTGTGATGGCGGCGCTGAAATCCATTCCGGTAGCGTCATTTGTGGTACTTTTACTGATTTGGTTTGGCTCTGGCAGGCTGTCTTTTTTTATCAGTTTCCTGATCGTATTTCCAAACGTCTATGTGAACACGATTGCCGGGTTGAGAAGCACAGATGTTAAATTATTAGAGATGGCTAGGGTGTTTGGAATGGACAGCGGATGGAAATTTTTTTATATTTACAGGCCGGCGTTGATGCCGTATTTGGGAAGCTGCCTGAAAATATCTCTTGGCATGAGCTGGAAGAGCGGCGTGGCGGCAGAGATCATCGGCCTGTCGGAATCGTCACTGGGCGAGAGGCTCTACATGTCTAAGATTTATCTGGACACGGCGGGACTGTTCGCGTGGACGATGACGATTGTGTTTATCAGTTTTCTTTTTGAAAAAACGGTTCTTTGGCTTTTACGGAGGTTTGCAGAGTGGCGGCCGTATCCAGTCTTTGGATTGGGCGAATATGCTCATCGTCGTGTTGAGCGTGCACGTACCATGCCGCTTGATGCGTTTGTGCATAAGAGAGTTTCGTCGGGTGTCTGTGCCGGGAGCGGCATGGAGCATAAGGATGTAGAGGATGTCACAGAAGGAGAGGGTGAGTGTAAATCAAGAACAGAAAATGAAAAGGGAGCGGAGTCCGGAATTCAGATGTTTCATATTGTAAAGTCGTACGATGGCAAAACTGTACTGCAGGACCTCAATCTGATGGTGGAGGCGGGCGGGCGGTATCTGTTGATGGCGCCTTCCGGTACAGGTAAGACGACCCTGCTTAAGATACTGGCTGGACTAGAGAGGGCAGACCGGGGCGAGATTCAAGGGATGACCGGGCGTATCGGCATGGTGTTTCAGGAAGACAGACTGTGCGAGGAGTATGACGCAGTATGTAATATCATGCTGGGTATGGGCATGGCGTATAGAAAAGAATTGAAAAAAAGTGGGATGTCAGGTAGCAGACTCAAAGAATATGTCAGAGCACAGGCGGCAGAAATCCTGCCAGAGGACTGTCTGACAAAGCAGGTCAGTAATCTCAGCGGCGGGATGCGCAGACGGGTGGCGTTGTTGCGGGCGGTACTGTCAGGAGCGGATATGCTTATTATGGATGAACCGTTTACCGGACTGGATAAGGAGAACCGAGGACGCTGTGCAAAATATCTCGTAAAGCAGCTTCATGGGAGAACGCTGCTTGTCGCGACTCACAGGGAAGAGGATGTGGCGTTGCTGCAGGGAAAGCAAATATATTTTTAGTAAATGCTGATTTGGGGCAGAATTATATGGATTTACTTCATTTATTTCATAATATAGTGTTAAGTATCTCCTGCTATGGGCCGATATATATTTAACTGGATATTTTTGACTAAAGTCTTTTTTATGGATTGAGAATGCGCATTTGCAGTGTATTCAGTGAGAATATGATTCAGGTGTGAGGGACAATTTTTGCGATACAAAACACGAAATATCGTCCCTGATGTTGTTCCGAGTGGCTCCGGGACCGTGAGTAATAAGCAAACAAGTATAATCCACGATAATTGCCGAGCCCTTACACGCAGGATAAATTTTCATATGCAAGGAAGCTGAATGAGGCGATGCCGGTAGCATCGTCGATTGAAGCTGACGTGGCAGATGGAAATTTAGACAAGTGAAAGGGCGGATAATTATTGTGGATTATACTAGGATCAAAGAAGGCAGATGACAGGAGAAAACGATTATGGTTGTAAAACATAATATTACGGCGATGAATTCAAACCGCATATTTAATCTGACGAATAAGAGTCAGGCGGAATCTACGGAGAAGCTGTCTTCGGGCTATAAGATTAACCGGGCAGCTGACGATGCAGCTGGTTTATCCATATCGGAGAAAATGCGCCGTCAGATCAGAGGACTTACGCAGGCGTCGGCCAATGCGGCGGACGGGATTTCCTGTGTGCAGACGGCAGAGGGTGCGCTGAATGAGGTTCATGATATGCTGCAGCGCATGAATGAGCTTGCGGTTAAAGGTGCGAATGGGACGTTGACCACGACGGACAGAAGCTATGTTCAGATGGAAGTAAGACAACTGATGAGTGAGATTGACCGGATACAATCAACTACGACGTTCAATGAGCAGAACCTTCTTGACGGTACTTTTAAGAATATAGGACTGCAGGTAGGGGCTGAATCGGGACAGCATATTGCCATTACGATAGGCAATATGTGTACGAATGATCTGATTGCTAGTGCCTTGGCGAAAGGAATCTGTTATCAAACGAATGATGGTACACCTCTGTGTACGGGGGAAGATGAGCCGCCGACAGGAACTGAGGATCCGGACGGATATTATTATCAAGCTCCATTTCCTGGTTCGACAACTCATGCCAAAATAGGGTATGTGAATTTAAATACGATCGGACAGTGGAAGGTGCCGGGACATTCGCACCTTCTGGCAGCTTATGACCTGACGGTTTTCCACAGTTTTTCCTATGAAGCGATCACGGACGAGAACGTGAAGAACAGACTTACGACAGACTATAGTTCCTTATGGGGACCTACGGGAGGCACGGAAGAGGCTTTGTCTGACAAGGCGCCGGACATCCGTTACTTCCAGGCACTCAACGCTTTTGCCAAGAGCGCCATCGAGGACGTTTCCAGAACGCGTTCCGACTTAGGCGCTATCCAGAACCGTCTGGAGCATACGATCAACAACCTGGACAATATTGTGGAGAACACCGCGTCGGCGGAATCGGCCATTCGGGATACGGATATCGCCACGGAGATGGTGAAATACGCCAATAATAATATTCTCGCCCAGGCAGGCCAGTCTATGTTAAGCCAGGCGAATCAGAGCAACCAGAGCGCTTTGGCGTTATTGCAGTAGAGAGCCGTTAATAAAATAAGAAACGCTGCATGATACGTAGCGGATTTAGGGTGTAAAGCCTTCAGAATAGAGAAGTCTTTACACCTTTTTTATGTCCTTAAACGAAAAAAGAAGCTAACATTCGTAAAACCCCTGTAAAACCGTAAAACTAAAGAAAAAATCATCTGGTATTTTTCAAAAGGATGTGCTATAATGCAGAATGACTGTGACTAGGAGCAGACGAGGGCTTCCGCATGTCGCAGAGACATTTGAAGGAGGAACCCATACAATGAGCTTACAGGTAGAAAAATTAGAGAAGAACATGGCGAAGCTTACAGTGGAAGCAAGCGCAGAAGATTTGGAGAAAGCGATTGAGAAGGCTTATCAGAAACAGAAGAAGCAGATCAGTATTCCGGGCTTTAGGAAAGGTAAAGTGCCGCGTCAGATAGTGGAGAAGATGTACGGCAAGGAAGTATTCTATGAGGATGCCGCCAATGAATTGATTCCGGACGCTTACGACAAAGCGCTGGAAGAGTGTGAGGAGGATATCGTATCTTCCCCGAAGATTGAAGTGACACAGATCGAGGCAGGCAAGCCCTTTATATTTACGGCGTTGGTTGCGTTGAAGCCGGATGTGAAGCTGGGCGAATATAAGGGCGTTAAGATTGAGAAGCTTGACAGGGAAGTCACAGAAGAAGATGTGATGGCAGAGATTAACAGAGAGCGCGACAACAACGCAAGAAATATTTCAGTGGACGACAGGCCGGTTAAGGATGGGGATATGACCATAATCGATTTCGAAGGTTTCGTGGACGGCGTGGCTTTCGAGGGCGGCAAGGGGGAGAACCATCCACTTACTATCGGTTCCGGTGCGTTTATTCCTGGATTCGAGGAACAGCTTGTGGGTGCTGAGATCGGTAAGGAAGTAGAGATTAAGGTTACTTTCCCGGAAGATTATCAGGCGGAAGACCTGAAGGGCAAAGATGCCGTATTCAAATGTACAGTGAAAGAAATCAAGGAGAAAGAGCTTCCTGAGCTGGATGATGAGTTTGCAAGTGAAATTTCTGAGTTTGAGACACTGGAGGAATATAAGGAAGACGTAAAGAAGAATCTGACCGAGAAGAAAGAGAAGGACGCTAAGATAGCCAGGGAGGATGCGGCAGTCAAGGCAGCGGTAGAAGCGAGCGAGATGGAGATACCAGATGCAATGCTTGAGACACAGCAGAAACAGATGGTGGATGAGTTCGCCCAGAGGATCACGATGCAGGGAATGACCATGGAACAGTATATGCAGTATACAGGGGCAACTTACCAGAAAATGGTGGATCAGGTGAAGCCGCAGGCTGAGGAGCGGATCAGGACTAGATTGGTATTGGAAGCAATCGCTAAGGCGGAGAACATTGAGGCCAGCGAGGAAGACTACGAAGAAGAGATGAAGGTTATGGCTGACGTATACCAGATGGATACAGATAAAGTGAAAGATCTCATGGGTGAGAGAGAGAAGAAGAATATCATGCTTGATCTGGCGGTCAGGAAGGCGGCAGAGTTTGTAGCCGAGAATGCGGTGGAAGAATAAAAATAGTGTGAAATTTTTCTAAAAAATCGGGCATTCTTTTGCAGAATTGATTCAGGGGCGTTATACTATAGAAAAATAGCAGCGAGCAAATACCTGAAACAAAATGGAGGAATTAACATGGCTTTAATACCTTATGTCATTGAGCAGACTTCCAGAGGAGAGCGCTCTTATGATATTTATTCGAGATTATTGAAAGAGAGGATTATCTTTCTGGGCGAGGAGGTAAACGATGCGTCTGCAAGTGTTATCGTGGCGCAGATGCTTTTCCTGGAGTCTGAGGACCCGGAGAAAGATATTCATCTGTATATCAATAGCCCAGGCGGTGTGATCACAGCCGGGATGGCAATTTACGATACGATGAATTTTATTAAGTGTGATGTGAATACTGTATGTATCGGTATGGCGGCAAGTATGGGAGCTTTCCTTCTGGCAGGTGGCACGAAGGGGAAGAGAATGGCACTTCCCAATGCAGAGATCATGATCCATCAGCCGGCAGGCGGTGCTCAGGGACAGGCGACGGAGATCGAGATTACTGCGAAGCATATTCTGGCTACGAAGGAGAAGATGGCAAGAATTATGGCGGAGAATACTGGGCAGGATTTCGAGGTGATTATGGCGGATACGGAGCGCGATAACTGGAAGACGGCGGAGGAAGCTCTTTCTTATGGCCTGATCGACCGTATTATCACGAATCATGCCAGTGCCGTTTAACGAATGTATTAGCAGGCATTTCATGATACGGCCGTGAGGCTTGCAGGCCTTATGGCCGTTAAATAATGAGGATAGAAAGGCATGGAACATTAAAATGGCGGGAAAGAATTCTGATGATAAGGTAAGGTGTTCTTTTTGCAATAAGACACAGGGACAGGTGCGTAAGTTGATTGCAGGCCCTGCGGGTGTCTATATCTGCGATGAATGTGTGGACATCTGTGCGGATATCATCGAAGAGGAGTATGAGGAAGAGCCGGAAGTGGAAGAGATGGAGATCAACCTTCTCAAACCGGTGGAGATCAAGAGGTTTCTGGATGATTATGTGATAGGACAGGAGGACGCCAAGAAGGTATTGGCGGTTTCCGTATATAATCATTATAAAAGAGTGTTGGCGCCGGAAGATGATGACGGTGTAGAACTGCAGAAGAGCAATATTATCATGATTGGACCTACCGGTTCTGGCAAGACATATCTCGCACAGACGCTGGCGAAAATCATAAATGTACCGTTTGCGATTGCGGACGCGACTACATTGACAGAGGCGGGTTATGTCGGTGAGGATGTGGAGAACATTCTTCTCAAGCTGATTCAGGCGGCAGATTATGATATTGACAGAGCGCAGTATGGAATTATATATATTGATGAGATCGATAAGATCACGAAGAAGAGCGAGAATGTGTCCATAACAAGAGATGTATCCGGAGAGGGTGTTCAGCAGGCACTTCTTAAGATCATAGAGGGCACGGTGGCGAGTGTCCCTCCACAGGGCGGTAGGAAACATCCTCATCAGGAACTGATTCAGATAGATACCTCCAATATTCTGTTCATCTGTGGCGGTGCGTTTGACGGATTGGAGAAGATCGTAGAGGAACGTTTAGACCGCAATTCTATTGGATTCAATGCACAGATCATAGAGAAGAGCAGCAAGGATATCGGCGCGGTGCTCAAGGAAGTATCAGCACAGGATTTGATGAAATTCGGTCTGATTCCGGAATTTATCGGACGTGTACCGATCACCGTTACACTAGATGGATTGGATCAGGAGGCGTTGGTGCGTATTCTGAAGGAACCCAAGAATGCACTGATCAAGCAGTATAAGAAACTGTTCGAATTCGATGAAGTGAGACTGGGAGTAGAGGATGATGCGGCACGGGAGATTGCCCGTCTTGCTTATGAGCGTAAGACCGGTGCAAGAGGACTTCGCACGATTATGGAAGATGTACTGATGGACATTATGTATGAGATTCCGTCGGACGATAATATTGCGGAGTGTATACTGACGAAAGATGTTGTGGAGGGGAAAGGAAAACCCCATATCGTTTATCGCAATAGACTTATGCGTGCCGAATAGAAAAGAGAAGGATCAAAACGTCGCCGGAATATAGGCGGCGTTTGTTGACATTAGGGGGATAATGGAAATGTCGAAGAGCCATTGCTTGAACGGAACAGTTCTGTGCATTTCAAACAGGAACGTTCAAGATGATGGAA
>CAYXKS010000084.1:3756-11153 GCA_964465725.1 uncultured Bacteroides sp. | reverse complement strand
CTTCACTTATTGTATCATAGGGGTATCTTTTTTGCAATGCTTTTCTACCTCAGGATCTTCCATTTCATGGGCACGGCGCCACTCTTTGCTGCCCTCAACCTTATACACTTCACTGCGGTTGCGGTACAGGAATTTCGTCAGCTCGTAACAATCAATCCAGATCTCATTGTTCCCTTCCTTCTGGGACTCATCGAAAATAAGCTGCAATCCCCAGTGCAGGTGAACCGTCTCGATATTGTTGACGTTTTCCTTAGAGCTGTACCCGGTATGCCCCATGTAACCGATCACATCGCCCGCCGTTACCACGCTGCCTTCCTTGAGGTTTTCTGCGTATGGATAGTTCTGGCGCAGATGCGCGTAATAATAATATCTCCTGCCATCGAAGCTTCGGATACCAATGCGCCAACCGCCGTACTGATTCCAGCCAAGCGCCTCCACGACGCCTGATTCGACTGCGATGATCGGCGTGCCAATCTGCCCCATCATGTCATGTCCCAGGTGCGGCCTGGCGTAACCGTAGCTTCTGGACGCGCCGAAATCGTCATAATGGCTGTAGTCAAAACCTTTCGCGATTGGTGAAAAAGCCTTGAGTCCATAATATTTCTTCCATTCCCCCTCTTCTTCCAGTGAGAACTCTCCCACCATCCCGGAAAGTACCGCTGAATACGCCTCCAGATAATATGCATAGTACTCCATACCCTCCGTGAGTTTGTCCATGGTAGTCTCTTTGTTGCGCAGCTTTTCCGCTGCCTCATTAATCTCCTTCACGCTTTTGCTGTCAAACTTTCCGCCATGCTTCGCACCCACATAGGAAAGCAGCTCAATCCAGTCAAGATGTACTTCGTCCTGGCAGGTAGCGACATCAAGATCATATGCGGCAGCTAGCGCTTCACAGGTGGCGTGGAATTCCACCCACTTGATATAATTGCCCGTGGCAGACACCTCAATGGCTTCCTCCGTATCAGACTCCCATTTAAAACCTGTTTCCTTATTCTGTAAGGCCGCATCCTCCATCCTGCCTTTCAGCTCCCTGCTTATGAATACACACACAAACGCCATCAGCACAATCAACTCGATGCTGATGACCCATCTGCTCCCGCTTTTACTCCCGCCGTCATTTCTGTTCATATACTCCGCCACGCTCCTGCCCTTAACCGTCACGGTTATGTATATGAAAAAAACCTGCGGGTTATGTCAGCCCACAGGTCTTACCTTCGCGTTTCCGGGTAACAGTTCAGACTTTGGCTTCACTGTTACGGTTCCGATTTTATTTATACACAATCTCTCTCTGAAACAGAAAGCTCACGAAGAACAAAAATACATCTACCGGCACTTTGACAGCCACCTCCATGCCTCCGGTAAGTCCATGCAGGGCATTGACCAGAAGCGCGCTGCACATCATCTGACACACCGCCAGCAGGAAATACTTCGCCGCTGTGACTGCCATCTTTTCCTCGCTCTTGAACACCACCTTATAATTGATGAGGAAGTTATACACTGCAGAGATCACCCTGGCAAACACAGTCGCCAGAATAATATACGGCACACCCCACACGCTTTCTCCTGCCGTGTGCAGAAAAGTGCAGAACATATGAAAAAGCAGCAGGTCCACCACGCTGGAAGAAAGAGAAGAAAAAAGGAATTTCCCGAATACCAGATAGATCCGCAGGGAATCCTTGATCGGGTTAAAATGGCTGGTTTTATTTTCTTCTATATATATAGTTTTCACCGGCACTTCCCGTATTGGAATATCCAGGTTTTTTGTCTCGATAAGCATATTCGTCTCATACTCGAAGCGCTCCCCTTTTACTTCCATCAGCTTTTCCATAAAGGATGCAGGGATGGCACGTAGACCCGTCTGTGTATCCGAGACAGAAATTCCCAGCAGGTAGCGGAACACCTGTCTGGTACACTTATTTCCAAAAGAAGAGCGGGCCGGAACCTCCGGTGCGTCAAAATTACGGCATCCCAGAATCAGGCTGGCAGGATTTTCCCAGAGTTCACGCATACAGGCAAGGATATCCGACGGCGTATGCTGCCCGTCCGAATCGGCCGTCACGCATCCCGGTATCTGATGATATTCCAAAAGGCAATAGTTGAAAGCAGTCTTAAGCGCCCTTCCTTTGCCCAGATTCACCGCATGATGGAGCACCCTGCAATTATCAAATGCCTCCGCCCGGTCAAAAAATGGCGCATATTCCTCACCGCTGCCATCGTTCACCACAACTACATGTCTGATTCCCGATTCCTGAAGCGCGCCAAGAAGCGTTATTAACTTTTCATCCGGCTCATACGATGGTATGATGACCGGTATCTCATAATAAGAGGGCATGTCATACCCCTTTCTTAATTATTGCTGCTCTACTGTACATGGGCCAGCCTCATCTCTCCACCCGTATCTTCTATCCGATACAACACCGTGCACGAAAAACTTTCCTCTTCCGTAATTCCATTAAAAACAGCTCCCGCATCCGCATCCGTCTCCTCGACGTAGAGATAATCGGCATGCGAGGCTCTGATCTCCTGTATCATCCAGTCTGCAGGAGCGTCGTCCAGATTGACGCTCCGGTATACCACAGAAATCGGCGAAGCCTCATATCCCAAGTAACTGTTGTTCACCCAGTGGGGTGCGTCCCCCCTTCTGATATAGCACACCCGGGTGCTGCTATCCGTTCCCAAAGGCTGTATCGCCTCCAGAAACCGTATCTCATCTTCTCCGATCATTTCCGCTCTCTCCTGCAGCTTCCCGTCCACCTCGGCTCTATAGCCAACCAAACCATGATAGCCAATCCGATGGCCCGCTGTCAACATCACAAACAAAAGAAAACAGCAGTAAGTGCCATATTTTCTGAAAAATTCCGGCACACGGTCCTTTACAAAAAGCTTTTCGCCGTGATCCAGCCAGATACCCGACAAGAAAAGCAATGTCCCTATCGTAAACGGCGCGCCATACCGTTCTATGGAGGAAATCATCCCCGATGGCTCCAGATACTGCGTCTCAGTCGCAAAAATAGTGATATGTGCCAGAAAAATTACTCCGTAGAAGACCGCGCCGCTGACCATTCCAAACAGCAATACGGTTCTCCCCGTCCTCTTCGGGAGAATGTCGATCCTGTAAAAAAGAATCACCAGCAGACAGATACACAGATATAGCAAAAGCGGCGTCATATCAATCGCAATGCTATGCTCCTTATGCAGCGGAAATCCCACAAAAGCTTTCAGAAAAGCCGCGGCAAATTCCTTCGTATACCCGGAAATACCGTACTCATCTGTAGTCATATATTTCACCGCTGTCGTCGTGGTATTTGTGATTCGCCTCATAAGCAGGCAGAACAACATCCAGCTGCCTCCTGTAAGAACCGGCAGAACAACAACAATCTTTCCTTTCTTATTTACCGATATGCTGCGCTGATATAAGACAAAAAATACCAGCCCGAACAACGCCCACACAAATCCTATGGACTTAACAAGCACCAGGACACTCAGATAAAGCGTTAGCCTGCCATAATAAAACACTTCCGGCTTATCTTCCCTGTCAGTCACAGCCAGAAGAAATCCCCCGTAGATACAGGCCATTGTCAGATCGGCGCAAAATCCATCGTAACCATACACTTCCGCAATACTTGGAAAAAACCACAATGCTCCTGCCACAAGAACCATCACCAGCAGATTCCTGCCCTTTAACTTCCGCAGCAACGGAAGCAGAAAAACCATATTCATTATATAGTATCCGACAAACGCCAGTCCCTCCCGAAACACATCGGGACTAAAATGCAAAAACCACCATTTAATCAGCTGCCCGCCCGGAGGATAATCTCCGAACTCCGAGGCAACATTTCCATATTTTCCCGCAAATCCATCCAGATAATACAGCGATTTAACATCGGTTGCCCAGAAATTGATATCGTCCCACCATGTCACCACCTTATCCGAGGTGCACAATGCTACGACGGCTATGAGCAGAACCGCCGCAATAAATGACGGATGCGCTATATTGGCCAGACATATTCTGCCAAACTCCTTCCGCTCTTCCCCGTTTTTATGGAAAATCCACACGGCAAAAAGCCCAATCACAGCCACTGCGATCCCGTCGATCCAAGACAAATGATGCAGAATCGCCAGCCCATACAATACCAGCACGAGCATACAGATGAACACCGGCATTGCCTCCACCAGCTGTACCCGAAAAAAGCCTGCCAGCCATAACACGCAGACCAGAGCGAAGCAGATATGTAAAAGTATGGTAAAATTTATCATAATCAATCCTCAGAAATCAGTCCTGACAAAACTTCACCCTGTCACTGCTGACAGGGTGTTGTTATCTTCTTATACTTCCGGCTCGATCAGGCCATAAGTATTTCCTTTTCTCTTATACACCACATTTACCTGGTCTGTCTCTGCATTGCAGAATACGTAGAAACTATGTCCCAGAAGCTCCATCTGGACGCATGCATCTTCCGGATACATCGGCTTGATATCGAATTTCTTACTGCGGATAATCTGAACTTCCTCGTCATCCATATAATCCTTCTCAATGAATTCCTGACGGAAGTTCGGCGACGCCTGTTTCTTATCTATCAGCTTATTCTTGTACTTCTTAAGCTGACGCTCAATGATCTCTTCCACCAGGTCAATAGACACGTACATGTCACTGCTGACCTGTTCGGAACGAATGATACTACCCTTCACAGGGATCGTCACTTCTATCTTCTGCCTGTCTTTCTCGACACTCAAGGTGACATGCACTTCTGTCTCTTCCGTAAAATACTTCTCAAGCTTGCCAATCTTGTCCTCTACTGCTGCTCTCAAACCATCTGTTACTTCGATATTCTTTCCAACAATTATAAATTTCATATCACTCATCCCTTCCATTGGATTATCCCAAATTCCTTGCCAGTCTGGAAAGAATGCACGCTTTTCGCATTCTTTCGAACATGACTTAGTTATACTTAGGCGGCGTTCTTTGACGCCTTAGTATAACTTCATGTTCTATTATAGCATATTCGCATTACTTGTTGCAACAATTCATGTGATATGTTTCGTCATTTTTAGTAACGCTGCGGTACAGTTCACGGCCTGTGTCATTAAGTTAAGAAAATTGTGCCAATACACAATGTCAGGTGCGTCCGGCTGAACTTAAGTCAAGTATTTCCCCGCATTTTTCGTCAAAATCCGCGTTTTCATCACTACTTCACAAAACATTCGTTCTTTCAGTTACCATAACTTCTGCTTGTCCACAATCAAAAAGTCTGTGGATATGGTGGATAACTTAGTGTATAAGTATGTTTTTGGCTCAAAATCGCCCCTTTTGAATGTGTATAACTTAATTATAGTTTTCGACATCTTTCTCTTTACATTTGCGTTCTTTGTATAAGATATACAAATCGTACTCTGTGTAATCGAATATATCCATTACTCAATCCGTTGCCGAAATTCAAAAGAATTCGCATATATTCTAAAAAGCAGCTGATTTTACTCAGCTGCTTTCATAGTATTTAACACCATTCATGATCTCTCTGACACTTGACTATGCAATTAGAAAATTCTTCTGATTGAAAGGATCGGACGATAAGTTGCACTGGAAACGATGATACCCGTCTTGGACGTAGATGCATGTACAAGCTGTCCGTTGCCCGCATAGATTCCAACATGACCGGAATAGCATACAATGTCACCGGGCTGTGCGTTCTCGATTCCATTAACTGTAGCTCCCACACTCCTGTCCGCTGCTGAAGAATGCGGTAAACTTACACCGAAATTATTGTATACGCTCATAACAAATCCAGAACAGTCCGTACCGTTCGTCAGGCTGCTGCCACCGTACACATACGGATTCCCCACAAACTGCATTGCAAACTTAACAACATCAGACCCTGTACTGCCGGTAGGACTCTGATAAGTCTTGCCGCCTTCTGTTGTCGTCTCAGGAGCAGAAGATTTCTTGGAAGACATCTTCTTATTCGCTGCCTCCTGTGCCGCTCTTCTGGCTGCTTCTTCCTTCTCCAGTCTCGCTCGCTCTTCCTCTATGGATTCAGCCTTCACAAACTCAGTGGATAAAGTAACATAATCGGTGGAAACATATCCGTCACCTTCCTCGATATTGACCTTAACCCATCCGTCCAACTCTTCTGTGACGATCAATTCATCCTCGATCGGCACCAAGCCAAGTACAGTTTCTTCCAGGCCGGGCTGTTCACGTACTTTCAAAGTTGTGGTGGTAACCGTCGCAATACGAGTTCCTACTTCCTTGGCATAATCTACTGCTGCATCACCTGTCACGCAGTACTCACCTTTGACATAACCTTCCACAGAACCGGAGTTGATCTTGTACCAGCCGTTCTCTTCTTCGATAAAATTACCGACGGACTTATCATACAGTTTACCAACAATATTGCCTTCTTCGCTGGGCATATCTCTGACATTTACATAATCATTGACTTTCGCAATGACCAGATTCTTAAAACTTTCTTCTTCCTCAGAAAGACCGGTATTCGCCGCTTCCTTCAAATCTCTGGTGTATCCCTCGCTGACTACTATTGTGTCTTCAATCCTACGGGAATGTGCGGCGCTCACTTTATTATCTGTACTCGCCATATCCGCGAAACCACCCACCTGTACACTGCCGATACTTGCGCCTTCCAACTCCGCATTCTTAGCGGCTTCTTTCTCTGATTCCTCCTGCAGGCTGGAAAGCGCTGTGGACTTCTCCTGATCCTGTAATGAAAAATCAATTCCCGCCGACGGCAGAACCGAGCTGACATTGCCGGCCGCTTTCGCATCTATTCCCATGCCTGTAAAAGTCAAAACTGCTGTGATTGCGCATGTTGCTATTCTTACATTCTTTGTCTTCATATAATATATTACCTCATTATTACCTCATTTGTTACAAAATTGTTACATCTGAAAATAATATATCATCGACGAATGTTTTTGTCAACCACAGCATATTCCAAAAAGACGAGCATATATACGCAAGTTCTTGTGTTTTTATTACAGTTCACAAATAATTCACATTTATTACAAATATTAAATTTGTTACAATCAGACCTTTTGCCCTGAAATAGCTCCGGTATCGGTGTTGACTCAATTCTCATTCAGGTACCGTTCCGCTGAAGCTACCGCACATGCTCCGTCCGCAACCGCCGTAATGATCTGCCGTACTTGCTTCGTCCGAATATCTCCTGCCGCAAAGATTCCGGGCACCCCGGTAATGCAGTCCTCACCCGCTATCACGTACCCTTTTTCGTCACAGGGAACAATGCCGCGGAACGCTTCCGTATTAGGATGCATCCCCACTGCAATAAAAACACCGTCCACAGGCAGCTCTTCCTCCGCCCCATCCGGCACGCTGTGCAGCGTGATCTTCTCCACCAGTTCCGAACCAGAAACAGCTCCCA
>CAYXKS010000084.1:1703-3656 GCA_964465725.1 uncultured Bacteroides sp. | reverse complement strand
GGCACGCTGTGCAGCGTGATCTTCTCCACCAGTTCCGAACCAGAAACAGCTCCCAAGGTTCTGTTCCACAAAATCTCTACATTATCGCAAGCCATCAGTCTCTTTTGCAGGCTTTTAGCCGCACGCAGGGCATCTCTCCGATGAATCAGCCAGACCTTCCGGCACATCCTCGCCAAATATATAGCATCCTCCACGGCCACATCGCCGCCGCCAACCACTGCTACATCCTTTCCTCTGAAAAAGGCGCCGTCACAAGTCGCACAGTAAGACACCCCCTTACCTCTGTACTCCGTCTCACCAGGAACATTTAACATAGCATGTTCCGCACCTGTTGCCAGAATCACTGTCTTCGCCTCATACGTAGTTCCATCCATAGCTTCCACTATCTTGCTCTGCCCATGGTCGGATATCCGTGTCACTGCGGCAGTCTTACACGACACTCCTATACCGTCCACATGCTCCTTGAACTTCATGCCCATGTCAAACCCGTTGATACCAGGCATCCCAAGATAATTATCCACTTCATAAGTATTCAGAACCTGTCCGCCGCTCATGGGCTTTTCTTCCAAAACAAGCAGGTCAAGCCCTGCACGGCTGCCATAAACCGCTGCCGACATTCCGGCCGGCCCCGAACCGATAATAATCAGGTCGTACATATTTACAGCTCTCCTTCCTTAAAAACTGCTTTGCATTTTGCTGCTATTACTATATAATGACATCACATTCATTCATACAGATAAGCATTATTGTATGATCTGCGAAAAATGCCGTAAACGGCATGGCAGAATACACCGTTTATTATAGCACAAGCCATTGCAAAATGCACGTATGCTATCATCGACGCTGCAAACAACAAATAACAGTTCGTAACTTTTCACGGGCAATGTCATTTAATTAAGCCAATACACAGCGTATGTCATTGATTCACAGGAGGTACTTATGTCTGCAGAAACAACTTACTCTATTCCTAAATATGCCCTGATAACCGGCGCTTCCCGCGGAATCGGACGCGCCATAGCCGAGCGCCTTGCCAGTGAAGGATATCATCTCTACCTGACTTGCCGAAAATCGACAGAAGAGTTATCCGCTCTGGCACGAAGTCTCACTAAGCAGTGTGGCGTCTCCTGTATCCCTTTTACAGCAGATATGGGAAATCCCTCAGATGTGGAAAAAATATTTGCGCAGATTCCGGCGTTGGACGTATTGGTCAATAACGCCGGAATCTCCTATGTGGGTTTGCTGCATGAAATGTCTGTCGCCGACTGGCGCGAAGTGATGTGTACGAACCTGGACGCCCTTTTCTATACAAGCCGTCTCGCGGTTCCGTTAATGTTGAGAAACCACAGCGGAAAGATCATCAATATCTCTTCCGTGTGGGGCAATGTGGGCGCCTCCATGGAAGTCGCTTACTCCGCCTCCAAAGGCGGCGTTAACAGTTTCACCCGCGCTTTGGCAAGAGAACTGGCTCCCAGCGGCATCCAGGTCAACGCAATCGCCTGCGGCGTAATCGACACCGATATGAACAAATGCTTCTCAGCGGAGGATATGGAGATATTAAGACAGGAAATCCCCGCCGACCGTATCGGTCAAGTCTCAGAAGTGGCACAAATGGTAGTTTCCCTGATTAACGCTCCTGATTACTTGACCGGTCAGGTCATTGGACTGGACGGCGGATGGATGTGAGACAGGTTTGCGGTCACCTGTACAACGGCCCAAACGCCTTACATGCCGCCAGATCCGCCGCTTCCATATCTTTGGTGCCGAAAGAAGCCCACACATGCGGACGGAATATCCTTTCTGCTTCCACATTATGCATGGTTACAGGAATCCGCAGCATGGAGGCCAGTGTAATCAGATCCGCGCCGATATGCCCATGGACAAAAGCGCCATGGTTGGCGCCCCAGTTTGCCATCACGCTGTAGACATCCTGGAAGGCGTTCTTCCCATCGGTTC
>CAYXKS010000084.1:0-1603 GCA_964465725.1 uncultured Bacteroides sp. | reverse complement strand
CCCCAGTTTGCCATCACGCTGTAGACATCCTGGAAGGCGTTCTTCCCATCGGTTCTTGGAACAAACCATGTGGTAGGCCATGTGGGATCTGTCCGGCTGTCGATCTTTCTGTGCACTTCCTCCGGAAGTACAATACTCCATCCTTCCGCAATCTGCATGACAGGGCCAATCCCATCCACCAGATTGATCCGCACCATCGTGAGCGGCATTTCCGCCTCTGTCTTAAAGTGAGATGAATAGCCGCCTCCCCGGAACTGGCACAGTTCCGCCGGACACCAGTCTGTAGCCTTAAGACAAGCCTCTATATCCTCTTCCTGCATCTCCCACCAGGGCTTCATCACACCCCTTCCTTTTTCATCTTTTGCTTTTCCCGTGGCATCCAGGCAGGTAGAGCCGGAATTAATCAGGTGGATAAAACCCTTTTCCGCTTTTCCTTCGGGCTTCCAGCCAGTCACCCTCTCTACTGCCTCCGGGCTCCAGTAACACCGTACATCCGAGAAACCGCTTGCCTTTCCCGTCAGAAGATTGCCAAGAAGCATGGAAAGACCATTCAGATTGTCATTCTCCGTGGCAAACACGATCGGCTGACGCCGTCCGTTCCAGTCAAAAGAAGAATTCAGTATCGCTTCCGTGAAGTCTGCATTGGGTTTATAATCCGTCCACATGCGCTGTCCCTGAAAACCTCCGAACAGACCGTTCCGGCCAAGCGCTTCCTCCTCATAACCCATCCCGGCCAGCTTGTCGTTACCAAGCATCACGTCTCTGATGATCATGGTCATCCTGACCGCAAATTCCCATTCCCGATCTTTCTCTTCCCTGCTGTGGGCCCTAGAATCCGGATTTGGGTCATTTCCTTCTTTACAATGTTCTTTGACCCAGGATAGCGCCGCCTGGAACTCCTCCTGGTCATAAATGCCCAGATCCATGCGCCTTAATATTTCCGTCATGTCCACCCACTCCGGGCGCATACCAAGGTACTGTGCATAGAAAGAAGGATCTAAGAAGGAACCCATAATACCCATGGATACGGAGCCAAATCCCACATATGCCTTATTCTGCATCTCTCCCACCACAACGGCGCACCTGGCAAACCTTAGAATCTTTTCCTGCACGTCCTTTGGAATCTCGCTGTCCTCCATATCCTGTACGTCCCTGCCATAGATAGAGAAACAAGGACGTCTCATCTGGTTATGCGCCGCCAGGGCAGAAGCAAGGTACACAGCTCCCGGCCGTTCCGTCCCGTTGAATCCCCAGATTGCCTTCGTCGTCATAGGGTTCATGTCAATGGTTTCCAGAGGATAACACCAGCTGGGCGTCACACTTAAAGTCGCCGTCACATTCTGAGCGGCAAACTCTGCCTCGCACCTTGCCGCCTCTTCTCCTCCTGCAATGCTTCCGGAAAAGATCACGACCCGAACCGGTGTCCCGTCCGCATAAGTCACATTGTCCTGTATCAATTTCCTGGCCGCCTCCGCCATCTCTCTCACTTTCCCTTCCAGCGCATCCCGGATACCGAGACGCCTGGAATCTACAACTGGCCGTATTCCTATCGCCGGATAATTTTTCATTACAACTCATCCTTTCTATTATCATATACATTTTA
>CAYXKS010000083.1:0-11281 GCA_964465725.1 uncultured Bacteroides sp. | reverse complement strand
AACATAAAAGGAAAAAACATAAAAAATGGGTTGCGAATTTTGAAAAATAATTATATGATAATCTATGAGAGTTTATGCATGGAATAAAAGGAGGAAATACCTTGCTTGAGATTAAGTCGAATGATGCTGATTCTGCAGCTAAAATCATAGTAGTAGGTGTTGGCGGTGCAGGAAATAATGCTGTAAATAGAATGATTGATGAAGAGATTGACGGGGTTGAGTTTATCGGGATCAATACGGACAAGCAGGCGCTGCAGCTTTGCAAGGCGCCGACTTTGCTGCAGATTGGTGAGAAGCTGACCAAGGGACTTGGCGCGGGTGCCAAGCCGGAGATCGGTGAGAAGGCGGCTGAGGAGAGCTCAGACGAAGTGGCGGCGGCGCTCAAGGGTGCGGATATGGTGTTCGTTACCTGCGGTATGGGCGGCGGTACCGGTACCGGAGCTGCTCCGGTGGTTGCCAAGTTGGCCAAGGATATGGGAATTCTGACGGTAGGTGTTGTGACGAAACCTTTTCGCTTTGAGGCGAAGGCGCGTATGACAAATGCGCTTGCCGGGATTGAGCGGATCAAGGATAATGTTGACACATTGATTGTGATACCGAACGATAAATTATTGGAAATAGTTGACAGAAGGACGACTATGCCGGATGCCCTGAAGAAGGCGGATGAGGTGCTTCAGCAGGCTGTGCAGGGTATAACGGACCTGATTAATGTGCCTTCTGTTATCAATCTTGACTTTGCCGATATTCAGACTGTCATGAAGGATAAGGGAATTGCCCATATTGGTATTGGTAGCGGTAAGGGCGATGATAAGGCCAGCGAGGCAGTTAAGATGGCAGTGGAGAGCCCTCTTTTGGAGACCACGATTTCGGGCGCGACACACGTGATTATCAATGTTTCAGGAGATATCTCCCTGGCGGATGCTTCCGATGCGGCAAGTTATGTGCAGGAGCTGACCGGAGATGATGTCAATATTATTTTCGGCGCGATGTATGATGCGAACATGACAGATACATGTAACATCACGATTATAGCCACCGGTATAGAAGAGAAGGCGAAGCAGATGAGCGGTCTCGGATTCAAATCCGGATATATTACGCCTACTTCCTTACAGGGCAAACAGCCTGTTGGAAAGACGCCAGGGGCAGGTTTGGGCAATTTCGCTGCATCCCAGGGATTGAAGCAGCCGGTTCGCCCGATGGGGACAGGGACTCCGGCCGGACATGCAGGTACTTCCACAACGCCGTTAAGAACAATCAGCGGAATCAATAAGACAGGAGACATTAAGAGCTCCATTGAGGAGAAGTCCTTGAAGATTCCTGAATTTCTCAGCAGGAACAATAACAAATAAGATACATATTGCACATGGAACCACAGGAGCATATCCTGTGGTTTTTTGTTGCTATCTGTCTTTAAAAATAGTGGAAATGCTCCCTGGATACGACAGAATATTCACGTCCCTTTTTTTATAATAAAGCAGAAGCACGGAGGTGAGATGTGTATTACAAATTGTATATTGACAGCTTTTTTATCCTGCAGATGACAGGCAATCTGTACCTTCTGTCTCTGGCCGGAAAGGTTCTGAAATGTACTGCCACGCATGGAAGAATCTGGCTGGGAGCGGCGGCAGGAGCAGTGACAATCTGTCTGTTCGTACTCATTCCGGCAGGGCCGGTGGGGGTCAGGATGCTCGTGAGCGCTGTCCCTGTCAGTATGGAGATGCTGTGTATTACTTATGGCGTGCGTCATATTGGAAATCTGATCCATGGAAGTCTGGTCATGGCTGGCTGTGGATTTTTTTCGGGAAGCGTCATGATATGGATTCTGAACCGTCTCAGAATGGTTCTAAACGACAGGAGCAGCATGATTGTGACATTGGTGTCGGGATATGCAGCCTATCGTATCCTGCAAAGAGTGATTGAGAGCTTGCAGCGAAAAAAGGAAAACTGCATACGGACGGTGTCTGTCTATGTGCCGGCGTTGCAGAAGGAAATACGATTGCAGGCTTTTCTGGATACAGGCAATCATCTGGTGGACCCGGTCAACGGGGCGCCCGTTTGCCTGATCAGCAGGAAATTGGCAAAAGAGATGCAGTCCTGCTTCAGGCCGGAAAAATATCATGCGATTCCTTTTAGAAGTGTAGGCAGAAAGAGCGGTATTCTCCACGCCTATGAACTATCTGAATTGGTGATCGAGGAGCAGGGCAGAAGGATTATAAAAGAACATGTCATTGTAGCAGTTTGCGATACAGGAATAGCGGAAGAGAGTATTTATCAAATGATACTCCACCCCCGGTTATTAGAAGACTAGGAGGAATAAAAATGGTTTTGAAGGTGGCAATTCCCGGCAAGATGCAGTTTCGAATGGTTCATAAGGATACGAGGTTCCTTATGACAAGGCAGGGGGATATTCATTACATAGGCGGAACGGAGGTGCTTCCACCGCCACTTGAGAGTGAGAAAGAGAATGAAATTATAAGCGATCTTGGAACAGAGTATGAGGATGAAGCCAAGGCGATACTGATAGAACATAATCTGCGTCTGGTGGTGTATATTGCCAAGAAATTTGATAATACGGGTGTGGGGGTGGAGGATTTGATCTCTATAGGAACTATTGGGCTGATTAAGTCCATCAATACTTTCAATCCCGGAAAGAACATCAAATTGGCAACTTATGCGTCACGATGTATCGAAAATGAGATCCTGATGTACCTGAGAAGAAATAATAAGCATAAGATGGAAGTCTCTATCGATGAACCTCTGAATGTGGACTGGGACGGCAACGAACTTCTGCTTTCGGATATCCTGGGAACTGATGAAGACGTGATCTATAAGGATATCGAGAATGAAGTGGAACGGAAATTGTTGATCAGAGCCATTGCGAAGCTGTCAGAACGGGAGCAGACGATCATAAAACTCCGCTTTGGTCTGGGAAATGCGGATGGCAAGGAACTGACCCAGAAGGAGGTGGCGGAACTGTTGGGTATATCGCAGTCCTACATATCTCGTCTGGAGAAAAAAATCATGAGGAGACTAAAGAAAGAAATGAGTAAAGATAATTAATGCTGATGCAGTGAGAATCAGATACCCCGCCGATTTAGGCGGGGTATCTGCTATGCGGTGAGATACATTCTCATGGTTTTCAGTGCATTTTTTTCCAGGCGGGATACCTGAGCCTGGGATATGCCGATTTTGTTGGCGACTTCCATCTGTGTTTTACCTTCGAAAAAGCGCAGTGTTATGATTTCATGTTCTCGATCACTGAGTTTTTTCATGGCTTCGCTCAGGGAAATATGCTCTACCCAGGTCTCTTCGCGGTTTTTCTTGTCGCTGATCTGGTCCATCACGTAGAGAGTATCGCCGCCGTCGGTATAGACAGGTTCGTAGAGACTCATGGGACTTTGTATAGCGTCTAGGGCATAGACGATATCCTCCTTGGCAACACCGATCTCATCGGCGATTTCCGTGACGGTTGGTTCCTTGGAATTGACGCGGGTAAGGTGCTCTTTGGCGTAGATGGCTTTGTAGGCGGTATCTTTAAGAGATCTGGAAACTCTGATACTGTTGGCGTCACGCAGATATCGACGGATTTCACCCACGATCATGGGTACGGCGTAGGTGGAGAATTTTACATTGAGGGAGCTGTCGAAATTGTCGATGGCCTTGATAAGTCCGATACAGCCGATCTGAAACAGATCGTCCACATTTTCATTGCTGGAGTGAAAACGTTTGATGACACTTAAGACAAGACGTAGATTACCATTGATATACTCTTTCCTGGCGGCTTCATCGCCGTCGCTGATCCGTTTAAATAATTCCTCTTTTTCAGCGTTTTTGAGAAGCGGCAGTTTGGATGTATTGACGCCGCAGATTTCTACTTTACCCTGTACCATATTCCTACCTGTCCTTTCCAAATCTTTTGTAACAGTTCAGCCTTCAATGTCGTCTAGTTAGGCCAGTGTACAATGACATTAGCGTCCGGTTTACCACAATGACATTGGTTCAGCCTCCGGCTTCACCGTTACGGAATCCTAGCGTGTAGGTGTTTAGTAACAAGGATGTACAAATCGGAGGGAATTATTCATTCATCTGTTTCAAGACAGTTAAATTGATGTTATCCAGTAATAGTGGAGTTCATAAAACTATCAAACTGTTCATGAAAAATTAAGGAAAAATATTTGCGTATTGTTTTACAAAACGACTTTTTTTTGATACATTAATATCAGAGAAGCCATGACTGAAAAGTGGTAAAAGGGGAATAGGATGAGGTGAGACAGAGATGATATGTACCAAGTGTGGCGCACGGCTGATGGAGAACGACCAGTTTTGTCCAAAGTGCGGCGCCAGAGTGATAAAGGAGAAGAGATGTCCGGACTGCGGGGCTGTTTTGCGGGACGGTATTAAGTTTTGTCCTGAGTGCGGAAGACCCGTGGGAGTTAAGCGCAAGGCTAAGACGCCGGTGGTATCTGATGAGACGTTGGATATCCCGATAGAGGCGATCGAGCGTAATATTCTTTCCGAGACCGCGGCGGAGATTAAAGGCCGCAGAACGGAATCAGCGCCGCGAAGAGCCGCTTCGCTGGAGAGGGAGCCTGTCAGACGTGCTTCTTCCGGAAATACATCAGAGAAGAGAGCTTCTTCTGGAGGCGGGACATCCAGGAGTGCACCGGCCAAGCGAGTATCGAATCGGTCTTCCGTTCCTGCTCCGGCGCCCCGTAGGAAGAAACCAGTCTACCAGGAAGAGGTATGGGAAGAGGATGACGACTGGGAAGACGAGGATGATTGGGATGAGGATGACTGGGATGATGATGACGATGAAGGAATCGATGCAATCACGATCATGACAGTGGTAGTTGGCTGTGTTCTGCTGATTGTAGTAGCTTTTCTTGGGTATCGTCTGTACAGGCAGTATGTTCCCAAGAACTATGAGAAAGCGGCAGAAGAACAGCAAGAGGAACAGGAAGAAGGTCAGGAACAGGATACAGGAGAAGATGAGGAGCCAAGTTCAGGTGCAGAGATAACGGATGGGCAGGCTACTTATACACTCGTAATCGATTCTAATGTGAATGTCCGTGCAGAGCCGAGTACTTCCTCCGATAAATTGAAAGTGGCACAGGCGGGAGAAACATATACTTGCCGTGGAACGGCAGGAGATGGCACCTGGTATGAGATTATTCTGGAGGATGGTTCGACCGGGTATGTATTCCAGGATTATGTTTCTGTAGAGTAGGTTATGAATTGCCAGTCGAAGTGCGTATAAACTGCGCATTTACGACCCGATATAGTAGATTTTGGCACACAGTTAAATTACTGTGGCGGGAATAGGAACCTTTCCTCGGGCATATGCATTTAATAGATAATAAAGCCCGGAGAGGTTCCTATGCTATTTTCGGAATTAAAGAAAAAAGAAGTAATCAATCTGAAAAACTGCCAGAAATTGGGCAGAGTGAGTGATTTCGAGTTTGATGAATGTACCGGACAGATTTTTAAACTGATTATTCCGGGAGAGAATAAATGGTGTGGTCTGTTTGGCAGTGAATCAAATTATGTGATTTGCTACAAGGATATTAAGCAGATTGGACCTGATATCATTATTGTGGATATTTGTGTGTAGATTTTCATGAAATAGTTGACATAAGTATAAAATTCACCTATAATGACAATGGTTCTCAAAATGAATGTGGTAGTTATAGGTCACTATTCACAGTCGAAATGCGCATAAACTGCGCATTTACGACCCGATGAAGTAAATTATAGAACGTTCACAAGCTTGTAATTATAAAATTTATTAAATTTATAAATAGAAACGGCAGTTATTTATAAATTCTGAATACGGAAGGAGGATATTCCTGATGAAATGTCCCTTTTGTGGCCATGAGAATACGAGAGTGATCGACAGCCGACCGGCGGAGGATAACAATTCGATCCGAAGAAGACGTGTCTGTGATGAGTGCGACAAGCGTTTTACGACATATGAGAAGGTGGAGACGATTCCTCTTATAATCATCAAGAAAGATGATAACAGGGAGACTTATGACAGGTCGAAAATTGAGGCTGGTGTTTTGCGCGCTTGCCATAAGAGGCCGATCAGTGCCAACCGGATCAACCAGTTGGTGGATGAAGTGGAGACAGAAATCTTTAATATGGAGGAGAAGGAGATTTCCAGTCAGGTAGTGGGCGAGATTGTCATGAACAAGCTGAAGGAGTTGGAGGCAGTCGCCTATGTCAGATTTGCGTCTGTGTATCGGGAATTTAAGGATATTAATACGTTTATGGATGAACTCAAAAAAGTGCTGGAGAATTAATCTGTATTAGAAAGGCATGGATATTGATATGACAGAACAAGAGAAAGAAATTGTGGCGAAAGCAAGTGTACCGATGACAATCACCAATATTTTCAGATGGATATTTATGCTCGTAGCGCTGTTGATTGTGTTGTTTCTCTTCTTCGGGAATAAGTTCTGGAAAGGCTTGGTGTGGTATGACACTATTTCGGTTAAGATATACAGCTTTCTTTTGTGGGATGTTGCATTAATGCTCTTTTGCTCGATTCTGCGCATCGCGTTTACTGCCAGATATAACAGGATCGTCAAGAATTTATAGAAGAAAACCCCTTGCATAATAGTAAGGGGTTTTGTTATGATAGGACCGACGGCAATGAGGATTGACAGGGAGACAGGAGTGGATCAATGGCAGTGTTAGAAAGATTTTATCCGGATTATTATCTGGATTCTACCTATGAGATAGATTTTGAGGGATTATATAGGAAAGGATACCGCGGGGTGATCTTTGATATAGACAACACGCTGGTGCCCCACGGGGCTCCGGCTGACCGGCGCAGCGTTGCGTTGTTTCAAAGGCTTCGGGAGATCGGATATGAGAGCGTGCTTTTGTCCAACAACAAGGAACCTAGGGTGAAGTCGTTTAGTGATGCGGTACATTCTCACTATATTTATAAGGCAGGGAAACCGTCTGTGAGAAATTATCTCAAGGCAATGGAACTTATGCATACAGAGCCGAAAACGACGATGTTTGTGGGAGATCAGCTTTTTACGGACGTCTGGGGAGCTAAGAAAGCGGGGATGAAGACCTGGCTCGTGAAGCCGATACATCCGAAGGAAGAGATACAGATCGTATTAAAGCGCAGACTGGAATGGATTGTGCTGTTTTTTTACAGGCGTTCCAAAGGACGATACTCGGATTTGAAGTGATTTTGTACCTTATAGGAAAGTCCGTTGTCAGGAAGGTCCGTCGACAGATGGACGAGGAATCAGAAGGCGAACTTGTTCGCTATTTTGTATGGGAAGGTATGACAGTCATGATTAAAATAAATGGAAAAACAAGAACATGTGGTCTGATCGGTTATCCGGTGGAGCATACACTTTCTCCTGTTATACATAATACATTGGCAGAGCAGATGGGGCATGATCTGGTCTATGTGCCTTTTCCGGTGGAGCCGGGCAGAGTGCAGGATGCGGTGAAGGGAGCAGATGCACTGCAGATTCTGGGCCTGAACGTGACGGTGCCTTACAAGAGCGAGGTGATCGGCTGTCTGCAAGAGATTGATCCTCTGGCAGAGAGGATCGGTGCTGTGAACACATTGGTCAGGATGGATGGCGGTTATAAAGGCTATAATACCGATATGGAAGGATTGTACCGTGCCATGAAAGGCGAGGGAATTAAGATAGAATGTGAAGAGATCATCCTGTTGGGTGCGGGCGGCGCGGCGCGGGCGGTGGCTCATCTGTGTGCCGTGAAAGGCGCGGCGAAGGTGTACATGCTTAACCGCACACTGGATAAGGCGGAGGCGGTGGCAATGGAGGTAAACCGCTTGGCGGGCAGAGAAGTGGTCTGTCCGATGACGCTGCAACAGTATGACAGGATTCCGTGCGGAAAGTATCTGGCGGTTCAGGGGACATCGGTAGGACTATCTCCCCATGACGAGAATGTGGTCATTCAGGACAGAGCGTTTTATGAAAAAATTCACACAGGCTTCGACCTGATCTACAATCCATGGGAGACCAGGTTTATGCGACTTGTGCAGGAGTGCGGTGGAAGGGCCTATAATGGTCTTAAGATGCTTTTGTATCAGGGAATTATCGCCTATGAGTTGTGGAATGACGTGCATGTGCCCGAGGAGAATGCACAGATCGTCTATGAGAAGTTAAAGGAGCAGTTTGTGAAGAAATAAAGCGCCAGTGTTATTAAAGCAATGTCATTAAGTTAAGCCAGACGCTGTGTATTGGATTAATTAAATGACATTGGTTATTAAATAAGCCGGAACACTCAGAATCGGTGAAGTATAACATGGACAGCAGATAAAGGAGTAATATTGTACAGATGGGGAATGTGATATTGATTGGATTTATGGGAAGCGGCAAGACGACGGTCGGACTCAGATTATCTTATCGGCTGCGGCAAGCGGTTATTGACACAGATAAAGAGATCGAGAAGGAAGAGAAACGCACCGTATCGGATATTTTTGCAGCGGAGGGAGAGGAATATTTCAGGCAGAGAGAGACTGCTTGCCTGAAGAAGATGCTCAGAGGTGTAAACAATCATATCATTTCGGTGGGAGGAGGACTTCCTCTCAGGGAGGAGAACAGGAGGCTTCTGCATGAGTTGGGGCAGGTATTTTATCTTCGCGCGAATGCGGGGACAATCTATGAGAGGCTGAAGGGGGATACGACTAGGCCTCTTCTGCAGTGCAGTGATCCGAGGAAGAAGATCAGGACTATGATGCGGCAGAGAGATTCTTTCTATATGGATGCCGCGGACGTGGTCATTCAGGTGGATAATAAGAGTTTTGAACAGATTCTGAATGAGATAGAAGATAGTTGTTCATCCAGGATTACAAACATATGTTCCTAGATGGTGATTTGCAGAGAAAGAGAGGAGAAAGGATATGAAATTGCTGGTGATTAACGGACCGAACATTAATTTTCTGGGGATCAGGGAAAAAAACGTCTACGGGACGCAGGATTATGATTACCTCTTAAACATGATTGCGGAGAAAGGACAGAAGGAAAACTGCACGATCGAAGTTTTTCAGAGCAATCACGAAGGAGCCATTATTGATCGGATTCAGGATGCCTACTTTGACGGCACGGAGGGAATTGTGATCAATCCGGGTGCATATACGCACTATAGCTATGCGATCAGGGATGCGCTGGCGAGTATAACGGTTCCCAAGGTGGAAATTCATATTTCCAATATCATGGAAAGAGAAGAATTCCGCAGGGTATCGGTGACGGCTCCGGCTTGTGACCGGCAGATCTACGGCAAGGGGCTGGAAGGTTATCTTATGGCTATCGATCATATTCTCTCAGAACGAAATAAAAAGTTTGTCTAAATTTACATGTTCTCACGAACTTTGCAACAGGTGCAGAGTTATGGGCTGAACTGTTACAAAAATTTTTTTTTTTAGGAAAGAGGTTGAAAAAAGAAAATTTATAGTATACACTAAATAAGAATTATACTTGTGAAAATTTAGGAGGATTGTTTTATGATATCTGCAGGAGATTTCAGAAACGGCATTACCATTGAGTTTGAAGGCAATGTTTATCAGATAATTGAGTTCCAGCATGTGAAGCCCGGTAAAGGAGCGGCGTTCGTGAGAACGAAGCTGAAGAATATCATCAATGGTGGTGTGGTGGAGAAGACCTTCAGACCGACTGAGAAATGTCCACAGGCACGAATCGACAGGAAAGATATGCAGTATTTATATTCAGATGGTGATTTGTTCAATTTCATGGATACAGAGACTTATGATCAGATCGCGTTGAATGCGGAGACAGTAGGAGACGCTCTCAAGTTTGTTAAAGAGAACGAGATGGTGAAGATTTGTTCCTATAATGGAAGCGTATTCGCGATTGAGCCGCCTCTGTTTGTGGAACTGGAAATTACCGATACAGAGCCTGGTTTTAAAGGTGATACAGCCACAGGTGCTACGAAGCCTGCGATCGTGGAGACAGGTGCCAAGGTTATGGTTCCGCTCTTTGTGGATCAGGGTGAAGTGATCAAGATTGATACGAGAAGTGGTGAATATCTGTCCAGGGTATAGTTTTTGACTGCATACTTTTTAATATGAGCCTATAAGACAATGGAGGCAGGAGCGTCCGTTGTCTTTTTTTGTGACAACGATTGCTTCTTTGATTGAACTCTTAGTCCCGGAGAGAATGGGAAAGAGGGAAAATGGATTTTAAATTGTTTACGAATGAAATTGTGGAAATGCTGCAAGAGAAGCTGGGAGCTGAGTGTACCGTTACGGTGACAGAGGTTCTCAAAAATAACAATGTCTCTCTGACAGGGATTGTGGTGATGAAGGAGTCTGACAATGTGGCGCCTACTATCTATCTGGAAGAACCTTACAGGCAGTACCAGGATGGAAGCACGCTTCAGGAAATCGTGGACGAAATAGCCACATTATATGAGAAGCAGACGCATAATGTGAAAGTGGATATGGATTTCTTTCGGGATTTCTCGATGGTGAAAGACAGGATTTATCACAAAGTCATCAATTATGACAAGAACAGAAAGCTGCTTGAGGATATACCATACTTCAGATGGCATGATCTAGCTATTATATTCTACTATGCAATGGAGGAGGCTGCTTTCGGAAGAGCGTCCATTATGCTTCACAACAGTCATCTGGATATGTGGGGGCGGTCGGCAGAGGAGGTGTACTGCGTTGCAAAAGAAAATATGAGACAAAGTATGCCGGAACTTTTGATGCCCATGCAGAAATTGTTGGAGGATGTGGCTGGAATCAAGGCCGGGGAAAGAGATCTGCCGCTCTATGTACTGACCAACAAATCCAGGATGTTCGGCGCATCTGCTATGCTCTACTCAAATAAAATTGGCGAGCTGGCTACGAAACTGAACTCAAATTTATTGATTCTGCCCAGTTCTGTGCATGAGGTGCTGCTTTTGCCGGATGACCAGGTACAGGAATACGATTTCTACAAGGAGATGGTGCGGGAGGTCAATACGACACAGGTAGATCCGGAGGAGATTCTATCCTTCAATCTGTATCGCTATGAGAGAGAAAAGGAGGAAATTGAAGAAATAATATAATAGTTCAATCCAGGACTTTGTACTTGCTGCAACGTCCTGGACCAAACTGTTACGGAAAATATTGTATAATTATTTTGAATACTGGACAAAAGGGCCGGCTTGTGGTATGATAGTCGAGATGTAACAAAATTGTAATATTTTATACAACAAGCAGGCACCCGTAGTCTAATGGATAAAACGTAGGCCTCCGACGCCTTTGATGCAGGTT
>CAYXKS010000082.1:0-11396 GCA_964465725.1 uncultured Bacteroides sp. | reverse complement strand
AAGTCCGTGAGAACATGTAAATTGGGCCGAAAGGAATCTGCCCCTCGCCGAAGGCGACTTGGAAAAATTGAGCTTTGCTCAATTGGCAGATTCCGTAACAGTGAAGCCAAAGGCTGAACTGTTACATAAATTACTTCCACCGCTGGTAAAAAATAACCTTTATCAGGGTTAAAAAGGAAATAATATGGGAAAAATAACGAAATTGCCGAATAACAAAATAATGCGCGATAAGATTCTTTCTTATTGCGTATTTTTGTGTTAGAATAATACTGTACCTGAAGATGATGGCAGCATAAGAAACCGCCTGCACTGGTCAATTCCCGTAAAATAGCGGATATACAGTCGATAGCAGGCAGAAACAGAGGATAACGGGTTATATGAGATATAAGAAAATCAATGATGCAACAGTACAGTGTATTATTACAGCGGAAGACATGTTGGAATATGGGTTGACTTTGTCGGACATTTTTGAGAGAAATGAGAAGGGCGAGGGATTCCTGCGTGATATTATCGAACGTGCACATGATGAGATCGGTTATCAGATTAACGGGGAGAATATTGCCATGCAGATTACGCCGCTGAAGGATAAGGGACTTGTGGTTACTTTTACAGATGAAAGTCCTATGGGATTCAGAGATATTCTGCAACATTTGAAAGATGTACTCCAGGGAGTCAGCGATGAGTTTGGCAGACAGAGTGAGACTGCAGCGGAGCAGACAGAAGTGTTTGATGAGAACAGAAGGATGTTTGTATTTGCTTCACTATATCAGACGATGCAGTATACGGCTTCAATTCCCAACAGTTTGTCAGTGAAGAGTCACCTTTATAAGGAGGGAGACGCTTATTATCTGGTTCTGGAGAAGAACAGACTGTCGTATAAGATGTTCAATAAGATTAGCGCGCAGGGTGTGGAGTTCGGCAATCTGATCGCTGTCACACAGGAGCGTCTGCAGTATCTGGAAGAGCACGGAGAATGCCTGATTGCGGACCGGGCGGTGAGTAAGCTGCGCAGGATCTATATGGCATGAATGTAGGTGTGTAGGGTGTTTGTGTCTGGAAGATATGAGATGCAAGAATGTATGGTATGAATATGCTGCCATGTCTGGTTGAGATTGTACCGGGCCTGGCAGCAATTATTGTGTTTTGAAGCTTTCTATATGAATGGTAGACTTTTATTTTTAATCAGGGTATGTGCCCGAAAAGATATGAGGTGCAGGTATGAGTGGAAGAAAGAGAAAAAATGAAGAGTTTGACAAGTTTTTGGAGAAGGAGATTCTGACGCAGGAGCGCCAGGAAGAATCGCATATGAGATATGAGGATGCTCAGATTGACGAGAGGATACTTCGGGCGGTAAGGGAACTTGGGTATGAGGAGATGACGCCGATTCAGGAGCAGGCGATTCCTCTTTTCATGACAGGACAGGATATCATTGGGCAGGCACAGACGGGTACGGGTAAGACGGCGGCTTTCGGAATTCCCATTTTGCAGAAGATCGATCCGGAGAATCGCAATCTGCAGGCGGTGATCTTATGTCCGACCAGGGAACTGGCGATGCAGGCGGCGGAAGAGCTGCGCAAGTTTTCCAAGTATATGCATGGAATCAAGGTGCTTCCAATCTATGGCGGACAGGATATTGTCAGGCAGATCAAGAATTTGAAAGGTGGCGCACAGATCATTGTGGGCACGCCGGGGCGCGTGATGGATCATATGCGCAGACATACCTTGAAGATGAATGATGTGCACACGGTAGTGCTCGATGAGGCGGACGAGATGCTGAATATGGGCTTCCGTGAGGATATTGAGACTATTCTGAAGCAGATGCCGGAAGAAAGACAGACAGGACTCTTCTCGGCGACTATGCCGAAACCGATTCTGGAATTGACCAAGACATATCAGAAGGATGCCGTGTATATTAAGATGACGCCGGAGGAAGTGACAATCCCGCTGATTAAACAGGCATATTATCAGGTGCGCAGACAGGATAAGGAAGAAGTGCTGTGCCGCCTGATCGATTATTATGACCCGAAGAGAGCGTTGATCTTCTGCAATACGAAACGTATGGTGGACGAGTTGACGGAGCATCTGAAGGAAAGAGGATATGGGGCTGAAGGGTTGCATGGCGATCTGTCCCAGCATCAAAGGGATACAGTCATGAATCTTTTCCGCAGTGGCCGTGCAGGAATCCTGATCGCTACGGATGTGGCTGCCAGGGGAATCGATATTAATGATGTGGAAGCAGTCTACAATTATGACGTGCCGGAGGACATCGAATATTATGTACATCGAATCGGCAGGACGGGCCGTGCCGGCAAGACAGGACGTTCTTTTACATTGGTAGTGGGAAGAGAAGCTTACAAGATCCGGGATATCGAGCGCGTATGTCACACTACGATCAAGGAGAGAAAGATTCCAGGTGCGGCGGATATCACTGCCAGGAAAGCGGAAAAAATATTAAAGGAAGCAGTCCGGACGATAGAGCAAAAAGATATTTCGCGCGCAACGGATTATATTTTGGAGGAGATATCTTTAGGAGAGCACAGCGCCGTTGAGATTGCGGCGGCTTTTATGCAGATGCAGCTTGGAGAGGAACTCGAAGACATCAAGCCTGAGAAGTTTTTCTTTGACAGGAAAGCCGGCGGCCGGGACAGAAGCAGGGATGGCCATGACAGAAACAGAGGCGGCCGGGATAGAAGCAGTATCAGCCGGAACAGAAATAGTGGAGGTAGGAACAGAAACGAAGATCGGTTCGGCAGCAGAGGCGGCCGGGACAAAAACGGTGGCGGCTGGAACAGAAATGAGGCTCGGTTCGGCGGCAGAGATAGCCGGGAAAGCAGTTATAGTGATAATCATAAGAAAGCCGGGCATAAGTATAAAATGAATACCTATGGCAACAGCTCTGCGCACCTGCTGCGCTGAGCGTACACGCGCCACGCAGCTCGCCTGCGTGTGTGCATCAAGACTTGTGCCCACTTTTCACAGAACGTTTGTGTCAAGGATGACATGGGGCACAAGTATAAAAAGCAGGATCATGCAACGGCTCTGCGCACTTCACTGCGCTGATCAGATGTTCACAGTACCAGCTCATGCCCGTGCTCTTTCAACCATTTGCGGGCAGTGCGGTAATCGGGATATACGGCCTCCACGGCCTGCCAGAAAGCGGCGGAGTGATTCATATGCGTCAGATGGCACAATTCATGGACTACTACATAGTCCAGGATGGTGGGTGGCGCAAGCATAAGTCGCCAGTTGAAGGAAAGGGTTCCCCTGGCGCTACAGCTTCCCCAGCGGGTCTTTTGGTCCCGGATAGTGATGCGGCTGTAGGTTCCGCCGGTAAACTGCTGGAAATAGGCCGCCCGCTTCGGGAAGTATTCTCTGGCGGCGGCGATATACCTTTGGGTCAGGGAAGTACGCTGGGCGTCAGTCAGATCTGAGACAGGTCTGGCAGCTTGCTGTTTCTGTATTTCCAGATATTTCGTGATGATCCAGTGTTGCCTGTCAGTCAGAATATGTCGAATTTCCTCTTCGCGGGTCCTGAGAGGAACGCGTACAGTGATCTGCCCTTCTGGGGAGATGCTGATCGCGTAGCTCTTGCGGTTGCTGCGGATGAGGACGTAGGGAAGTTCATACAGCTTACTCTGGTATTTGATACGTAATATGTTTTCCATAGTCTTAGATTCTCGCCGGCAGTCATTGGTGCAATGTTAATCAGTTTCTTTTTAATGACATTTACTATTATTTTAGCACAGGTTGTCAATCTTTTGGTTCATTTTCTAGACAAAATCTTATCGAATATGCTACTATAGTGAAGGCACGTGGATTTTTTCCGTGATATCAGAAAACGCCGCCGGAAGCGGACATCCTTTTCGAACTCGCATGAGGTATCGGACAAGTTTGTGGCGCTGAAGCGGCATGAATTGTTTTTGTATATAATAGGAGTACGAGTATATGAGTCAAGGCAGCAACGATGCAGTACAAAAAAGAGCAAGGGTTTCTTCTGGTGAAGACAGAGAGCCGGTCAGAAGAAAAACGTCCAGTGGGAAGAAGGCGGTAAGTTCTGGAAGGACAGCCGTCAAGAGAAAGGCAGTGACGGGGCAGAAAGCATCTGCCGGAAGGAAGACGTCGGCGGGACAGAATGAGTCTGATGGGAGACGGTTAGCAACGGGACAGAGAGTACCTGATGAAAGAAAGGTGTCGCCAGGGAAGAAAGTTTCCGGCGCGAGAAGAACGACATCTGACCAGAGGGAGTGGGAGGATGAACGAGGAAGATCATCTTCCGGTCAGAGAGTACCTGCAAGGAACAAAACGACGTCAAGAAAGAAGTCGTCGTCCGGCGCAAGGGCGGCAGACGGAAGAAAAGTCAGAACCGGCGGCAGAGGAGAAGAGGACCCCCGTATGAACAACAGGCGGGAGGAAGAGCGGGCAAGGAGAAGAGCAGAGCGGGAGAGAAAGGTCAGAAGGCAGAAGGTCGTTATGATGGTATCTTGTTGTGTCATTCTGCTTTCGATTCTTGGTATTGTTGTGTTTTTCCTGCCTTCAGTGAGAGTAAGCTTTAAGCTTTTCCAGGGGGATAGATATGCGGAGAAAGAGGATTATGCGAGTGCACAGAGCGCATATGAGAAGGCATTGGAGATAGACTCTGGTTCTGTGAGAGCATACTATGGCCTGGCGGATATTTATGGGAAACAGGATATGATAGTGGAAGAGGAGCAGATTCTGCATACCGGATGGGAGCAGACACAGAATGAGGATCTTCTTCATTATTATAGTGTTGCGGTGTTGAATCAGGCGGTTGCAGATATCAATTCCGGGAATTGTACGTTAGCTACCGTCGAGAAGAGTATCAGGGCATTGGAACAGGGGACAGAGGATGCGAAAGCGCTGGAAATCCTGGGTGTCTGTTATGATCGTCTTTTCAAGTCAGCGGAGAATGAGAATACCTGCATGATGTTTTTCGATGAAGATACAACACAGGATACCTGCAGCTATAATGAGTATGAGCAGCTGCTGAGAAGACTTCTGGCGGTGTATCAGGCCAAAGCCTCGGAGGAGATCAAACAGATTCTGAAGCAATATGCAGTGATCGATATACCTTATGTACGGCTCAGTCTGCCTCATCTGGATGGTTACCTGGCAGTTTTGACAGAGATAAACAATGCAGTAAACGATGCGGATATTACAGAGACGCTGGCATGTCTTTCCCGCGCAAAAGAGGTGAAGGATTATTTCAACACCGCCTTTGATGAGTTTGCTTCAGGCAATTATGCCTATGCGAGAGAACTGGTGTCGGACGAGGCGTACCAGCAGATGCGGGATGCTTTTATTGAAGAAAATTCGGGATACTGGGAAGGGTCAACATATATTCCGGTCAATCGGGAACAGCTCGTGCTGCACAGAGAGGATGGAAGTGTCCGTTTCTCTTTCCTTGACAGTGATGACTATGAGAATCGTCAGGGCATTATCAGAGTCTGGGGAACAAAACAGGAGGATGACGGCGTACAGAGAAGCGGTATTTCCTATGAGCCTGTGGAGGAAGCGGGCTCGGAGTCGCACACCGAGTATACTGTGCAGTATCTGTATAGCAACGTGAAGATTAACGGTAAATACGTGCCTCAGATGAATTATAGATTTGATACCAAGACGACCACTCCTGAGGGTGTTGTCACGAATGCCATCGGAGACTGGGGCGGAGAGAATGAGTGGGAGATTGATTATTAGGGGCGTAGTGATTCTAACTGATGTCACTAAGATAAGCCGGACGCACCTGACATTGTGTAGTTGTCCTGAGGACACGCTTGCGCTCGATTCCGAACGCAGCGGTACTAAGCTCGTGAAGAACCTCGCTAAGTGCCGGCGTTCTCCAACGGCCCTCAGAACAACTACACAATATCAGGCGCTGTGTACTGGCATAAATTCTGTAAAGATTGATAGATTGATAATGGCAGTTGACGATGGCGGAGCAATCTCCTATAATTAGGAATGGAAATATTTGAAAATATAGTGAAGATGCAGTTTGCGGCGGTTATTAGCCGCATGATTGATCACAGATAGGAAAAGGAGAATGAGAGTGATGGGAAAGAAACCGGCAGTATTAATGATTCTGGATGGCTATGGCCTGAATGAGAAGAAAGAGGGAAATGCGGTAGCGGAGGCAAACACGCCCGTGATGGATAAGCTGATGGCGGAATGTCCTTTTGTGAAGGGCAATGCCAGTGGCATGGCAGTGGGGCTTCCTGAAGGACAGATGGGTAACTCCGAGGTAGGACACCTGAATATGGGCGCTGGTCGTATCGTGTATCAGGAACTTACGAGAATCACCAAGGAGATTCAGGATGGTACTTTCTTCGAGAATCCTGCGCTTCTTGATGCGGTGAATAATTGTAAGAAGAATGACTCCGCCTTTCATATGTTCGGTCTGGTATCCGACGGTGGTGTTCATAGCCATAATACGCATATCTATGGTTTACTGGAACTGGCCAAGAGGAATGGGCTTAAGAAAGTATATGTCCATGCATTTCTGGATGGACGTGACACGCCTCCCACAAGCGGCAAGGGTTATGTGGAGGAGCTGGAACAGGAGATGAAGAAGATCGGCGTAGGTGAGGTCGCATCTGTGACAGGCCGTTACTATGCTATGGACAGAGATAACAACTATGACAGGGTTGAGAAAGCGTACAGAGCGCTCACCAAGGGCGAGGGCCTGGAGGCGTCCAGCGCAACGGAAGGTATTCAGGCGTCCTATGACAGAGATGAGACGGACGAGTTCGTGAAACCTACGGTTGTGAAGAAAAACGGTGAGCCGGTTGCATTGATTCAGGATGGGGATTCTGTGGTGTTCTATAACTTCCGTCCCGACCGGGCAAGAGAGATCACCAGAAGCTTCTGTGATGATGATTTCAAGGGATTTAACAGGGACAAGAGACTGAACCTTACTTATGTCTGCTTCTCCGATTACGACCCGACGATCCCGAACAAAGAGGTGGCATTCCACAAGATTTCCGTGACCAACACCTTCGGTGAGTGGCTTGCAGCGCACGGTATGAAGCAGGCTAGGATTGCCGAGACAGAGAAATATGCGCATGTGACTTTCTTCTTCAACGGCGGCGTAGAGGAGCCCAACGAGGGGGAGGAGAGAATCCTCGTAAATTCCCCGAAGGATGTGGCTACCTATGACCTGAAACCGCAGATGAGCGCTTATGAAGTGTGTGACAAGTTGGTAGAGAGCATCAAGTCAGGTAAGTATGACGTGATCATTATCAATTTTGCAAATCCTGATATGGTAGGCCACACCGGTGTGGAGCAGGCGGCGATCAAGGCGGTGGAGGCAGTGGATGAATGCGTCGGCCGTGCCGTAGAAGCGATCAGAGAGGTTGACGGCGGTATGTTTATCTGTGCGGACCATGGCAATGCGGAGCAGTTAGTGGACTATGAGACAGGCGCACCGTTCACCGCACATACCACGAATCCGGTGCCTTTTATTCTTGTCAATGCAGATCCTTCCTATAAGTTGAGAGAGGGTGGATGCCTTGCGGATATCGTGCCTACGATTATCGAGCTTATGGGCATGGAGCAGCCAGCGGAGATGACGGGCAAGTCTTTACTTGTTAAGTGAAATACCCCGCAGCAAGCCACGGGGTATTTCACCCTCGCGGCAGTCGCCAAATGCTCGTGCAGGCACGGCACTTGGCTCGTTGCTCGCGGAAATAAAAAATCGAGCACAGCGCGTTTACAAGATTCGCTTGCTCTGCTGCGCGAACTTGGATACGCAGGAGGAATTTCCTATAGAAAAAATAAGAGAAGGACTGCAAGTGCGGTCCTTCTTTTTTGGGATATGACGGGATATGTTCATGTTTATTCGGGCGCTACTTTTTATTCGGTCCTATTTAGCTCTGCTTTTTATGCGTCCCAATTTACTTGACAGATTCTATGATGCAATGTATACTAACTGTACCATCACTAATAGTACACTTAGAGTGGAGGGCTGGGTACTATTTAGAAAGGAGAAGGCATGATAATTATAGATTATAAGGATACAAGACCCATCTATGAGCAGATTGTGGAGCGATTCAAGACTTTGATCCTGAAAGGTGCCATGCAGCCTGACGAGCAGATGCCCTCAGTGCGGAATCTGGCTATGGAATTATCGATCAATCCCAACACGATTCAGAAAGCTTATGCGGAGCTTGAACGCCAGGGATTCATCTATACTGTGAAAGGCAGGGGCAATTTCGTTTCGGGAGACAGCAGCCTGGTGGAGAACAGGAGGAAGGAATACCTGAACAAGATATTGGTGCTCGTAAGTGAGGTTCTGGAGATCGGCATGTCCAAGGCGGAATTGATCCGGGAGATAGAGATGCTTTAGACGGAAAGGAAGGAATACATGATTGAGATACATAACCTGACTAAGACTTTTGACAAGATTAAGGCAGTAGATGAAGTCAGTGTAACGATAAAGAACAATACCGTGTTTGGCCTGATTGGAACTAACGGTGCGGGCAAGAGTACGGTGCTGCGTATGATATCCGGAGTCCTGAAACCCGACAGTGGGACTGTAACGGTAGATAATATGCCGGTATATGATAACGTGGAGGCAAAGAAGAAACTCTTTTTTATTGCGGATGAGCCATATTTCTTTGCCAATTCCAACGCACAGGCGATGGAGCGCTATTACAGCGGCATTTATGAGAACTTTGACAGGGAAGAATTCTATAAATATTTAGAGAGTTTTAATTTGGATAAGAGAAGGAAGATCGGAACTTTTTCCAAAGGCATGAAGAAACAGCTTGCTCTGCTGCTTGGCATCTGCGCGCACACAGAATATATTCTCTGTGATGAGACATTTGACGGGCTTGATCCTGTGATGCGCCAGGGCATTAAGTCTATTTTCGCCAAGGAGATGGAGGAGAAGGGGCTGACTCCGGTAATTGCTTCTCACAATTTAAGGGAGTTGGAGGATATTTGTGACCATGTGGGCTTGCTGCATAAGGGTGGTGTGCTGCTCTCCAAGGACCTGGAAGATATGAAATGTAATATTCAGAAAGTGCAATGTGTATTTGCCACGGTGGAAGAAGAATTGAAGGCATTAAGCGGTATGGAGGTTCTCAAGAAAGAACAGAGAGGTTCACTGCGCACTTTTACCGTGAGAAGTACGAGAGAAGAAGTGGCGGCCAGATTTGCCACGGTGGATACCGTATTTTATGAAGTACTTCCTTTGTCTCTGGAGGAAATCTTTATCAGCGAAACGGAGGTAGTGGGATATGACATCAAGAAACTCATTTTGGGCTAGCAGCAAAGAGAATCATAAAAGGCGAATATGGGTGTGGATTGTAGCTTTTCTGGGACAGGTGGCATCGTATGTTGGAGTTCTGACCGTCTATTTAAGCCGCATCAGGATGTGGAATGAGGAGGGCGCTTACAGAAAAGCAGGAGAATATCAGAAGGCGCTGTACCAGGCGGCGCAGGATGCGCTGGGATTTCAGGATAATCTTCTGCCTGTTTTAGTGGGACTTGCTCTTATCATCGGTATGCAGGGTTTTTCCTATCTGTATGACCGGAAAAAAGTGGATATGTATCACAGCGTTCCGGTGGATAAAAATAAAAGATTTCTGGTAATATACATAAATGGGATAATTATTTATCTTACGACAACACTTACCAGTCTTCTGATCGGTGTAATTTCGGCGGCAGTACAGCATGCGGTGAATGGTGAAGTGATGACTGTCGTGGGGCTTGGGTTTGTGTGGAATTTTTTGATGTTTCTGGTGCTGTATCACACAGTAGTGCTGGCGGTGATGTTGACAGGCAATCGTTTCATCACATTGTTCGCGGCGGGAATATTTGCATTCTATGAGATGATGTTGTATAGTTTGTTTAACAACATGCAGTATGCTTTCTTTCAGACGAAAGACGACTTCTATATCGCGAATGAACCGAAGCTGTCTGCGATCGCAGATTATTATAATAATACGTGGTCGATCAAGAATATGGAAACTGTTAAGGAAATGGCCAGGACTGCATTCCCTTACTATGGCAAATGGTTCGTGTTGGCGGTAGCGCTTCTGGCTGTAGCGTGGCTGTGTTATCGCAGACGTCCATCGGAGGCCGCAGGAAAGGCGCTTGCTTTCCCTGCTGTGGGAGCGGCGGCTAAGGTGATCGTTGTGATCCCTGCTGCGATCGGTATCGGTATGTGGGTATATGGCGCCGGATATGGGAACAAAACGCTGACAGCAGTTACCATGGTGGCAGGCGGTGTGATCGGCAGCGCAGTTATGGAAGTGGTTTATGATTTTGACATCAAAAGTCTGTTCAGGCATCTGGTGTCCAGTGGTATCGCAGTGGCTGGAGTCATTGTCGTGTTTTTTGTCTTTGAGTCGGATGCGTTTGGATATGACGAGTATATTCCATCAGAAGAGAAGCTGGAGAGCATTGCAATGATGTTGGATACTTACAATGATTTCTGGGACGAAAATTTCAATTATGTCTCTACTGCGGAGCGTACCGGTGAGCGTATGCACATTACGAACGTGGCGCCTGTGTTGGAGCTAGCGTCGAGGGCGCAGCAGAAGGAAGCCGAAGACATGGGAGACCCCAGGGGTATGCATGTGCTGTACCGGTTAAAGTCCGGCAGGAGAGTGGGCAGGATCTTTTATGTTGATTTCGCTGATTCGGCCAATGAGCAGCTGCTCAATCAGATCGTGAGTACGCAGGAATACCGGGACGGTTCCTACCAGATCATGACGGATGAAAGTTCTTTTACACAAGTGCAGGCGATGACATACAGCAACGGGGCGACCGAGGTCGCGCTGCCCGCGGAGGACAGCATGAAGCTGCGCGAGGCTTTCATCAAGGATATGGAGAAATTTGATTTTACGCTGGCGCGGCATAATCGCCCCTGCGGTGAGATTAGAATCCGTTTTCCGAATTGGATGACGTATACTCTTGAAGTGTATGACAGTTTTGAGAATACGATTGCCTATTTGAAATCGGAGGAGGCTTACTATCCGGTACAGTTGAATCCGGAGGATATTGACTGCATTACGGTTACAAATTATCATATGGAATTGTCTGAGGAAGACGAACCGCTGCCGGAAGTTTATGATACCAGAAATGTTGTTGCCGAAGTGGATTATGCTTATGGAGAGGATACTGTTGTGTCAGAGAGCTTCTATGACCAGGAGGAATTTGAGAAGATTGTGCCTGTGATCTATCCGAATTTCCTGACATCGAGCTGGAGCGCTTATGATGATGTAGACAGTAATTACGATATCTATATTACTTTTAAGAAGGATACTACTTATCCGTATAACCGGAGCAATTATGGATTCAATTACCAGTTCTTTACGGGCCAGGTTCCGGAATTTGTGGTTGAGGCGACGGCGTTGGGAGCCGATTAATATATT
>CAYXKS010000081.1:7781-11527 GCA_964465725.1 uncultured Bacteroides sp. | reverse complement strand
TTATGTCATTAATTTAATACCGTTCCTTAACTCCTCAATTCAATCCCCATCTGCTCAAGCCCATTGAGAATCTTCTTCATGGCCGCAGCGATATCCGCTTCCTCCAACGTTCTGTCCTTGGCTCTGAATGTGATTGAGTAAGCAACTGATTTATATCCTGCCTTGATCTGATCGCCTTCGTAAATGTCAAACAACTGATAGTCTTCCAGGATCTTTCCTCCGCGCTGCGCAATCATTGCCTCGATCTGTCCGACCATAATCTCTTTCGGAACCACCATACTGATGTCTCTCATCACTGCCGGATACTTGGCAATTCCTTCGTATTTACGGTCAAATGTCGCATACGGCAGCACCGACGGCATATCCAGAACGGCTACATACGCTTTCGTCTTCATGTCATAATTATCGCATACTTCCGGATGCACCTCACCGAGGTATCCGAGAACACATCCCTCATACACCACATTCGCCTGTCTTCCAGGATGCAGGAAGTTCTTTCCGGCATTCGGATCGTAAGTAATTTTCTTATGAAGTCCGATACTGTCAAGAAACTCCTCAATGACTCCCTTCATCGTGAAGAAATCGCCCTCGCCGTACATGCCTAGCGTAAACTGCATTCTTTCATCGGGCAGTTCTGTCAGCGGAAGCGCTCTCGGAACATAGATATTGCCCAATTCATAGAGGCGTACGTCCTTGTTCCTCCTGTTATAATTGGTCGCAAGGCTGATCAACATGCCATTCAAAGAAAGTGTCCTCATTATCGAGAAATCTTCCCCCAGCGGATTGGCTATGCTGATTGCCTGACGTGCCGGATCGTCCGCGTCAAGCAGAAGCTTATCAAATACCTTAGGACTCTCAAAGGAATAGCACATTCCCTGTGAGAAACCACAATACTCAGCAATGTCTCTCGCTTTCTGCTCAATCCGCAGCTTGAACGGCAGTTTCCCCGTTGTCGCCTCTCCTGTCGGCAGCGTCATCGGAATCTTGTCGTATCCATAGAAACGAGCCACTTCCTCGGCAATGTCACATCTGCGGAGCAGGTCCTGACGGAAAGTCGGAATGGTCAGATTATTGGATTCCGGATCATAACGTACCTCTATCCTCTTAAAGATATTAAGCATCTCTTCTTTCGATACCTCTGTTCCTAACAGTTTATTGTACTGATCTGGCTCGAAAGGAAGCACCACCTCTTCTTTCAGTTCCCCGTGCACATCCACAATGCCGTCCACGACCTCACCACAGCCCAATTCCTCGATCAACTGACAGGCGCGATTGATTGCCGCCTCCGCATTGTGAGGGTCAAGCCCCTTCTCGAACTTGCCTGAAGCATCTGTCCTGAGTCCCACTCTCTTAGCGGATTTACGAATGTTTGCACCGTTAAAAGACGCTGCTTCAAACAGCACTGTCTTCACATCATCAGTAATCATGGAATTTTCCCCTCCCATGATTCCCGCAATGCCGACCTCTTTCTCCGCATCACAGATCATAAGCACATCCGCATCCAATTTCCTGTCCTGTCCGTCCAATGTACGGAATACATCTCCATCCTTGGCGCGACGGACTATAATCTTGTTTCCGGCAATCGTATCCAAATCATAGGCATGCATCGGCTGACCAAACTCTTCCATCACATAGTTGGTAATATCTACCAGATTGTTGATCGGACGAATCCCGCTGGCTGCCAGACGCCTCTGCATCCACTTGGGCGACGGTGCAATATGAATGTTAGTACACACCCTTGCACAATAACGGGGGCACAGTTCTTTATCCTCCACCTCAACGGAAATATAGTCTTCCACCTTGCCACCATTGCCCGATACAACAACTTCCGGCGCGTAGAACGGTTTCTTGAATGTGGCCGCCGCCTCTCTTGCAATGCCGATGACACTATAGCAATCCACCCTGTTGGAAGTCACCTCATACTCAAATACGGTGTCATGCAGACCAAGCGCCTCCACGGCGTCAGAACCTACTTCCACATCATCCTCAAAAATATAAATGCCCATCTCCGGCGCTTCCGGATACATATTCCGGTCAGATCCCAATTCTTCTATGGAACACATCATGCCGTTGGAAGGAATCCCCCGCAGTTTTCCTGCTTTGATTGTAATGCCCTCTTCCGGCATCGGTCCGCCATCATGGCCTCCTGCCACTTTACCTCCATCTAAAACCACCGGCACCTTATCTCCTTCTTTGACATTAGGTGCGCCAGTCACAATCTGAATTACCTCAGAACCGATATTGACCTGACAGACAATCAGTTTATCCGCATCCGGATGGCGCTCGATCTTCTCAATCTGTCCGACCACTATCCTCTCCAGATTCCTGTCACGCCTGCTGTATCCTTCCACCTTGGTGCCGGATAATGTCATAGCATCCATATATTCCTGATCCGTGCACTCCAAATCCGGCACATATGCCTTAATCCACGATAATGCTGTATTCATATTCTCCTCCATTCTATCATAGAACAAGCTGCAATGCAGTCATCCTTATTATATAACATAACTTTTTTGCTTTTATGCTATTTATTTAAGCCAGTACACAGCGTCCTTAGAACTACTACATAATGTCAGACGCGTTCGGTTTAATATAATGCCATTGATTCACACCAACAAAAACTTATCAGAACTGCTTCAAGAACCGGATATCGTTTTCGTACAGCAGCCTCATATCATCTATCTCATATTTCAACAATGCGATACGCTCCAACCCCACACCGAAAGCAAACCCTGAATATTTCTCCGGATCGATTCCGCTCATCTCCAACACATGCGGATGCACCATGCCGCAGCCCAAGATCTCAATCCATCCCTCGCCCTTGCAGAAACGGCATCCTTTACCACCGCATTTAAAACATGTCACATCCATCTCTGCACTAGGCTCTGTGAACGGAAAGTGATGCGGTCTGAATTTGACTTTAGTATCCTCTCCGAACAGTTCTCTGGCGAACTCCGCCAGAGTTCCCTTTAAGTCAGCAAACGTAATGTTCTTATCGATTACCAGTCCCTCGATCTGATGGAAAGATGGGGAATGCGTCGCATCCACCTCATCGGACCGGAATACGCGGCCGGGCGCGATCATACGAATCGGAAGTTTCCCTTTCTCCATCTCATGTACCTGTGTGGACGAAGTCTGCGTTCTTAATAGAATATCTCCTGTAATATAAAATGTATCCTGTTCATCCTTCGCCGGATGATCCGCCGGGATATTCAACGCTTCAAAGTTGTAATAATCCTTCTCCACTTCCGGGCCTTCCACCACCTCATAGCCCATGCCAATAAAGATTCTTTCCACCTCTTCCAGTGCGATGGTGCTCGGATGACGATGTCCTACATTATTTTTCTTCGCAGGAAGCGTAACGTCGATCGTCTCTTTCTTCATCTTCGCTTCCCTGACCGCCTTCTCCATCTTCCTGACAGATTCTTCCAGAACTCTCTCGATTTCTTCTCTCGTCTCATTGACAAGCTGTCCCACCTTGGGGCGGTCCTCCGGAGCTACGTCCTTCATACCTTTCAATACGGCTGTCAGCTCACCTTTCTTGCCCAGATAATTGACTCTCACCTCGTTCAGTTTCTCCAATGCATCGCTGGATGCGATCTGACGCAGCGCTTCTGCCTTAATCTGTTCCAACTTTTCTTTCATTTTCATTCTCCCTTTCCGTATTCTTTCACTTCCAATGTCATAAAGTTAAGCCAGTACACCGGCATAACTAAATGACATTGTTTCAATTCTAAGACTGGTAA
>CAYXKS010000081.1:0-7681 GCA_964465725.1 uncultured Bacteroides sp. | reverse complement strand
TAAGCAGTCACTTGGCTCATTGCTCGCGGGAATAAAAAGTCCCACGTGCATGATCCATACACATGGGACGAATTAACTCCGCGGTACCACCCAGTTTCCTGTCTCTTCGCATGGTATACAAGCCTCACCATATCCACAGACAGACACTTCATTCGACGTAACGTGCCGCAACGATCCGGACTACTTAGGGAATAATTCCTTATTTTCACCCGGACAACTCCAGTGGGAAATTCGGGATATTATCTGAACCGCGGGAAGCTTCCAGCCGATGACTTCCCTTCTCTGTCGGAAAATAATAACAGTACAGCCTTCGACTTCACTGTTACATACAATATCCTTACTAACACCTTCACAGTCTTTCTCTTTTTCTATTGACATTCTAGTGACTTTTGGATGACTTGTCAAGCCATCCGAACAGAAATTTGTATACCGGCCCGAAATACCTATTGATATGGGCCCCAATCATCAGGATATACATAAGCAGATAAAACCACAGCATCAAAATAACCACCGTCGTCAAACCTCCATATGTACCGAACCCATTGAAATTATCCACATATACCGAAAACGCATACGAGGCAGCTCCCCACATAACCGCTGAAAATGCCGCTCCGGGTATCTGCGACTTGAAACGAAGCTTGCTGCTAGGCACATAGGCATAGATCAAAGCAAAAATAAGCGTCAGCACCGCCCAAGAAAATAAGAACCGGAATCGCATGGCAAACTGCACTACAATATGTAACGGTGGAATATCCGCCAACAAGAAATCCACGATCACATTGCCAAATACCATAACAAACAATGCCAAAACCATCGCAATCAGGATGATTACCGTGTAAATACTTGCAATAAACCGCAGCACGAAATAATTACGACGCTCTTCAAAATCGTACACAGCATTTAACCCCCGGATTAGCGCAAGCATCGCCTTGGATGCCGACCAGATCGTTACAATAGCAAAGATCGTGATCGTTCCCCCCGTTCTCGCATATACGTCAGAAACCACACTGACGACCAGTCCATCCATAGCGTCCGGTGTAAATCTTGTGATAGCATTGATCAGATTCACTTCTGTCAGCCTTGTAAATGGTAGAATCGCACACAGCGCCATCAGCAGCGGAATCATAGACAGAAACAGAAAAAAGGAAGTACTCGCCGCAAAAGCGCTGATATTCTTCCTGGTCATCTGCCAATTAAAATCCCTCAAAATATAATATATCCTGAGAATTGTCTTCATAACTCACCCTTTTATAAATCTATAATAATTCAAATAACCCATCATTTCCGAAACATCTTTAACCCAAACACATACATCCGGAAACTGCCAACCCTTACTCTTTAGTATGGTCAGTTCAGCAAATGCGCGGACTTGCCCTAACTGTTGCCTTCAATACTGCCCAGTTCACAGCCAGGGAAGAAAAAATCCAGAATCATATTGCAGGGAACACCCTCTTCGCCAAGTCTTCTGGCTCCGTTCTGAGACATCCCTACTCCATGCCCGTAGCCTCCTCCAGTCAACGTATATCCTACCACACTCCCATCCTTTTTTCCAGTTTCCAATACAAAAAAGCCGCTGGGAAGCAAAGTATCAGATTTGACTGTGCTGCCATCCTGAAGTACTGTATTACTTATCCCGTCGCATAGAATCGTTCTGATATTATATTCTGTAAGAATCTTATATATGCCGGTATCCGCTTCGATCTCCATCTCCTCCACCACACCCCCGGCGCCTCTTTTTGCAATGGAAATTTCCTTTATATCTCCTAGTTTTTCAACTGGCTGTGATACATAATAATCCCCTTCTGCCCTGGTCAATACGGTTTCAGGTCTGCTCGCATAGCGCGCCTGTATCCTTGTAAGCATAGCATCTGCGTCCAACTTCTCTGCAGTATAGGTCCAGCGATACCAAGGTTCTTCTTTCTCCAGATCTCTTTCCCCAATTGAGGTAATAAACCGATAGAAATTCTCTTCGTTGCTCAAATCTTCTGGCGTTTCCGCACTCTGCGCATCTACACCTTGTTCTGCCTGCTCATAGTCCGCCCATTTTAACCGCACTGCTTGAAGATAGGAAAGATTCTTCGTGCTGCCGGATCGCCAAATCTCCGCATCTGTGCCGGTTCCACAGGAAGTAGCGTAATAATAATTCTGTGCCGGTTCCCCCTGAAAAGTCAGCAAAACCCCGCTCGTCTCCTTAACTGCTGTTGTCGATGCCGCATTTTCACTGATATTATGATAGACCTGATAGCTGGTCGTATCATCCACATGCGCGCCCACTTCCGGCAGCCCTGCATGCAATATGTAGCGATACGCATAAGTTCTCGCACAGATTGCCTGCGCTTTCAGCGCCTCTGTCGGATAGGAAGCCGGCATCTCGCTGGGCACCACCGCATACAGATATTCCTCCAACGGAAGCTCATTAATCAGAACCATACCTTCTCCTGTCCGGTAACATTCTATGCTTCCGCGATATGCACCGTCTCCCTTCGTGCTCTCTCCGGCATGCAACAGTACTTTATCCGTCAGTGCCGCACACTGATAAGTCCGGCGCTCTCCTGCTTTCAGATCATCCGCTTTTACCTGTATGGTCTCCCCGTCCACCATCAGTTCCACTTCATCATAGTAATTGCTGTTATGGGCCGAATTTTTCAGCAGAACACGGATTCGGTCCGCCGTTTCCCCACCGGAAATCAATCCTGCACAGATTTGATCCCTGTAAACCACAAAATCTGTGTCCGCGTAACCGATTCGCAGGTCGGACTGTGCTTTCGTCTCCAGACTGCCGTAAAGCTTATATACTTCCATTCCTTCTGCAATCTGATATACACCGCACCCTTCTATTTCCATCTCCTCTTCAGTCATACGCAGCAGCCTGCCATGTATCTTCTCATTCTTCTCCTGTGTGTCGAGAATCCTTCCATCTCGAAATGTCAGATCAGCGACGCTTTCTCGTTCCACCGTCTCTTCTGTCTTTGCTCGAAATACAATCTGATGGTAGAAGCACTCCAGAGTACCGTCAGCAGATTCCATCACCCACACATTTTTCAGTTCATATTCCTCTGGAAGTACCTCCGTCACAGTCAACAAATCACTGCCTTTTACATAGACCTTTAGTCTCTGCAGAACATTCTGTTCAAATGCTGATGAATGATAGTGATAAGGCGTTTCTATACCGCCATTCTCAGTATATGCCTCCTTCAGTTCCCCGTCTATTTTCAACAAAAAAACTGTTGTCTCCCATATAGAGGATTCTGTATCCAAATAAGCCAGCATGATCTTGTATGCCTCATACCAATCACTCCTCAGTACAGCATGATCATCCTCATATCGATCTTTGTAATCAGGCAGATCAACGCCTGCTCTACCCGCCATATCTCGAATCTCTATGTATTGCCTGTATGTCAGATATTCTGTATCAGAAGAAAAAATATCTACAAGAGAATCATCTGTCATAGAAATATCCAATGCCTGCAGCAGGATAATCACATCCTCTGTCGTAATCTTCTCCCCTTCCGGAGCTTCCCTGGTGTACTCCCTCCTGCCAAGCCAGATACAAACCAGAAACAACAATCCAAAAAAAATCAACGCCAGCTTCGCAAGCATTTTTGCATCATAATTCATTTTGGTCCCGATAAAAATCCCTGCCTTTTCCTAATTTTATTTTCCTCCTCCTGTCTGTTCCACAACTTATCTTAATACGGCAAAAGCAGCCGCATGAAGCGACTGCTTTTTCTCTTACGTAAGCCCCGAAATGCCGAATCTTGTATTTTGACTCCTAGCAAAGCTAGGTGGGTAACCGCAACCATACTTCTGTCTTCCACTGCATAAGGCCTAAAGCCGGAGGCCTGACATCTATATGGCAATATAAGAATCCCGTTTAAAGTATCTGTAGGTTCAAAATTACAAGACTTTGTCGCACATTTCAGGTTACTACTATTATATCCGAGATAGTGACATATTACAACCGGATTTTATTGTTTTTTTATAACTGAGGGCCTGCTGAAACAAGAGCCTTGCCAGCATCGTTGCCTTCGTATTTTGCAAAGTTCTTGATAAATCTCTGAGCCAGATCCTTCGCCTTGGTCTCCCACTCGGAAACGTCTGCATAAGTGTTACGAGGATCAAGAATATTGGTATCTACGCCAGGAAGCTCTGTCGGAACTTCAAAGTTGAAGTACGGAATCTTCTTGGTAGATGCATTCAGAATATCGCCGTTCAGGATCGCATCGATGATACCACGTGTATCTTTAATTGTGATACGTTTGCCTGTGCCATTCCAGCCTGTATTTACCAGATATGCCTTAGCGCCATTCTGCTCCATCCTCTTGACGAGTTCCTCGCCGTACTTAGTCGGGTGCAGCTCCAGGAATGCCTGGCCGAAGCAAGCAGAGAAAGTAGGTGTAGGCTCTGTGATTCCACGCTCTGTACCGGCAAGCTTAGCTGTGAAGCCGGACAGGAAGTAATACTGTGTCTGTTCCGGTGTCAGAATAGATACAGGAGGAAGTACGCCGAAAGCATCTGCAGACAGGAAGATTACATTCTTAGCTGCTGGTGCGGCAGATACAGGGCGAACGATGTTCTTAATATGGTCGATCGGGTAAGATACACGTGTATTCTCGGTCACACTCTTATCCTTGAAATCAATCTTGCCCTCTGCATCCAGAGTTACGTTCTCAAGAAGAGCATTGCGCTTGATTGCATTGTAAATATCAGGCTCAGACTCTTTGTCCAGGTCAATAACCTTCGCATAGCAGCCGCCTTCAAAGTTGAACACACCGTTATCATCCCAGCCATGCTCGTCATCACCGATCAGGAGACGCTTGGGATCTGTTGACAGTGTAGTCTTGCCTGTACCAGAAAGACCAAAGAAGATAGCGGTATTCTCACCGTTCATATCTGTGTTTGCAGAACAGTGCATGGAAGCGATACCCTTTAAAGGCAGGTAGTAGTTCATCATGGAGAACATACCTTTCTTCATCTCTCCGCCGTACCATGTGTTGAGGATAACCTGCTCACGGTCTGTAAGGTTAAATACAACTGCTGTCTCGGAATTAAGATTCAGCTCTTTGTAATTCTCCACTTTAGCTTTGGAAGCATTGAATACAACGAAATCGGGCTCGAAGTTCTCAAGCTCTTCCGCCGTAGGCTGGATAAACATATTCTTAACGAAATGAGCCTGCCATGCCACTTCCATGATGAAACGGATTGCCATACGGGAATCTTTATTAGCGCCGCAGAATGCATCTACAACATAAAGTCTCTTATTGGAAAGCTCTTTGAGCGCCAAATCCTTTACAGCGTCCCAGGTTTCCTTGGAAGCCGGATGGTTATCATTCTTGTACTCGTCTGAAGTCCACCATACAGTATCCTTCGAGTTCTCATCCATTACGATAAACTTATCTTTGGGAGAACGGCCCGTATAGACACCAGTCATTACGTTAACAGCGCCAAGCTCGCTGACCTGTCCCTTATCATAGCCTTCCAGGCCGGGCTTGGTCTCTTCTTCAAACAACATCTCAAAAGAAGGATTGTGTACAATTTCTGTGGTTCCGGTAATGCCGTACTTGCTTAAATTGATTTCTGCCATCTTACATTTAACCTCTTTTCTTTATTATTTGTCCATATATGTAAGGAAATGTCGCTTCCCTGCAAAATAGACATGTTTATTACCTATATCATATTATATATAATTAAAGGATAAAATCAATAAAAATCATCTAAAAAATTATGCTTCTTTTACATTTTTCCCTGAAATTTATGATTCTAAAAGAAATTGTGAATTTTGTTAAATATTTGTTAACTTAGCGTTTTTTCTTGTGCCCGTCTTTTTGTTCATGCTATTATAATATAGATGTGAAATAAATATTTATGAAAGGAGGTACACATCATGGAACACAACGTTTTTTCCGAAATTACCCCTGAAATTATTCGACTTGCAGGTATGAGTGAGCAAGCCGGTATTATAGATACCGATTTATTTACGAAATACGATGTTAAGCGTGGTCTCCGTGACCTGAACGGTAAGGGTGTTCTGGCCGGCCTGACCAATATTTCCGATGTACGCGCCAGTAAGATTGTTGACGGCGTACAGGTTCCTACCCATGGACGGCTTTTTTACCGGGGTTATGATGTCAAGGATCTGGTAGAGGGTTTTGCCGGCGAGAATCGTTTTGGCTTCGAAGAAATAACCTATCTTCTCCTCTTTGACAAGCTGCCGGATAAGAAAGAACTTGCCGAGTTTACGAAGCTTCTTTCCGGTTACCGTTCTCTTCCTACCAGCTTTGTACGTGATATTATCATGAAGGCGCCCAGTAACGACATGATGAATACATTGGCGCGAAGCGTTCTCACCCTCTACTCTTATGATGACAGGGCAGACGACACTTCCCTTCCAAATGTACTCAGACAGTGTCTGCAGCTGATCGCATTATTCCCGATGTTGTCTATTTATGGCTATCAGGCTTACAGTCATTATCATAACGGAGAGAGCCTGTACATACATCAGCCACGGCCCGAGTTATCCAATGCGGAGAATATATTGCATATCTTACGTCCTGACAGCAGTTATACACCTCTCGAGGCGAAGATTCTGGATATTGCCCTGATCCTGCATATGGAGCACGGCGGCGGTAATAACTCCAGTTTCACCACCCATGTAGTCACTTCCTCACTGACAGATACCTATTCTGTTATTGCCGCGGCAATCGGCTCCCTGAAGGGTCCCAGACACGGCGGCGCCAATATCAAGGTTGTACAGATGTTTGCTGAAATGAAACAAAAAATATCTGATTGGAGCGACGAAGGTGAGGTAGCTGATTATCTCCTGAAATTATTACACAAGGACGCTTTCGATCATGCGGGCCTGATCTATGGTGTAGGTCACGCCGTATATTCCAAGTCGGATCCACGTGCCGTTATATTTAAGTCCTTCGTAGAGAAACTTTCTGAGGAAAAGGGGCTTCATGACGAGTTCGCACTTTACTCCCTGGTGGAGCGTCTTGCGCCTGAAATCATCGCCAAAGAACGACCGATCTATAAAGGTGTCAGCGTAAATGTGGACTTCTATTCCGGATTCGTATATGATATGCTGAATCTGCCTATCGAACTCTACACCCCTATTTTCGCCATTGCCAGAATCGTGGGATGGAGCGCGCACCGCATGGAAGAGCTTGCCAACAACGGCAAGATCATCAGACCTGCCTACAAGACCATATGTACTGACAGAGATTATATTAAGATAAACGAAAGAGATGCCTGAACGGCATCTCTTTCCTTATAACGCTTAATATAACATAACGCTCAAGTTATAATCTAATCTCTCTGATTCTACTCTGAATATATAGCTGCACACCTTGTCCTGATTACAACTATTTCGCTCCTCGTCTGTCTCCGTCCCTATACCCCTGTATATAACGTTTTCTCCCACGCAGATACGATAGCGTATAAATAACGATAGCCCCCAGAATCATCACGATTCCAACCCATGTCAATACTGTAGAATGAACATAATAATCATTCACCATATACACGGCACTCGCTAAAATGATTATGACTCCCGCAACGATCATCCTTTTATACATATAATCAATAAAGCCGATTTTATCCTTAATGTCCTTTTCACTCATATTTTTGCCGAGCATGACATTACTCGCGATATTACCATTTTTCTTCGCCATAACAGCCG
>CAYXKS010000080.1:0-11775 GCA_964465725.1 uncultured Bacteroides sp. | reverse complement strand
CTATAACAAAATATGGTGTTTGAATGGATTCGTTCATGGGAAGGGCCTTTCTTCTATTTTATCTGCCGGGTTTATCTTCCCAGCATCTGCTCTCCAGGAAAAGCTTTGTTAGTTCGGGGTCCAGCTTGCCTTCTCTGACGGCCATGGATTCCAGAATAGAAAGGGCACGTTCGACGGGCATACCCGGTTTATAAGGGCGGTCGTCCGCTACCAACGCATCGAAAACATCCAGAATTGTTATGATCCGGACTTCGGGCGGAATCTCGTCCGCAGTGAGATGATTGGGATAACCGCTTCCGTTAAGCAGTTCGTGATGGGCGGCGGCCCATTCCGGAACATGGGATAATTCATGGGAAAACTGGATTTGGGAGAGCAGCCTGCCGGTGATTGCCACATGTTCTTCCATGACAGCGCGCTCTTCTTCGGAGAGAGTGCCCTTTCGGATGGAAAGCATCGCATATTCTTCCGGTGTAAGCCAAGGCTGCTGCGTACCGTCTTCCTCGTAATAGACTGTCTGACTTAAGGCATTCAGCTTAAGCAGCAGCTCGTCCGAAACGAAGCCGGCGCCGTTGATGGAATCCACCAGCTGGACAGCTGCTTCGGTCTGTCTGTCCAATTCTTCTTTTTCTTCCTTCGTGATTATATTTTTCAGCAGTTTGATCTCTGATTTCAGACGAAAGAGTTCCATGCGATGGGTAAAGTCAGCATACTGCATGGGCAGCAGCCGCGACATTTTGTTCATGACTTCCAGAGGTGTAACCAGTTTTCCGATATCATGCAGCCATACGCTCATCAGCAGTTCTTCTTTCTGGGCGGAAGAGAAATGCTTCTGGTTCTCAAGGGAGTTGAGATAGTCAATGAAACGGCTGCCGTATTCGGCCATACGGCGGGTATGACCTCCATTGTAGGGTGTGCGCTCATCGACTGCGGAGGACATTACCCGGACGAAAGAGTGGAATAATTCCTTGATTTCTTCAATGTAGCGGACATTCTGGATGGTGATCGCTGCCTGGGATGCCACCGATTCCGCTGCCAGCACTACATTCTTGTCAAAGGAGCATACCTGGCCCTTTTCATCCATGGCGTTGATTAACTGCAGGACGCCGATTTGTTCCAGCTCCCGGTTGCGCATGGGTATGACCAGCATGGAACGGGTGTTGTAGCCTGTCATGGAATCATAGCGGATGGGGCCGGAAAAGTCGTAATCCCGGCAGTGCTTGACATCTTCGATCAGGATGACTCTGTCATCGAGAAGGGCAAGAGCACAGACATTTTCACGGGACAGAGGAACAGGTGCAAGGTCAGGATCGCGGCCGTCGCCTCCGGAATAAGTCTGAAGCGTATTGTTGCGCATGATCTTAAAACGCAGGGAGTCTTTGTCCAGAAGGTACAAAGTGCCGGCATCGCAGTTTGTCAGTTCCATGGCACAGATCAGAATGCGTTCCAGCAGACGGTTAAAGTCCCGTTCTGAGGAAAGCAGCACACCGATTTCAAGAATTCTTTTAATATCTTCCTGTCTCATAATAGTCTCTCACAGTTCTATTTTCATGTTTTCCCGGGCGAATCGGCTGGCAGGATCGGCCTGTAATGCCAGACGTTCCTGCTCCCGGAGAAAGTTGTCCGTATATTCCCAGTTATAGTGCGTCATCAGAGCCATTCCGGCATTCGCGGCATGCCGCAGGGCGATTCCCTGTTCCCAGGTAGAATGCCCCCATCCGGGTTGTAGGTCTGTCCGGATAAAATTAGCGTCCAGTATGAAGAGATCACAGTCACGGGCAAAATCTGCCAGGGCGGAGAAAATCTCATCATTCATCTCGCAGTCGAGGGAGTGGACGACGCTCTTAGCGGCACCCTCCAGACGATAGAGCAGGCACTGATTGGGATGATTTCCGCGCATTGTCCGGACAAGAAGGCTGTCTTGACCCGACAGCGTCAGGCAGTCTCCCACACGGATTTCATGAATTATAATATGTGCCCGGAAATCGTGCAGACCCAGAGGCCAGTATGGTGCCTCGACCAGCCGTTCTAATTGTTCTTCGAAACTGATGCCGTTTCTGGCTTCGCCGTACAGATGGATTTCGGCTTCCGGATTGTGCAGGAGCTGAAATCCGAAAAGTCCGATCACGTGATCCATATGCAGATGACTGAGCAGAAGATGAACTTTCTTAATTCCGCGCCGTAACAGGTCATGTCCCAGACGTGTCAGGCCACTTCCGGCATCGAAGATCACAAATTCTTCTCCGCAGTCTACGGAGATGCAGGTAGTGTTTCCGCCGTATTCCAGGAAGTCCGCACCGGCCACGGGTATGGAACCGCGGGTGCCCCAGACGGTAACGCGCCATGTTTTTGTCATTATAGTGTACTCCTCTTCTTTGTGTTCTGTCCGGGATGGAGATTGTCTGTGACAGTGCTGACTGCGAAGCTGTCACATCCGGCAGAACTCTATTGTATAAGAATTGTGTTGCCTAACGAGATCTGCCCGTTTCTACCGGGCACTAATATCTAAGATTATAGCATTTATAATCTGCCGTCACAATGTTTTTTTATTGTGTTGTTGAACAAAAGAATTTTTTTAGATATAATAAATTGAATTAAAATACCGGCTGACAGTCCGCCGGTGTTTAAGTTTTCTTTTTATCATAAATAAGTTTATATAAATTATTTGAAGCAAAGAAGGATATGATAAGGAGAGTGTATGCACAAAGCAGAGAATATCAGGAAGGTGGTCTTGACTCTGATAATTGCCGGGTTGCTGACTGCGGTGGCCGCGGCGGGAATTCTGGATAAGGCTGACCTGGCGGCTTCGGATGCCTGTTATCAGAGCAGGAAAGCCTCGGATGGCGAGATTGTTTTGATCGGTATTGACCAGAGGGCCTTGGACGAGATCGGGCCGTATGGCCAGTGGGGGCGGGATATTATCGCCATGGTTCTGGAGGCGTTGAATGAGTCGGAGGAATGCCGCCCGGCAGCAATTGGCATCGATGTGCTCTATGCCGGGGAGACGCAGCCAGGGGCAGATGAATGGCTGGCTGAAGCGGCCGGACAGTACGATAATGTAGTTACGGCTTGTATGATGGAGATCGAAGACGGTCTGGTGGAGGATGAGGGCGCACAGGTGGAATATTATCTGGATAACTCTTCCGTGGCTACTTTGATTGAACCCTATGAAGCACTCAGGACAGTGACGGAGCAGGGACATATCAATGCCATGCTGGATACGGACGGTGTCCTGCGCCATCATTTACTGTATGCCGATATACCGGAAAAGGGGCGGATTCCCTCGCTTGTACTTGCGCTGGCGGAGAAATACTGCGAATATCATGGACTTGGAGATCTGAAACTGCCGCCTACAGATCAGAGAGGATTCTGGTATGTTCCGTTTTGCGGGACGCCGGGAGACTTTGACAGTGCTATTTCGGTCGTGGATCTGCTGTCCGGCGCCGTGTCGGCGGAGATGTTTGAGGGTAAGATTGTCCTGATCGGCGCTTATGCAGCGGGGCTGCAGGACAGTTACGTGACGGCTGCCGACCACAGCCAGACCATGTACGGGGTGGAATATCAGGCAAATGCCATTCAGGCGCTGCTGTGGGGAGAATACAAGAGGGAAGTGGGCGATCCACTGCAGCTTGCGATTCTTTTTCTTGTGCTTGTGGTCAGTATTATTGGCTTTTGGAAGCGGCCGGTGTGGGTATCTACGATTCTCTGGATATTTCTGAGCGGTGGCTGTCTGATTTTATGCAGAATATTGTATGGCGCCGGACTGGTGCTTCATGTGCTGTGGATTCCCCTGGGTGTCACGGTTCTGTACATAGGTTGCCTTGCGATCAACTATAATCTGGCAGCAAGGGAAAGACGCCAGGTGACGAGAACTTTTAAACGCTATGTGGCGCCGGAGATTGTGAATGAGATTCTGGAGGAAGGGACTAAGTCGCTTGAGTTGGGCGGAAAGCTTACGAATATTGCGGTATTGTTTGTGGACGTGAGGGGATTCACCACCATGTCGGAGCTTCTGGAGCCGACGCAGGTGGTGGAGATTCTGAACCGCTATTTATCTCTGATCTCAGACTGTATTCTCCGAAACGGCGGAACGCTGGATAAATTTGTGGGAGATGCAGCGATGGCATTCTGGGGTGCACCCTTGCCTCAGGAGGATTATGTGATGCATGCGGTGCGGGCGGCCATGGATATGGTGGAAGGATCGAAGAAACTTTCCAAGGAATTGATGGAACGGTATGGAAGGACGGTATCCTTCGGAATTGGTATCCATGTGGGTGATGCGGTTGTGGGAAACGTGGGTTCCCCGGAGCGCATGGATTATACGGCCATCGGGGATACGGTGAACACGGCTTCCCGTCTGGAGGCTAATGCACCGGGAGGAATGATTTATATTTCCAGAGCCGTAGAGGATGCTCTGGAGGGAAGAATTGATGTGACTTCATTGGGAGATTCGGTCAGGCTGAAAGGGAAAAAGGAAGGGTTCGAGGTTCTTGTGCTGCACGGGATTCGGACAGCACCGGACAGATAAAGTTTTACGCTGACATAATTTTATTGACAGAAGGGATGGGAAAACATTATGCTGAATCGATCGACACGAAATCATTTATTGCCTTTACTGCTATCTTTTGCGCTTCTGCTATGCTATGTGGTCCCCGTCACGGCGAAGTCCGCGGCTGAACGGGCGAAGACGGAAGAGCCGGTGAAGACAACTGAGTCAACGAATGCTGTCACGATGCAGCTGATGAAGATGGAGGGTGATGTCAGTATCACGAATGACAGGGGGAAGGATATTTTCTTCCTGGAGAAAATGAGACTCTACAGCGGCTATCACGTGGAGACCCATGAGGCAAGCTATGCCTGGATCAACCTGGACGGCGCGAAACTGACCAAGCTGGATGCGGTCAGCGAGATGGAAGTCCGGAAATCTTCTGACGGAGATGATCTGGAGATCCTGCTGAATTCCGGGAAGATGTTTTTTAACGTGACGGAGCCGCTTGCGGACGATGAGACACTGAAGGTCCGCACCAGTACGATGACGGTGGGAATCCGCGGAACCAGCGGCTGGGTCGAGGTAAACGACCGCGGTGACACACGGGTGTACCTGTTGGAAGGAACGGTAGAATGTGGTGTGACAGATCCGGTGACGGGCCAGACGAAGGAGACGGCCTTAAGCGGCAGCGATATGGCGGATTTCCTTGTCTATCCGCAGGAGCAGGAGGGGGATAAATGCGATATTATCCGGTATGGATTTACGGAGGATGATGTTGCCGGGTTTGTATTGGTAGAGGCTGTACAGGATGAAGAGTTGTGCCGGGAGATCTATGATGCTTGCGGCTTAGATCTGATGGCCTGCGCGGATGAGGCGGAAGAGAGGCTGAAAGCAGACCAGGAAGAAATGCATGGGAAGATGCAGGCAGCGGAAGAGGAACTTGCAGAGCAGGAGCATAATGTTGCGGTGGAGGCTGTGTGGGAAGGGGAAAACGCGGGAGCGGATGCGGACGGAACATCTGCTGGCAGAAGGATTCCGGGGAACCAGACAGTAAACGGCAGTGAGGACGGTACAGCTGTGGCATTGGAAGAGGGCGATAACGCAGACGTAGACAAGGAAGAAGCGGAGACGATAACAGGTGTTAAGACAGCTGATGATATAAGAGATGCGGATTCAGCAGAGGAACTGGGTGGTTCGGCGTATGCGGAGCAGTCAGATGGTCTGGCTGGAACAGAAGAGGCGGATGGCTTGTGGAGCGTGGATGATTTGTTGAGTCTGGTGGACCCGGATCTATTGGCGGGGTTAGGGACAATGGGTGAGACAGGCGATGCAGACAAGGTGGGGTCTTTGGGCGGCGCAGACAGTGCAGGTTCTTCGGGCGATACAGAGGAGAATAAGCCGGAGGAGAGGATAAAACTGACTGTGTCGGAGGCTTCCGAAAATGGTGGTGAGAAGCTTAAAGCTGCTTTGGAGAAATATGATGTGGTAGAAATCGTGCCGGATGCGGATTCGTCGCTTTGTAGTCTAACGTCGGATTTAGACATTCCTGCCGGGCGGACGTTGGAAATTAGCAGTTCGGTTGATTTTAATATAATAGAAAATACTGTTGAAAATCATGGTAAGATAATCGGAACAATGAATTTTGCAGGTTATTCATATTTTATAAATTATGGTGAAGTGAGGGGAAAAATAATAGGACAGACATCTCTGCAGCTCATGGACGGTACAGTGGATTATGCTCATCTTTGGGGTATCAATGAGGGCGGTGGTTCGTTTATTTATGCACCGTTAGAAGTGCGTGGTGGAAGCATAGGAGTGCTGCAAGGAAACGAGATAGATTTAACGGTATATGGTGGAAGTATCGAAAAGTATGAGGATTCCGGAAATGTATTAGAGCATACTGGCGGTACGATAAATGGTAAAGGCCCGTCCGACTCGGGATTCGGTATATCGGACAGCAGCTTCGGGCAGTTTAATACGGTGCCTGCTGCTGGTGCAGCAGAAGCTGAAGAGTCAGGAATAACGCAGGATGCATCGTCCGAGAGTGAAGATTTATCTGATGAGGAAGAAGTAGAAGCAGATTCATTGGAAGAAGATTCATCTACAGATACAAATCCGGATATAGAGCAATCATCGGAAGCAGATGCTTCAGCATTACCTGACAGTGGGGACGGTGATGCCAGCGAAACGAATAATGATAATGCCGATGATAATACAGACAACACAACCAATACAGAAATTCCAGATAATTCAGACAGTACAGTCCAGCAGCCGCCAGAAGGAACACCAGCCCTTGCTGACACGGCTCAGCCGGCGCCGGAAGAAATATCAGCCCTGCCGGAGCAGCCTCCGTTCAAGGAGATTCCGACTCTGCCGGAACAGTCTCCGCATGAGGAAATTCCGATTTTACCGGAGCAGCTTCCTGTAGAAAACACTGTTGATGAGTATATACAGGTCAATAGGGAAGAAGAGTGGGATGAATAATAAGTTGAGCCTCCTGTCTTTTCCGGACAAGAGGCTTATAATTTAAGGTGTCAGCCGGTAAATGGGTTTGAAATGTCTTAAGCGAACCCGTTGCTGGAAAATAGTGTATTCGATTTCTCTGGCAAGAAAAAATGTGCGCGGTACGGAATATCTGTTTTAAGAGAAAAATAGATCTTTATTTTGAAATTTCAGGGTATCAAGGACCGGTGCTGATAGTACATGGGCTAGCAGATTCTGTTGTAGGACTTTCTATTCAAGAAATGTATACAATATAAAAATATTTTTACGCATAGATCAGCAGAACAAAGATAAGGAGGTGTACTGTCATAGTACAGGAACCAGCCGGAGAGATGCCGGCTCTTCCGACAGTGCCGCCGATAGAGGGACTGATAGTAGACATTGCAGAAACCACAGGAAAAGAGGAGCAGACAGAATGAGAGAAAGACGGAGTAAAACATATGGTTTCATAGCGTGTATTGTTCTGGCAGCAGTACTGGCTATAATTGAGAGTGTCGGAGGAAGAGTGAAGGAAGAAACACAAACAGTTGCTCCGGCGGCAGAAGACACCGTGACAGAAGCAGATATTGCAGAAACAGCAGGCGATTCTGTCAGGACAGGCATCACAATGGAAGAGAGTGTTATGGACGTCATGTGCGCTGCCAGCGGAATAGCCGTGACGGCGGACGGAGAACTTCTGGTTACCGATACTTATAACAAAGTAATCTGGAAGGTGCAGGATGGAAAGAGTACCGTATATGCGGGAGGGGATACCGTGCAGGATCCTTACGGGCAGCCTCTGGGCGGCTATAATGATGCGGTTCTTGCGGACAGTTATTTCAAGGATCCTTGGGCGATTACTCCGTTTCTAAACGGATGGGCGGTTTCCGACACGAAGAACCAGGTGGTACGTTTGGTACAGGATGACAAGATTCAGACTGTTAATGCGAGGACGGCGGACGGAGCGGTCGCGGAGTTCGAATATCCGACAGGGCTTGCCTCTGATGAAGAAGGCAATCTCTATGTTGCGGACAGCCATAAAGGAGTAATCAGTAAAATATCTTCGGACGGATTGGCAACCGCATATGTCTCCGGTTTGTCTGAACCCACAGGATTGTGCTGGAAGGAAGGCATCCTGTATGTGGCGGAGTCCGGGAAGAACCGGATCATTAAGCTGGTGGATGGTGAGACGGTTCTGGTCTCCGGGGATGAAGTGGAAGGCTTCGAGGACGGCGACGTGAAGAAAGCACGGTTCCGGTCTCCACAGGGAGTTGCCGTCGGCGAGGACGGTGCAGTTTATGTATCTGATACAGGCAACAGCGCGGTGCGCTGCATCAGGGATGGTATGGTTACGACTTTGGCTGCGGATGATCCGGCGCTCATGAACGCATATCCCGTTGTGCCGAGGAGTCTGTTGATACAGGAAGACAATCTGTACGTCTGTGATAATTTTTCGCGAAGGGTATTTGTGATTTCTCTGGGAAGCTGATTGAATTCGGTTTATGCGTCCCGGCTCTGATACAAAAGCAGAGCCGGGAAAGTTCTTCTATTTATAATGAGGCGTAGCAGTCCGGAGGAAATCCTGGTGGTTTCCGGCCGGACAGCGCGGAAGGGATGAAAAGACACGCCATGAAAGAAAGAATCTATGTATGTCACACATTTTATCATGTATATGTCGCCTGTCTGAAGGAGTTGGCGCTTCCCAGGGGGCAGCAGGGCAAGGCAACGTTGGTGCTCAGCACGATGTCGAATGATTTTGGGAATTTGAAGGAGCGGGCTGATGTGTGTCCTCTTTTTGAGGATGTGGTGATGTTTGACGAGAAGGAAGATATCTTTTTCCCGGAATTGCAGAAGTATCATAAGGACAGGGGAAATCTGCTGCTGAATATGCTTTCCCGCATCAAATATACGAAAATGTTCGGCAGGCTGGAGAAAGCGTATGTACCGGTGGATTTCAGACAGTATCGGGATATTTACGTGTTCTGTGATTCTGACCCGATCGGATATTATTTAAACTATGAGAAAATATATTACCACGCGGTGGAGGACGGGCTGAATTGTATTCAGTACTACGATACTGCGCGCTACGATAACAGGGGACATTTTAACTTGAAGGCGTGGATGTCGGCCCGAAATCTGATTTTTATTCAGAATGGTTATGGCAGGTATTGTCTTGACATGGAGATCAATGATAAGAGCGTCGTACCATATCCATGCAAAAAGTATATCGAAGAGCCACGGGCGAAGCTGGTGGAAAGGTTGACGGAGGAAGATAAAGGTATTCTGATCCGGCTTTTTATTGAGAATCTGGAGGGACTGCTTAAGCAGCTTGAGCAGGGGGCGCAGGACAAGATACTGGTATTGTCGGAACCGCTCTGTGATCTGGCGGTACGAAAGCAGATTTTTGCGGATATCATTGAGGAATATGGCAGCATAGACGGCCGCAGAGGACAGATCCTGATCAAGCCGCATCCAAGAGATGTGCTGGATTATACGAAGGAGTTTTCGGAGCATATCGTATTGAGCGGAATGTTCCCGATGGAGATTCTGAATTTCATACCGGGCCTGCGTTTCAAGAGAGTGATATCGGTTCTGACCGTGCCGAATGGGATCAGGTTTGCGGACGAGGTGCTGTTTCTGGGAGAGGACTTTCTGGATAAGTATGAGGCGCCGGAGCTGCACAGGCAAAATGAGCAGATTTGATAAAGTGGATATCCAGCCAGGCGCTGTGTACTGGCTTAACATAAATGGAATGAAGGCTGAAGGTACTGATAAATAGCGAAACAAATAACGGTATATATTTGCAATATGGCGGCCACATATGGTAGAATAGAAAAAGTTTTTTCAAACGCTGAGCTGTTATAATGGACTTAGTGAGTTTCGGACAGAAATTGAATAGGTTTTGACAGAGAAGAGGACATGCTACCGATATGATTAAGATATATGAAAAGTTAATGGTCTTGCTGGACAGGCAGCAAAAGCGGAAGATGGTGCTGCTTGTTTTTTTGATGCTGATCGGTGCCGTGTTGGAGACGTTGGGTGTTTCCATGATTATGCCGGTTATGAATGTGGTTCTGGAGGAGGATGCCATTGCCAGGCATGGGTACCTTCAGGTGATCTGCCGGATCTTTCATGTGGATAACAGCAATGACCTGACGATACTTGTTATGGTAGGGCTGGTTCTCGTGTTTGTCGTCAAGAATGTCTTTTTGTTTTTTCAGCAGAAAGTACAGCTTCGGTTTGTCTATACGAATCAGTTTGCCACATCCCGAAGGATGATGATCAATTTTATGCAGCGTCCCTATGAATATTATCTCAATGCGGACACTGCGGTGATCCAGAGAAACATTACTTCGGATGTCAACAACATGTATGGTCTGATTCTGGCGCTGCTGCAGCTGATCAGCGAGGGGATTGTGTTTATTTGTCTGGCGGTTGTCAGTCTGGTGGCGGATGTGTGGATGAGTCTCACAGTTACGGCGCTTTTAGTGATTGCGCTCCTGGTGATCAAGTGTGTTTTAAAGCCCATTATGAGAAAAGCAGGGGAGGAAAATCAGGAATTTTACAGCGGATTGTATAAATGGATCGATCAGTCTGTTATGGGAATCAAGGAGATCAAGATTGCCCGGAGGGAGAGGTATTTTATCAATGAATACTCAAAATGTGGTGCCGGGTATGTCAATGCGGTGCAGCGGTATAATCTTTATAATTCAACGCCGAGGCTTCTGATTGAGACACTCGCCATTGCAGGCATGATATTGTATCTGATGGTACAGCTTCTTCAGGGCACGGCAGCAGCGGATATCGTGCCTCAGCTGGGACTTCTGGCGGTTGCGGCCATGAGACTGATTCCCTGTGCCAACAGGATCAACAATCATCTGACGTCGATTTCCTATTTCGAACCATTTTTCATGGGTGTGAGCGATAATCTCCAGGAGGAGATCAGGGATGAGAACGTCGACTACAGTGCGGAGACTTATGAGAAGAAGATTGAGGTAGAGAAGCTTCCTGTCAAAAGGGAGATTGTGTTGCAGGGTATAACTTATAAATATCCTAATTCGGAGGTTTTGATCTTCGATCATGCGGATATGACGATTCCGATAGGAAAATCTGTCGGCATTGTGGGCACTTCCGGTGCCGGAAAGACGACGGTTGTGGATATTCTGCTGGGACTCTTGCAGCTGGAATCGGGAAGTATTCTGGCGGATGGTGTGGAAGTGAGAGATCACTATGCGTCGTGGCTTAAAAATATCGGTTATATCCCACAGACAATCTTTATGATAGACTCCACGATCCGCAAGAATGTGGCGTTTGGCTGTGCGGATGAGGATATCGATGACGATAAGGTGTGGGAAGCTCTGCGGGAGGCACAGCTTGACGAGTTTGTCAGAGGACTTCCGGAGGGATTGGATACCAGCATCGGCGAGCGCGGCATTAGGATTTCCGGTGGACAGAGACAGCGTATCGGTATCGCCAGAGCGCTTTTTGAGGACCCGGAAGTGTTGGTGCTGGATGAGGCTACTTCCGCGCTGGACAACGAGACTGAGGCTGCCATCATGGACTCGATTAACAGACTGCACGGGCGCAAGACATTAATTATTATTGCGCACAGGCTGCAGACGATTGAAAAGTGTGATATGGTATATCGGGTCGCGGATGGGAAGGCAGTTCGTGAGAGATAGGGACTGTTCGAAGATAATTTGTGCGCGGACCGAAACGGAGTGCAGACCAACGAAGCAGCGTGGTATTTCATTTTGGAGGAATTGGCTGATGAAGAAATTGTGGGATTTTTGCTGGGGAATGTACAG
>CAYXKS010000079.1:0-11921 GCA_964465725.1 uncultured Bacteroides sp. | reverse complement strand
GGATTTACATATTCTTAAAGATTGACCAGATCCTGAAGGCGGTGTGGTGTGTGGTTCGACTGCGGAGCGGCAAGTGGATTAAGAAAATTTCAGCGTAACAGTTCAGCTCAGGACTTTGCATTTACTGCAAAGTCCGTAACGGAGAAGCCGAAGGCTGAACTGTTACATTTCTGCCGGTTAGAGATGCCCAGGAGATTGACAAAGCAAAGATGTCCAATTAGTATATAGCATATAGGAAATTTTTGACGGGAATACCTTTTAAATTCAAAAAAATCATCGCAAAAAGGAGAAAAATGAACGAGAAACAGACAAATATGGAATGCTCGGAAACGACCCATTTGTTTTCAGAGAAGAAAAAGATTGATTACGGTAAGCTTGTCGCCCGCCTGGAAAAGCCCAAAGGGAAAGTTGATGTCATACTCGACACGGATACCTACAACGAAATCGACGACCAGTTTGCTCTGGCTTATCTGATCAAATCGGAAGATCGGTTGAATCTTCAGGCTATTTACGCAGCTCCGTTTTATAATCATCACTCTTCCGGGCCGGGTGACGGCATGGAGAAGAGCTACTACGAGATCATGAAGATTCTGGATTTGATGGGGCGCCAGGAATATAAGGAAGTTACCTATAGAGGTTCCACAACTTATCTGCCGGGAGAGGAAGAGGCAGTGGATTCTCCGGCGGCGCGTGATCTTGTCAGAAGGGCGATGGAGCGAGAGGAAGATGTGCCTCTCTACGTGGTGGCAATCGGTGCGATCACCAATATCGCATCTGCTATTCTGATGGAGCCGAAGATTATTGACAGGATTGTAGTGGTCTGGCTGGGCGGCAACGCATTGGACTGGCATGATAACCACGAGTTCAATTTATATCAGGATATAGCGGCAGCCAGGATAATTTTTGGATGTGGTGTGCCCATGGTCCAGCTCCCGTGCATGGGAGTGGTGTCGACATTTGCGACTACGGGACCGGAATTGACTTATTGGTTGAAGGGGAAGAATGCCCTGTGTGATTATCTGCTGGAGAATACAGTGAATGAGGCAGAACTGGTAGGACAGGGGAAATGCTGGAGCCGCGTGATCTGGGACGTGACGGCGGTGGCATGGCTATTAGACGACCAGTTCATGTTCGAACGTTTTGAACCCAGCCCGATTCCGGAGTACGACAATAAATGGGGATTTGATAAGACGAGACACCCTGTCAAGTATGTATATGGGATTAACCGGGATCTGTTGTTTGAGGATTTGTTTGATAAATTGGCAAAATAGGGGAAGATATAAGCATGTCATCTTCTAAGGACAATCCGGAGACATTATTGAAAAGACGACGTATGGTGTTTGCGATTGACGAATATCCGTACCTCACTAAAGCAGAAAAGTCGTTTTCTTCCGGGTTGCGGCTACCGGTTTCTGTTGCGATACTGTGCGGGCGTACAGCCCGCAACTTTGCGGAATGCTGTATTGAAATAAGAGACCGAGTTGTAGCCAAGCGCCTGTGCGATCTCATAGATTTTCATGTTTGTATTTTTGAGATAATCCTGCGCTTTGCCAATTCGGAAATTATTGATATAATTTGGTATGCTGACGCCGACGCAGTTGTTGAAGGTTCTGCTTAAATAGTTTTCGCTGATCTGAAGGTCCTCTGCGATCTGCGTGACGCGGACGTCTTCTTTATAGTGAAGCTGAATATAACGGATGACGTCCTTTGTGATATGATCGGCATCCGATAAGGTGTTTAAGCAGATCGTGTTATAGAAATCCTCGATGAACTTTTTGTGAAGTTCTTCATAGGTCTCGAAGGTGCTGTAGTTGTCGATAGAGACATCTAAATGTTCGTTTGCAGTGAGCAGCCGGCATATATTTGAATACAGAGAACGGAATTTGTCCGGATTCGGATAATGACACGTATCAACCTGACTGACTGTCTCAAAGATAACATCCAGATATTCTTTCAATTTCTGATATTCTTTTCTCATGCAATAATAAATTGCCCGCTGTTCCACTTTATCAAAATTATCTTCACAAATTTCCGGTGTTCCGGTATTTTCATAAAAAATAATATTCCGTTTATTATAAAAAGAAGACAGCAGTGCCTTCTGAGCCTGCTGATAGGATTTGATCAGATCGCTGTGGTCTGAGTAGATTCCTCCAATGCCTAAGATCAGTTCCACATTCAGATATTGTTTTGCAAGGTAAACGAATTTTTGTATGAGTGCGTTTTGCGTCATACGGATTTTCTGGGCGGATTGCAGCTCGGAGAAATCTGTCAGAAAGACAAACAGATTTTGTGATATTTCGCAAAACTCTCCGGACTGATTTTTCTCCAATGAATTCTTAAAAATGTTGAACATGGAATTTGTCATAAGGTCCATATTTCGATCGGGGTATCTGGATGCAACCTGCTCATAACGTTTTATGGAAAAAAGCATACAGCAGCAGTTTTTACGGTCAACAGAGAAATGCCTTGAAAAATTTTCGGCAGTATCAGTGCCGGATAAAAAGCAGCGTAGAAAATTCTGGCTGTAAATTTTCCTCTGATTTTGATCGGAGGAAGAAGCTCCTGTCTGGCTGCGATCAGAATCGGCTTGAATTTCTGCTGCCTGTTTATCGAGGGTTTCTTTCAGAGATGCCTGGTCAAGGCAGTTTTTCAGCAGATAGTCCTGTGCGCCGTTTGTCAAAGCTTCCCGTACCAGATTAAATTCGTCATGGCAGCTAAGAACGAGAAAGCGGGGACTTTTGGGAATATCTTTAACTGCTTTCAGAACTTCTATTCCGTCCATTACCGGCATGGAAAGGTCCAGGAGGACGATATCAGGATGATGCGTTTGAATAAACGCAAGGGCTTCTTTGCCGTTCTCGCTTTCGCCACATATATAGTAGTCTGGAACACGCTTTATGAGTTCATTCAGTTCGATTCTCATAAGTAGTTCGTCATCAACAATAAGAATGCTGTAAGACATATCTGTTACTCCTTATCTGATTTAATACATGGAAGTCTGTAGGACACGGAAGTGTACTCGCCGGGAATGCTTTCGAGCAACAATCCGAATTCTTTTCCGTACAGTAAACGTATCCGCCTGTTGATATTGTAAATACCAATCTGATTTGAGAGGTTTTCCTGTCTTTTATATGATGTTATTTTTTCAAGTTCTTCGTCTGTTATGCCGGTACCGTTATCCGTTATGCAAATAGAGAGAACAGACTCGGATGCCTCGGCGGTGATTCTGACCTTTTTATCCGGATTTGTATTTTGTGAAAATCCGTGCTTAATCGTGTTTTCGAGAATTGGCTGCAGAATAAACTTAGGCACAATGCATTCCTGCAAATCTTCTGGAATATTACAGGTGTATTGGAATGTACCCATGTATCGGAAATTCATGATCGCCATATAGTTTTCAGCGATTTCCATCTCTTCTTTCAACGTCACGATATTCTGATCATTTCTGGCGCAGTACCGCAGGAAGGAGGTAAACTTGTCTATCATATCCGCGACAGGAACAGCGCCCTGCAGTTTGGCCATTACTTTGATCGATTCCAGTGTATTGAAGATAAAATGTGGACTGATCTGTGACTGCAGGGAAAGAAGTTCTATCTTCATTTTTTCATTTTCTTCGGCCTTGATCTGAATAATCAGATTTTTTATGTGTTCGATCAGATGATTGTAGGCTTCCGCCAGAATACCAATCTCATCATTGGATATCTCAAAATCGATTGCCGTATAATTATCACTGTCTTCTGTCTGTACCATTGCATCCTTGAGTGACACAATGGGAACCGTTATCTCACGGACGGAGGCGCGTATCGTTGCCAGCATCAGAAGGATCATGACCAGTGTAATGGACAGGATGCCAACAATATAACTTCTGTTTAACGATATGACCTCGGACAGAGGCGTGACATTTATAATACGGATTCCGTTGGCGTCAGGCTGTGAGATGCTTGAAAAACATAAGGTTCCATGATATCTGTGAACACTTCTGTGTGGCTTTGACACAGCATTACCTGTCTGAACGGGGATTATTTTCTGTAGTTCATCAGTTTCCTGGTCGGAAAGTTTATCACTGCCGATGATCGTATCCTGCCAGTAGATATAATTTTGAGACAGGTCGGTGGTATCACAGAACTGTCTTAACTGATCAACAGACGCGTTAAGAAGAAATACGCCCATAAGACGGTTATTCTGCAATGGGTTGATGATTGATCTGCCAACAACGATGGTATCAGGATGCGAAAATAGCAGTGGATTATCGAGAACAATCTGTGTTGTGATCTTTCCGTTATTATTGACAATATTCTTATAAAAATCATATTCAGTGACGTCCGCTGAGGGCACGATGGTCGCATCGGCCCTGTAATAGTGATCGTAGTTTTCAGGAAACAGAAGTACGGACGAAAGATTGCTGTTCAAATGCAGGAAGGTGGTCAGCCGGTCTTCTACTTTCTTATTTGACTGGTATTTCATTAACGTTTCCTTCTCCGGATATTCGGAATAATCCAGAGAAAGTACATTTTGTATTTCGGGGTCAAGGACAACATAGTTGGTCAGATCTTTCATGGACGCCAGAAAATTATCAATGCCCGTCAGTATGATGCTGTTTTGGTAATCGAGGGAATCAGAGGCATTTTTTATCGATTGATTCAGGATGATCACCATGGAGATCATCAGAAATACAAATGTAGGTAAAAAGACTCTTAGCAGAATCATCTTTAAAAATTTGGTTTGAATTGACTGAAATTTTTCTTTTTCTCTTGATCTCATAGTATTAATTTATAGAAAACGTGTAAAAAAATCAACAGTACATCGGAAAAGTTAAAGAAATAGCACAATTTTGGATAGAATACAATAACAGGTCTGATAAAATGGCAACATCAAATCTTTTCGAAGGAAAAGAAAAAATAAGGAGGAGCGTTATGCGAAAGAAAAATTTAGCGATACTGTTAACTGCTGCATTAACCGCCGCTGCGATCACTGGCTGTGGTGATTCCGGGGGCAGCTCTGCTGCGCCGGCAGCGGAAGATACATCGACGGAGGAGACGTCAGAAGAAACGAATGCAGGAGAGGAGACCGGGGCTGCGGAAGAAGACGCATCCGGGGAAGCGGCTTCGACTGACGAAGCGTCTGATGGAGAAGGCGTGATTATCAAGTTCGGTGCGTGGGGATCAGATCATGATAATGCGGCGTTTTTGGAGATGGCCGAAGGAGTGGCAGATGCAGTTCCGGGTGTGAAAGGGGTAGAGCTTGTAACCTATGCAAGTACATCTGATTTCTGGAATAACCTTCCATCCCAGGTGGCGGCAGGAACAGCGCCTGACCTGGTGCTTCCTACGAACGAGAATGTATTTGAGTATATTGACGGCGGACTATATCAGCCTTTTGATGAAAGCCTTATCGATCTGAGTAATATTGACGAGTCGGCGATCAATGTCTGGACGGTAGACGGACAGTTATATGGTATTCCGATCGATGCACAGCCTACCTGCCTGCTCCTGAATGTGGATCTGTTCAAGGAATTGGGTTACACAGAAGCGGATTATCCGAAGACATGGGATGACGTTCGAAAGATCAGTGAAGCGGTAAGCGATCCGGAGAATAATTTTTATGGTATGTGTATCAACGTTACAAGTCTTTTTCATGTGACACAGATCCTCCAGGGATTTGGCGGTGACTGGGGGAACGGAGCTTCCATTGACAGTCCTGAAAATGAGGCGGCGGTACAATGGGTGATCGATATGTTTAAGGATGGACTGGCAGTCAATCCTGCGCAGCTTGGTGATGACTGGGATGGGACAACCTTCGCGACAGGCAAGGCTTTGATGACGACCGGCGGTGTCTGGTATTATGGACAGATGGCTGCAGCGGCTCCGGACACGGATTATATTGCGCTCCCGATTCCTTATGCTGATGAGGCCAAGCACTCTTCCTCCCTGCACTCGGATGCGATCGTTATGTTATCCAGCTGCCAGCATCCTGATCTGGCTGCCAAGACGGCCGCATACATGGCAAGAAACGATGCTCAGACAATCCGCGCAAATAGTACGGGAAGTATTCCTTCCAATCCCGAACTTGCGAATGGTTACTATGAGGAGCATCCTCAGTTTGCGCCGATCAAAGGGACGGAGAGCTATTCTATCGCTTTTGGATATCCTGCTCAGACTTCACAGTTTGAGACCGACTTTGTCAATGATCTGACTGCGGTACTGTTTGATTCAACGAATGATACATCTGCGGCGGAGATCCTTGCGAATCTTGCGCAGAGTTATGGAACTAATTGATAACAGTGGAGCTGCAGGCTGAATTGTTACACTAACTGACTCCTTCATGAGCTTTGTGCCCCGCTGTTTGCAGCGTTCTGAAGGAGGAAGTCAGGGACGGATACTCCGTAGCTTGCTACAGGGTGGTTCATTGAATGTTACTAGGGGATGCCTGATACAGCAGGTGTCCCCTCTGTGTGACAGTTTGTATATCTGCACATACATATGACGATCTGTTCAGGAGAACTTATTTATGAAGAAGAAAATATCAAAAAATACTAAAAGCAGATGGATAACGGCATATCTGTTTATTCTTCCGGCATTTTTGTTCTGGCTGATCTGGTTTTTTCTTCCGGTATGCCAGTCGCTGGGCCTTAGTTTCTTTGAGTATAACTATGCCATGCCGAAAAACAACCACTTCGTCGGGTTTGAAAATTATCTTAATTTAATACGGGATACAAAATTCCATTTGGCGATCGGGCATTCTATGACGGTGGTAATCATTGCGGTTCCGGTTCAGACGATTATCTCTTTAGTCATGGCATTGCTAATCAACAGCAAGTTCAAGGGAAGAGGGGTATTCAGAACACTTTTCTATGCGCCTTATGTCATTTCCTCTGTGGCGGTGGCAACTGTCTTTATCTATCTGTTTGCCCAAAACCAGCCGGTGACAAGGCTGTTTTCCAGATTGTTTGGCATGGAAAATATTGCATGGTCGGTCAGTGTCCGTTACGCGCTACCGTTAGTCATTATGATGTTCATCTGGCAGCAGGTCGGTTTCTATATGATTATGTATCTTTCCGGTCTGCAGTCCATTCCGACGGAGCTTACGGAAGTTGCATCTATCGATGGAGCGACGAAATTCCAGTGTTTCCGGTATATTACATGGCCGTTGCTTATGCCGACCACATTTTTGGTCGTGACTTACGGGATTATCGCCTCCTTTCAGATCTTCGATCAGATTTCCGCGGTGGCCGGAACCGGTGCGATCGGTTCTCCCGGCAATGCTCTGAACACGATCATGTCGTTTTTCTATCTGAACTCGTTCCGCTATGGCAATGTAGGCTATGGCAGTTCGGCGGCTGTATTTTTGTTTATTATGATTTGTGCGGCTACAATGGTTCAGAAGAAGTTCTTGGATAAGGAGGTGTAGCAGATGAAGAAGATTGTGAAAAAGAGTATTTTTTACCTGGTGTTGTGTCTGTTTACGCTGATCTTTTTGTATCCGATTCTTTATACCTTTTATAATTCCATTGTGCCTTTGGGGGATGTAGGGAAGCTGGTATCACCTTTACGCTGGACATTGGAGAATTACGTTATCCTCTTTACGCAATATCCGGTGCTCCGATGGTTGGGAAATACGATTGTGGTCACGCTGGCGTGTACGATTGGGCAGCTTATCGTCAACACGATGGCCGGTTATGCGATAGCGAGATTTGATTTCCCGGGAAGAAAAATCATATTTAATGTGGTCCTTTGTTCCATGATGGTTCCTTTTCCTTTTATTATCACGCCGATGTACATTAATCTGGCCAGACTGGGATTAAACGATACCTTGTGGGCATTGGTAATTCCGTTTATGTATAATACGCTCTATATTTTCATGGCAAGACAGTATTTCATCGGGATGCCCCAGGAACTGGAGGATGCCGCCAGGGTAGATGGTCTGGGACATGCGGGAACGTTTGTAGGGTTATGCTGCCCAATTCGAAACCGCTGATTACGAGTGTCATTATTCTGACATTTACGGGTACCTGGAATTCCTATCTGGCGCCGTCTACTTTTATGGTGACTAAGGAAAAGTTTGTTCTGTCGGTAGGATTGAAAACCGTCAAGGACTTTCAGTTTGAAAAGATGAATCTGACCCTGGCCGGAGTAGTGGTTTTGTCGCTGCCGATCCTGATTATGTTCCTTTGTCTGCAGAAGCAGTTTGTGGAAGGTGTTGTGACAAGTGGTATTAAGGGGTAGCTGCGGTTAACTATAGTAAATAGAAAGTCGGACGGAGGAGATGTATGGAAAAGTTTATTCAGGTAGTTGGAGATCATTTTGAGCTGGGCGGACAGCCGGTTATGCTTCGCGGATGGGCATTGGGGTCCTGGATGAATCTGGAACACTTTATGATCGGAATGCCGGGAACAAATTCCATGATTATGGAAGCTTTTGCGGAAACATATGGGAGAGAACGCGCTGAAAAGTTTATGGACACCTTTTTGCTTGATATGGTACAGGATAAGGATATACGATATATGAAAAGTCTCGGCGCAAATACCGTGAGGATTGTATTAGGATATCATTATTTCTGGAATGATGATGAACCGGGGGTTATGCTGCAAAGAGGATTGGAGCATCTTGACAGGGTTATCAGGCTTTGTGCCGATGAGGGGATGTATTGTATCCTCGACCTGCATTCAACGCCCGGTTCTCAGAATACGGATTGGCATTCAGATAACAATACGGGACAGGCATTGTTCTGGAAATATCGCTGCTTTCAGGATCAGGTCGTCTGGTTCTGGGATGAAATATCAGCGCGGTATGCCGGAAATTCATGGATTGTGGGTTATGATGTTATCAATGAGCCCGGCTGGGATGTTACGGCGGAGCAGATAAACGGGTTTTATGACCGTATTATCCGTACGATACGAAAGAATGATAAAGAACATATTCTGTTTCTGGAAGGAACGGATTTCGGTCGCGACTTTTCCACGCTGCGGGAGGTTTCGGATTCTCAGATTGCATATACTGTTCACTTTTATCCATTTGTCCTGGAGAATGATATTCTGGATCCGGGGCTTGATGATGCAAAGAGAATGGATATTTTTACGGAAATATTTGAGCGGCAGCTTAGTGAGACCAGGCGTCTGCACAGACCTGTCTGGTGTGGAGAGTCTGGATATGAGATCCTGGATGAGATGGAAGATTTCTATGGTCTTCTTTTGGCGCATAACATCAGACTGTGTGAAGAGAGGGGCATTTCCTGGAATCTTTGTACCTACAAGGATGCGCGAAGGATGGGGATTGTTACCCCCAGAGCTGATTCAAATTGGATGGGGCTGCGCCGCAGGATTGAGAAGCACTGGAATCATGACTGGGAACAAAAGGTTTCCATGGAGATCACACATTGGATCGGCGACCAGTACTATATGCATTTGGATGATAAACTTGCGTACGAACTGGATTTCAGAATTCGCAGTGTGATGCACAGGATTGCGGTGGAGCAGATTCTTAAGCCGGTGCTTCGGGAGATTCCGTGGGAAGAAATCATTACTTATCCGGAGAGCTTTTTGTTTGAACAGTGTGATAGACGGGAGAGGACGATTGAGAGGTTGTCAGAGGCTTTACTATAATAAACTTAACAGCTGAACCCTCCAATCCAGAGGAAATCCCATTTCTTTATGGACATCTTCGTCACTTATAGCAGATAATTTGGGACGCATTTGGCTGAATAGACGAAAATTTCTTTCATGGTGGTCCTGTTTTTATATCTGTCATCCGGGATATTAGAAGAGAGATAGTTTTATCCAAAGTATATTCTCCTTTATGAATAAAAAGACTCCGGACCCGAAGGACACCGGAGTACGTTCCAACATTATTATATGTAACTTTAAAAGAAATATCAAATAAAGTGTATATAGTCTATCATGACTCACTTCAGTTGTCAATGATACGGTTGAAAATGGTTGACGTGATTATGAACTAAAATGGTTTTAATTTCACATTGATAATTGAATAGACTTTGCAGTTTTACATATGATATACTATCCAATAAGAGCAAATGTTATGTAGTAATTATGAAAGTGTGGTGGCAATATGTCAGGTAAAAAAGTAATTCCGTTATTTAGATAAAATTCCGGATTATAAAATTGGATACGTTTTAGCTTATGTACAGGACATCATAGCGGACGAAGAAGCTAATGACATATTCTGTGAATCTCTCTTGCATAATTATCTAAATGATAAAGATTCAGATAAACATGACTCAATATCCCTTGAAGAGTTTGCAAGTCAAGAGGATATTACCTTATGATGCAATATCAGATATTTATTGAAAAAAGGGCTCAGAAATTTATTAAAAAACTTTCAAAGCAAAATAGAGTAAGACTATTAAATGCAATTAGTAATTGCCCAAGGGCGATATTAAACCAATGCAGGGATATGATGAATATTTTCGTTTATGTGTCGATGATTATCGAGTTATTTATATCTTAGATAATGGCAATTTGGTTATATGTGTTATTGATGCCGGGAATCGTGGTGATATTTACAAAAATACTAAAAGCATAATGAACAACGTATTCAAGGGTGTTTAAAACAAAAAAGAAACAAAAAAATAAGGATTGATATTTTCAAGAATTCTTTACTTTGGGTATGGAAACATTAAAATGCTTTAGAAAGGTAGAACATGTCTGATTGGAGTAAAGTAACGGGGGAAGATGTGATTAAGGCGATTGAAAAATTTAATAAGGAAAAACCCGATTATGCCAAGTCAAGAACAACTTATCTTGTTTATGATAATATTGTATATCCGGGAAAACAGATACGTCGTATGGCATATGAAATTGCTGTTGGCGTTGAGCCAGATCATTTTTTTGGCGGAAAAAATACAATAGATTTTTATGAAAATCTGGGATTTGATACATATTGGACAGAGCGTGACAACGAAATTCCGGAATATGAAATGCAAATTTTGAAAATGAAAGGTCAATCTGTAAAGAGGAGTAGTATATCCCTTTGTAGCAATATATTTACATATAGCGAGCAAATAGAAGATTCGAAAGAATTCTGTAAAATCAAAAAAGCAGATAATGATAGACGAAAGCAGAAAGAATATTTACAAGATTTATTGTACAATATTTTTGGACAAGTTGAAACTGAAAAAACATATGATTGGGCAACAACACCAAGAAAAGAAAATATATATGCAGATATTATTGCTAATATTGAAAAAATATGTGGAACAAGAAGTTTTGCATATAATGAATGCAATTTGAAATTCGACTTTGTTTGTGAAAAACAGAAAGTAATTATAGAATATGATGAGCGACAGCATTTCACAAAGCAGAGAAAAATTGCGTTGATGTCATATCCACCAGAGATACACTTGTATTATAGTAAAAAAATATGGTTAAAAGCATGTGATGATATCAATGCAAAAATGAAAAAGAAAAAAGATCCTTTGCGTGATGAAAAAAGGGCATTCTATGATAGTGTAAGAGATATTGAGGCATATAGACATGGGTACAAACTGATTAGAGTAATGCATGGGCAATTTGATTTCTCAAAGAATGACGCAAAGGAATATCTGTTAGAATTAATTTGTAACGCTTTATAAAATTAGGTAGGCTGTAAGGATAGCCGCAACAGCCCTTATATATAGTCCGGGTCCCGTCAGATCATATGATTAAGCATTATCTTTTCGTATATTTTCTGGACATTTATTTTACTGTTAGGAACTCACATATATTGAAGTTTACAATTGCATATTATGATTTTTGTAGTAAATTATCAATAGCTTTTTCGAAGAAGATGGAAAAAGTTTCCGTGAAGGAGATTATGCTGGAATAAGGGAAATGTATTGCAAAATATGCCTTGTTTTGATACGATGAATATGTCATTAATCTTATGTGAGAAGGAGGATAAGTGAGATGGATGAGACATATGCTGTTGTGG
>CAYXKS010000078.1:10052-11970 GCA_964465725.1 uncultured Bacteroides sp. | reverse complement strand
CCTCAGGACAACTACACAATATCAGGCGCTGTGTATTGGCATAATTTTCTTAACTATGACATTGGTTCAGCCAAGGACTGTGCATTTGCTGCAAAGACTGTGAGAACGTGTTACAAAATTTCTGGAATAAAACCGTATTGCCGATTAATATAGGCGGAATGGAGATAGTATGAAAGTATATGATATTTCACAGGAAGTATTCAGCTGCGTGGTGTTCCCGGGAGATCCGGCGCCTGAAATGGAAGCGGTGATGAGAATATCGGAGGGAGGAAAGTGTAATCTGTCGGTTTTTGGAATGTGCGCCCATAACGGGACACACGTGGACGCTCCTTTTCACTTCTATGAGGATGGTAAGACAATAGATGAAACGGATCTGGAGAAATATATTGGCTACGCCTACGTGACGGAGTTTGACGGGACCGTTACAGCCGATGACGCGGTTGCGATCCTGGAGAAAGCAAGAGAGGCGGACAGGCGAGGCAGGAAGAGGATATTAATCAAGGGAAAGGCGGTAGTGTCCATAGAGGCGGCGAAGGTGTTTGCCGAGGCGGGGATCTGGCTGTTGGGGAATGAATCCCAGACGGTAGGGCCGGAAGACGATTCGAGGGACGTCCATCTGAAACTGTTGGGCGCCGAAGTAGTGCTGTTGGAGGGGATTCGTCTCGGAGAGGTTGAGGAAGGTGTTTATTTCCTGAATGCGGCGCCGATCAATCTTGGCGGTGTGGATGGAGCACCCTGCAGGGCAGTATTGATTGATATGGGATGATACCTGAATTATACAATGATATGGAAAGGTGTGGAGTCTGATGTTCTGGAAGGACAGTACACCTTTTTCTGTGTGCAGAAGGATGCATGGTGCCTGTATGTTCAGTGCAGTGAGTGCACAGTTTTGTTGCGTTATAAGAGATTCATCCGCTTATTCGGGTTTGCGTAGCGGCGCAAACGAATCTTGCAAATTTTATGAATGTCGTATTTGAAATATGTGCATAAGATAATACAGTGTATAGGAAGCAACAGTTCAGTCCAGGATTTTGTATTTGCTACAAAGTCCGTGAGAACACGTAAATTTGATTAAGAGGAAATCTGGTCTACAATTCGTTTCGGTCGCTGTCAGGCAAGTGCTATTGGGCACCTGGCAATCTCGTCGAAGGCGACTTGGAAAAATTGAGCTTTGCTCAATTGGCAGATTCCGTAGCGGTGAAGCCGGAGGCCGAACTGTTACTACAGGAAGGTAGGGTGAGTGTATGCAGCTTGCGCTTGGATTACTGATTCCATTTGCCGGAACCACACTTGGGTCGGCAATGGTTTTTTGTATGAGAAAAGAAATGAATAAGAAGCTGGAAAAAATGCTTCTGGGATTTGCGGCGGGGGTGATGATTGCGGCCTCAGTGTGGTCGCTGTTGATTCCTGCTATTGACATGACCACAGAACAGGGAAAGATTGCATGGATTCCGGCAGCAGTCGGTTTTTTGGGCGGGGTCCTCTTTCTGCTGGGGCTGGACAGTCTGGTTCCGCATCTGCATTTGGAGAGTGCGCATCCGGAGGGCCCGGAGGTCAATTTAAAAAAAACAACTATGCTTGTCCTTGCGGTGACGCTGCACAACATTCCGGAAGGTATGTCCGTAGGAGTGACTTTTGCGGGCGCGATGCTGGGAAATACCGGTATTACCCTGGCAGGAGCTTTTACACTGGCGGTGGGAATTGCCATACAGAATTTTCCGGAGGGCGCGATTATCTCTATGCCGCTTCGGAGTGAGGGAACATCCAAACTTCGAGCCTTCGTTTACGGAGCGTTGTCGGGTGTTGTGGAGCCTGTTGCTGCGGCGATTACGATTCTGCTGGCGGAACAGATCGTTCCGGCGCTCCCCTATATGCTGGCCTTTGCGGCGGGTGCCATGATCTATGTAGTGATAGAAGA
>CAYXKS010000078.1:0-9952 GCA_964465725.1 uncultured Bacteroides sp. | reverse complement strand
TCCCCTATATGCTGGCCTTTGCGGCGGGTGCCATGATCTATGTAGTGATAGAAGAGCTGATACCGGAATCCCAGGCAGGCGAGCACAGCAATATCGGCACGATCGGCGCAGCGGTAGGGTTTGTGCTGATGATGGTGCTTGATGTGGCATTAGGGTAATTTATGTGAGGATCGAAATGAACGATAGAAAAAACGACTTAACAGAGGGAAGCGTAGGCAGAAATCTGGTTTTATTTGCCCTGCCTTATCTTTTATCCAGTTTCATGCAGACTTTTTACGGGATGGCGGATCTGTTCGTGGTGGGACTTTACAATGGATCGGAGACTACTACGGCGGTGTCCATCGGCAGCCAGGTGCTGCATATGTTGACGGTCATTATTATAGGCTTTGCCATGGGGACCACGGTACAGATAGGGCAGTGTGTAGGCGCCCGGAATGAAAAGAAAGCTGCGGAGGCGGTGGGGACGTCTGTTATCTTTTTCTCTGTATTCGCAGTTGTTATTACAGCCGTACTTCTTTTGTGCACGCTACCGATAGTTAAAGTTATGTTAACTCCTGGGGAAGCGGTTGCGGAGACGAAGAGCTATCTGACGATCTGTTTTGCGGGAGTTCCTTTGATCACGGCATATAACGTAATCAGTGGTATTTTCCGCGGATCGGGAGATTCCCGAAGACCTATGTATTTCGTAGCGGCAGCTTGTGTGACCAATATCGTGCTGGATTTCGTGTTCATTGGTTTGTGCGGCCTGGGCGCTGCCGGCGCGGCTCTTGGCACGGTTTGTGGACAGGCAGTGAGCGTGGCGGTGTCTCTTTTAGCCGTACGGAGGCAGGACCTGGGATTTCGTGTCAGCAGGCAGGATTTTTACGCGGACAGGGAGACGATCCTGCGCATTCTGAAAGTGGGAACACCTATTGCCATGCAGGATGGCTTGATTCAGGTTGCGTTTATTGTGATTACCGTGATTGCCAACAGCCGGGGACTGATCGTCTCGGCGGCGGTGGGAATCGTGGAGAAACTGATCGGTTTCATGTTTCTGGTGCCGTCCGCGTTTCTGTCGGCCATCTCCACGGTTACGGCACAGAATATGGGAGCAGGAAAACCGGAGAGAGCGCGGAGGTCGCTGTATTACAGTCTGTTGATTACGGTAAGCTGGGGACTGATGTGCGCCGTATATAATCAGTTTCTGCCGCATACCTTGGTGGGAATTTTTACAAGAGATCCGGCTGTTTTGGAGTCGGGATGCGAGTATTTGCGTTCCTATGCGTTCGACTGTGTGTTCGCGGCGGTCCACTTTTGCTTCAGCGGTTATTTCTGCGGCGATCAGAAATCCATGGTTTCTTTTATCCATAATATTACGGCAATTATACTTGTCCGCATTCCGGGAGCATGGCTGGCCAGCAGGTTTTTCCCGGAATCACTCTATCCGATGGGATGGGCGGCTCCGCTGGGGTCTCTGCTGTCGGCGCTGATCTGTGTCGGGTTTTATGTTTACTCCCGTAAACGGCAGGAGCGTCGGACCAGTTTATGACATAACCAGCACACAGCGTCTGGCATCGAGCGAGAGCGTGTCCTTAGAACTACTACATAATGTCAGACGCGTCCGGCTGCAGTAACGAGTAACAGTTCAGCTCAGGACTTTGCATTCACTGCAAAGTCCGTGAGAACATGTAAATTAGGCCGGAAGGGAATCTGCCCCTCGCCGAAGGCGATCTGGAATGGGCAGATTCCGTAACAGTGAAGCCAAAGGCTGAACTGTTGCAGTAACGAAATGTTGATACAATCACAGTCTGGACGATAAGAATCCTTTCATGTATAATAATAGGAAGAGAAAACTTATCTGCGCCGTATCTTCCATCGGATGTCTGAACCCGGAAAGATATGTGGTGCATATATGATTATGGCACGAGGAGGCTTACATAATGAAGACAATCAAAAGCAGACTGCTTGCAGCAGTTTCAGCAACAGCGTTTATTATTCTTTTTATCGGTTCCGCGGCTGGTATTTCCGTTGCGGGCAGGACAGGCATAGGAAGTGCAGTCGGTGCGGGGATTTTGATTGGTATTGTGGGTACGGTATTGCTTGACCTGATCGTCGGTGTGATCTTCAATAGGGCGCTGGCTCCGCTTGCGGAGTTGAAACAGTTTGCAGCAGGTAATTTCAGTGAGCAGGGCGCGTCGGGCCAAAAGACAGTGATTGCGAACGGATTTAAAGATGAGGCGGAAGAAATCACATATGCTACCAGGGCTATTAAACAGCGTATTAAAGATACCATCACCGGCACCAGTGAGGAGGCGGCCAATATCGCAGGCACTGTGTCCGAGGCATACAGCGAGATGGCGGACCTGAATAATAAGATTGATGAGATGGATCAGATTATGGAAGGATTGATTGGTAAAGTACGGGAAGCGGCAGACGTGACACAGGAGATTAGCGATGCCAGCAATGAGATTGGCACGGTAGTGGACGATGTGTCCTGTAAAGCTTCTGAATCAGCGGATGCTTCCAGCGATATCAATGGACGGGCGGAGAAGCTCTACAAGAGTACGCTGGAATCCCAGAAGCAGGCGGCGGTAATCTATCATGGCACGGAGAGTCAGTTGGAGCGGGCACTTAAGGATGTGGAGAAGATTGAGATCATCAAGAATCTTTCACAGGAGATTGGAGGCATTGCAAGCAAGACAAATCTGATCGCTTTAAATGCGGCTATCGAGGCGGCTAGGGCCGGTGAGGCGGGCAGAGGTTTCGAGGTGGTTGCCGAAGAGGTCAGAAATCTGGCGGAGAGTTCTCAGGTGACGGTAGACAAGATTCAGAAGGTGATCGATGAAGTAGTAGACTCTGTCATGAAATTGAAGGATAGTTCAGGCAGGCTGCTGGAGTTCGTGAAAGATCAGGTAATGAGTGATTATGACGCTATGGTCAATACTGCAGAGCAGTATCAGAAAGACGCATTTTTCTTTGATGGCATAGCCACTGATCTTGGTGCGTCCGCGCAGGAGATGGGAGCGTCAATCGAGGAGATGCTGGCGTCTTTGCAGTCGGTTTCTTCTTTGAACCATGTGATCGTGGAGGAAGTCAGCAATGTGGCCGGAGCAATGCAGAACACTAATGTGAATTCTGAGGAAATTCTGCGCAAGATGGCGATCATGGAGAGAAGCACCCGTTCTTTGCAGGAGATTGCAGGAAGTTTCCGGGTATAGGATTGCTGTCCGGGTGTTCTCTGTCTCGCCTTATGCAAAGCATTCCACGGCCTATTCCCGGATATGGTTGCGCAGACAGAAGAGTGCAAGCACATTGGGCAGGACCATCACGGCGTTGATCAGGTCGGTGCTTTCCCAGACAAGACGCATGGGAATGATGGCGCCGAGATAGATCATCACAATATAGGCAAGTTTATAGAGCGGAATACCTTTTTTCCCGATAAGGTATTCCGTTGCTTTTTCACCAAAATAAGACCAGCCGATCAGCGTTGTGACAGCGAAGGCGGCCAGGGACACAGTCAGAAAAGAATCTCCTATGTAGGGCAGATGTCTGAATGCAGCGGCAGTCAGTCCGGTTTCTGCCACACCCATGACAGAAGCCGGGTCATAGAGCATGTTGGCAACAATGACCAGGCCGGTGATAAGGCACATGACGACGGTGTCCCAGAATACGGCGGTCATGGAGACATAAGCTTGTATGCGCGGTTCGGCCACATGGGATGCCGCCGCAGCGATGGAGGAAGTGCCAATGCCGGCTTCATTCGTGAACAATCCTCTGGCGATTCCGTAGCGCACGGCGCGCTGCAGGGCTGCTCCGGCCACTCCGCCTGCTATGGAGACGAAGGAGAAGGCGTCTTTGATGATTAACAGACATGCCGCGGGCAGAACCTTGCGATAGAGAATCAGGAGGAGCAGGCACCCGAAGAGATAGACGAAGCTGATCGCGGGCACCGTGCGCTCACAGATATTGGCGATGCTCTTTACGCCGCCCAGTACCACGATTCCGGTCAGAAAGGCAAGAAGGATTCCGACCAGATGAGGAGACAGGTGAAAAGAGTCCATAGCGGCCTGGGTGACAGAGTTGGCCTGTGTGGTGCATCCGACGCCGAAGGCAGCGATCAGGGTACAGGCAGCATAAATTCCACCAAGGAATTTGTTATGTAAACCATTTTTCAGAACATACATGGGACCGCCTACATAGTCGCCAGCAGCGTTGCGGCTCCGGAAGAGGACACTCAGATAGCATTCGCTGTAGGCGGTTGCCATTCCCAGAATACCGGTGAGCCAGCACCAGAAGATAGCGCCCGGGCCGCCCAGAGCTACGGCGGTGGAGACGCCGATGATATTGCCGGTACCCAGTGTGGCAGCCAATGTGGTAGCCAGAGCCGAGAAAGGGGACAGATTCTGTCCGGTATTGTCAGCTTTGCCGATGGAGAGCTTCAGTGCATAGAGGAGATTGCGCTGAGGAAAGTGTAGCTTTATAGTAAAATAAATGTGGGTTCCCATCAGAAGAACGAGGAGAGGGAAACTCCAGATGAGGTCGTTAAGTCGTTCCAGGAGTGCCATAGCGTATAGAATCCTTAGAGGCCGATATGATTGTTCATAGGTATCTGAGCCGTAATGTAACGATCCCTGAATGGATGCCGGAGTGATGAAGTCAGTATACAGCATATGATACCGGAGCCAGGCAACAATGTATCGGCGTATTGTTATCATAATTATATGGAAGAGGGGGAGCAAAAAGAACTGAAATGTGGTACACTATCAGAGAAACGATATAGAGTATAGGAAAGGCAGTTGGAGCAGATGGAAGAACGGGCATATCAGTGGGCGCAGGCGTTATGTTCCTGTGCGGGAGAGGGAGAAGCTTTCCTTGGGCAGTTCTGGGAAGCGCTTGTGGGATCAGAGAAAATCTACAGAGAATTCGTGTATTATCTGGAACACCAGACGTTTCTATGTGAATATAAGGTGGCAGGGTACAGCGTGGTGGATATCATGGTGTGGCAGATTGATCATTTCAAGGCGAATCTGGACCAGAGTAAAAGTGGTTTGGCTTACGCGGGCGGGCAGAATGGAGACAGGATGCTGTTGATGGCTTTCGATACCATGCTGAAGATGGAGAAGGAGCCGGATAAGTACACGGCGCTGATGTCGAGTGAGACGGGGACGGACTATCCGGGGAAATACTAGGACTCCGTACTCAAACGGGCAGCAGGAGAAAGAAGAAAGGATATACGAATGAATAAGGAAGATATCAGGATCAGGAATGTGATCGTACATATTATGGACCCGACGATCGGAATGCCGGTTCTGTCGGATACGGAGCTGGAATATGGGTCTGAGATTGCCGAATTCCTGAAGGAGCATATTGCCAGGATCAGTTCGGGAGATGATGCCAAGGAATGTCGGTTTTACAAGGAAGAATCGGAAGTTTATCGGCTGCTTAATGCGTATTCGGATGAGGAATTTGTGACGGTCAGCAGAGAGATAGCGACGCAGTTGTATGAGATCATGAGCAGTAACATCGATATTCCGCCGGCCGATCTGCTGGTCGTCCGATTTCGGGAGGGAGAGGAAGAATATCTTGCGCTTTTGAAGATGAATTACAAGACCTTCTATACGCATAGGACGTTGGCGTCGGAGGATGGAGAGAGCAACAGCAACGAAATCATCCGGCATAAATCCATACTTCCTTCGGAGAGCCAGCGGCTGACGGAGGCGGCTGTCATCCGGCTGGATGATCTGTCTTTGCAGGTGATTGAGAGAAAATATGAGGTAAACGGAGAGAAAACCGATTATTTTTCATTTCTTTTCCTGAAATGCAGCGCACATATGTCACATAAATCGAAACTGTCCATTGTGAGCCGTGCGGTGGAGAGTGTACAGAAGGAAGGATTCGACGAGACGGAGCGTTTCGAGAAACAGATGCGGGCCAAGAGCATTATTCAGGAGGAGATTGAGGAGAAGGGCGGCTTTGTGGTAGAGGAACTGGCGGACAGAATATTTGAGGAAGAACCGGAATTAAAAGTGGCTTTCCAGGATAAGATGGAAAAGTATAATATGGTAAAGGAAGAGATACAGCCGCAGAGCGATACTACGGTGCGCAAGTATCAAAGCCAGCATTTATATACGGATACCGGAATTGAGATCAAAATCCCGATGGAGCAGTATAAGAACCCGCGCAGCGTGGAGTTTATCACAAATCCGGATGGAACGATCTCGGTTTTGATCAAGAACATAGAACATTTGGAAGCGAAAATTTAAGAGAGGTGCCAGGTTATGGGAACAGTTTTGACCTACCTGAAAGAGTATGGAGATTATACGCTGGAAGAAAAGCCGTTCAGTGAAGTGGACAGCCTGATTCTGAGTCAGTTTTCCTATCTGAAATTCGATGGGATGGCGCCGGAACCCGGAGAGGAGAAACCTGCCATAAGTTTGCAGGAATTAATAGAGCATGAGAACTATGACTCACTGTATGCGGATGAGAGATACCGCAAAAGCAACACGGCATTGTTTCTTGGAATGTATCACAGCGCGAGATTCCGGGATGTGAGAGTGTATAATTATGTAAACCAAATAGATCTGGATAACGAGATGCAGTTCTCCGCAGTAACGGTGCTTCTGCCGAATGGCGTCTGCTATGTGGCCTTCAGGGGAACGGATGAAACGATCGTTGGATGGAAAGAAGACCTGAATCTTGCATTTTCCGAGCCGGTGCCGGGACAGCGTACGAGTGTGGAATATTTGAACCGTGCGGCGGGGAGCATCAAGGGGGATTTCTATGTGGGAGGGCATTCCAAAGGCGGTAATCTCGCGATCTATGCGTCCATGAACTGTGAGGAAGAGGTGCGCAGCCGTATTTTGGCGATTTTTGATCACGATGGACCGGGATTCCGCCCGGAGGTGAAAGCACAGGGAGCTTATAACGAGATCGAGGACAGGATACACAAGACTGTTCCAAGATCGTCTCTGGTAGGAATGCTTCTGTATTCCGAGGGTGATTATCGAGTAGTGGAGAGTAAAACCATCGGCCTGGCGCAGCACAATCCGTATACGTGGTTGATTAAAGATGATGAGTTCCATGTTGTCAATGAGATACATTCGGGGCGGAAGTTTATGGATGAGGCGTTGAATCAGTGGATTCTATCGCTGTCCCAGGAGGAGATGCACACTTTCGTGGATACTTTTTATCAGGTGGTGCTGGCCTCCGAGACGGATAATCTGATTGATTTCACAGCGAACTGGGCCAAGAGCCTGCACAAGATAGGCGTAGCGCTGAAAAAGATCGATCCCCAGGCGGGGCAGGTCATGATTCAGATCATGCGTGCCCTCTTTGAGACGATTTCCGCCAATGTGAAGGAGCGGTTTCGGAGCAAAGGCGAGGCCGACAGGGAGAAATTCGAAGAAGGAATCCTGCAGCTGGAACAGCTCTTTAAGAAATAGCCCGAAGTTCTGTGAAATATTGCAAAAGCCTGTCACCACTGCCATCGGGAATGCGTTCAGGGTGCCATTGGACGGCTATGACGGGCAGCGAGGTGTGCATGATACCCTCGATGATATTGTCCTTGGCCCGGCAGACCGGATACAGATCTTCCCCTAGCTTGTCAATGGCCTGATGGTGCGCCGAGTTGACCTGTGCGCTGAGGCCGTATAATTGATAGAAGAAATCGGTGCGGGATAAGCCGCTGTGGTAAACATAATGAGTCTGGTCTGAACCTTTCCACCTGTGTGCTTCGGCGGTATCGATATGTTGTATGATCGTGCCTCCCAGACATACGTTGATCAGTTGAAGCCCTTTGCAGATACCAAGTACCGGTTTTTTCTGTCGGAGGAAGAATTCCAGCGCCTGCAACTGTAGAATGTCCAGTTCCGTGTCAATGTTGTTGGAGCCGTGGTCAGTCTGTCCGAAGAAGGCAGGTGTGATATCTCCGCCGCCGGGCAGGAGCAGGTGGGAAGACAGGGAGGCTTCTTCGGGATTCAAAGTCACGTGGCAGGAAAGGCCCATGCGGCGAAGCGCGCCGGCGTAGTTTGCGGTTTGGCTGGTGCGCCCGACAATGGCGATGGTAACAGGGGTAGAAGGAGTCATGATAGATTGTCTCTCCGGGGGATCGTGTTAATATAGTATATGTGGTGGTCGGAGGTTGTGCTACCGGAGGCAATGCTATTTTAGACAGGACAGGTGTGTTGTATCGAGGACTGGATAAAAGAACGTTCAAATCAGGGATGACATGGGGCACAGGCAGGAAAGTGTAAGAAATGCAAGGAAAAAGAATGAAAATTACAACAGGAGGGAAGAAAATTACTATGGCAAAATTATTTATCAATGAAAGAAACAAGAAAGGGCATATCAATGCTGAAATCTATGGACACTTTTCGGAACATCTGGGAAGGTGCATCTATGAGGGATTGTATGTGGGAGAAGACTCCGACATTCCGAACGTGAACGGCATGAGGACGGATGTCGTGGAGGCGCTTAAGGAGATGAAGATTCCGGTTCTGCGCTGGCCGGGAGGATGCTTTGCGGATGAATATCACTGGAAGGACGGCATCGGCCCGAAAGAGAGCAGAAAGAAAATGATCAACACGCACTGGGGAGGCGTGGTGGAGGATAACAGCTTCGGAACACATGAATTTTTCGAACTGTGTGAGCAGCTTGGATGCAAAACTTATGTCAATGGCAATGTAGGCAGCGGCACGGTACAGGAGATGAGTGAGTGGGTGGAATATATTACCTTTGACGGTGTGTCGCCCATGGCTGACCTTCGAAAGAAGAACGGGCATGAGAAGCCGTGGAAGATTGATTATTTCGGCGTGGGAAACGAGAACTGGGGATGCGGCGGCAATATGACGCCGGAGTATTATGGGAATCTGTACAGAAGGTTCCAGACCTATGTGAGACAGTATCGCAAGGATGCGCCGGTCAGGAAGATATGCTGCGGAGCGAATGTGGCGGATTATTTCTGGACAGAGGGAGTCTTAAAGACATGTTTTGCGTCTCCGCAGCCCGGCGGAGATAGGAAAGGATTTATGGATGGCCTTTCTCTGCATTATTATACACATCCGGGCGGATGGGAAGACAAGGGCAGTGCTACGGAGTTTGATGATAAGACATGGTATAAGACGATGGCAAAAGCCGCATATATAGAAGAACTGATCGTAAGGCATGGAGCGATCATGGACCAGTATGACCCTGAGAAGAAGATCGGTATGATGGTGGATGAATGGGGATGCTGGTTTAATGTGGAGCCGGGAACAAATCCGGGATTTCTGTATCAGCAGAATACGATGCGGGATGCTTTGGTTGCAGGGGTATCGCTTAATATTTTCAATAAGCATTGTGACCGGGTGAAGATGGCCTGTATCGCACAGATGGTCAATGTGTTGCAGTCCGTGATTCTTACGGAAGGTCCGAAGATGATACTTACGCCAACCTATCATGTGTTCCATATGTACAGGAATCACCAGGATGCGGAGCTTGTGGAGAGTTTTATTGAAGATAATAAGATTGTCGGCGAGGAAGAAGAATATCAGGTGCCCGTCTTAAGTGAGTCGGTGTCGGTTGACTCGTCAGGGTATGTGAATGTGACTCTGAACAATTTGTCCGTGACGGAGGATATGCCGGTGGAAATGTCCTTTGCGCAGCTTGTTCCGTCGCAGGTGACAGCGGCAATTCTGCGGGAGGAGATGCATGCTCATAATACTTTTGATGAGCCTGATAAAGTGAAAGAGGAGACGTTTGAGGCGTATGAGATCAGGGATGGAAGGATTTGCTTTACGGCGCCGGCGTGCAGTGTGATTAGTTTCAGGATTAAGTGATTATATTAAGTCTTAAGCCGGACGCGACTGACATTATGTAGTAGTCCTGAGGACGCGCTTTCGCTCGATTCCAAACGCAGCGGTACTAAGCTCGAAATTTACGAAGCAATGTAATTGCATTGTAAATTTTCACCTCGCTAAGTGCCGGCGTTTTCCAA
>CAYXKS010000077.1:4992-12103 GCA_964465725.1 uncultured Bacteroides sp. | reverse complement strand
CCCTCGCGGAATACTAATCGTGAATAGTAATGAACGGTTACCGAACTGTCACTAAGTACCAGGAAATTGATAGACTTTGTTTTTCGGTTATGTTATACTGAGTGTGCCACAAGATAGATTTTAATAGTCGAGGGAGGTGATCATATATGCCCAGTAATGGTGAAATTATTGAAAGAAATATAAACGACTTTCAAAAGGTGCAGGCTCATATGTTGATTGCAAGAAAAGAAAATGCAACAGAAACATATGCGAGTTTAAAAAAAGATTATCGCTCTTTAAAGGCTGTGTTAACTTCATTAGGCGTTAATCTGACAGACATTGACGAGATCAAAGAGTAGAACTGAATAACAGTAAATAATAAGGGTGCAGAGTCTATCAGTTAAGCGCCCTTTTATATCTAGTATGACCCAACTTAATTAACCTTATGTTTCACTTGTCTAAATTTCCATCTGCCGCGTCGGCTTCAATCGACGATGCTACCGGCATCGCCTCATTCAGTCTCCTTGCATATGAAAATTTATCCTGCGTGAAACATTAAGGTAATTAAGTTGGGTCATACTAGGAGAATAAGGACACATAATCACATATTACAAGCAGCTGGATATGCTTAACACATTCAAAAGAGTGTCATTCAAAAAAGCAGTCAAAAAAGAGCGTCAAAAACTCGTCAAAAAAGAGGCGATTGGGTTTCAATAATAGTATTGACAAATATCCCCAAAGCGGTTATGATATTTGAGTATGCCGCACAGCGAGGTAGAAGTATGCCTTCAGGCATCACCGAAGCTGGCGAGTAAATGAACTTCGGTTCATGAATAGGAGGTGCCATATGTACGCAATTATTGCAACAGGTGGAAAGCAGTACAAAGTTTCCGAAGGAGATGTCATCAAAGTTGAGAAACTGGATGCCGAAGTAGGAACTTCTGTTACATTTGACCAGGTTATAGCTGTCAGCGATCAGGAACTTAAGGTTGCAGGAGATGTTGAGAATGCATCCGTTACCGGAACCGTTATGGATCAGGGTAAATACCGTAAAGTGATCGTATACAAGTACAAGCGCAAGACAGGCTATCACAAGAAGAATGGTCACAGGCAAGCATACACTCAGGTAAAGATTGATAAAATCAATGCTTAATTTCTGAACAAAAGGCATTCGTTTTTAATCATTGCATAGGGTTATGCGAGGTGTGAGATGACACAGATCACATTTCATAGAACTAGAGCAGGAGAATATCAGGGATTTACATGTGACGGACATGCCGCATATGCCGCATACGGTAAGGATATCGTGTGTGCTGCAATCTCGGCGCTGGTAATTAACACCATCAACTCCTTAGAGGAGATTACGGGAGAAGCGATGAATGTCACGATGGATACGGATAGTGGAATGATCCGTTGTTTTTTTGTAAATCAACCTCTGAAGGAAACTTCAAGAGTGCTTATGGATTCTCTAGTGCTCGGTCTTACCCAGATTGAGAAGCAATATGGGAAGAAACATTGTAAACTGCATTTTAAGGAGGTGTAATACCATGTTGAATATGAACCTTCAGTTTTTTGCACATAAGAAGGGTGTTGGTTCTACTAAGAACGGCAGGGATTCCGAGGCTAAGAGACTCGGCGCCAAGAGAGCTGACGGACAATTCGTTAAAGCAGGAAATATCTTATACAGACAGCGTGGAACGAAGATCCATCCCGGTGTTAATGTAGGAAGAGGCGGAGATGATACACTTTTTGCGCTTGTTGACGGCGTGCTTCGTTTCGAGAGAAAAGGAAGAGATAAGAAACAGGCTTCCGTATATCCTGTAGAGAAATAAGTGGGTTGATTCGGGCTTCGAACATCTAGGTGTTTGGAGCCTTTTTTCAGTTAATTATATTTACGTATTTCGGCTGTGAATGAGTAACAAGTAAATACGGTATTCGTGACATTAAAGCAGGAGAGATTTTATGTTTGCAGATCGTGCAAAAATTTATGTAAGAAGCGGCAAGGGCGGCGATGGACATGTTTCTTTCCGTAGGGAAAAATATGTGCCAAACGGCGGCCCTGATGGCGGAGACGGCGGAGATGGCGGCAGCGTATACTTTATCGTGGACGAAGGATTAAATACGCTCACGGACTTCCGAAATAGCCGTAAATATGCCGCTGGGAACGGAGAGAACGGTAATAAACGCAACTGCAGCGGCAAAAACGGTGAGGATATCATTATCAAGGTACCGGAAGGCACTGTTATTAAGGAGTTTGAGAGCGGTAAGGTCATAACTGATATGTCCGGTGACAATCGCAAATTTCTGTTACTCCGCGGCGGCAAGGGAGGCAATGGCAACCAGCATTATGCCACCAGCACAATGCAGGCACCGAAATATGCACAGCCCGGACAGCCGGCCCAAGAACTGGAGCTTCTTCTGGAATTGAAGGTAATAGCCGATGTCGGGCTGGTAGGATTTCCCAACGTGGGAAAGTCTACATTGCTCTCAAAAGTGACCAACGCAAGGCCAAAGATTGCAAATTATCATTTTACGACCCTGAATCCACATCTGGGTGTGGTAGATTTAGAAGACGCGAAGGGATTTGTGATCGCTGACATTCCGGGCCTAATCGAGGGAGCGTCCCAGGGTATCGGTCTGGGGCATGAGTTTTTGCGCCATATAGAGCGGACCAAGCTGATCTTGCATATTGTGGATGCCGCTTCCACGGAAGGCCGTGACCCGGTGGAGGATATCTACGCCATCAATAAGGAACTAGAAGCCTACAATGCAGAGATTGCCGGAAGACCTCAGATCATTGCCGCCAACAAGATTGACATGATCTACGCGGAAGATGATCCGGTAGCCAGAATCCGGGCTGAATTTGAGCCGCAGGGCATTCCTGTTTATGCCATATCGGCCATTAGCGGACAGGGACTGCGGGAACTGCTTTATGCTATTAATAACCGCTTGGAGCAGTTGGATACGAAACCTGTAATATTTGAGCAGGAGTTTTTCCCTGAATCTCATTTTGAAGTGGAAAACGAACCCTTCACGGTTGTCCATGATGAGGAAGAGAATGCCTATGTGGTAGAAGGTCCCAGAATCGAAAAGATGCTGTCTTACACTAATCTGGAATCTGAGAAAGGGTTTAAGTTCTTTCAGGATTTCCTTAAGGTTAATGGTATTCTGGAACAACTGGAAGCGCTTGGAATCGAAGAGGGCGATACTGTAAGAATGTATGGGCTTTCGTTCGATTACTATAAGTGATCTTGTCTATCAGAAATAACAGGAAAAGTATCCTGTGAAAAATTAAAACTTTCATTGCTGTCTATACCGCCGATGAGGGTGGTGAGAATGGAGATTATTATGACGAGTAAACAGCGAGCTTATTTAAAAAGTCTGGCGAACACTATAAATCCTATATTTCAGGTAGGGAAATCAAGTCTGACGCCCGAATTTACTGCGGCGATAAACGAGGCTTTTAACACGAAGGAACTGATCAAGATTGCCGTACTGAAGAACTGTTTCGATGATCCGAATGAGATTGCGCAGATGGTGGCGGAGCGAACTCATTCTCAAGTCGTACAGGTAATCGGCAAGAAAATCATACTATATAAGCCGGATAAGAAAAATCCGAAGATCGTACTGCCGAAAGCCAGCCCTGTATAGAAACGATATTTGATATAATATTTGACAGGTAACAGGAGGCGACATTTGAAAAAAATAGGAATCATGGGAGGTACGTTCAACCCGATCCACAATGGACATCTCACTCTTGCCAGAAGGGCAAGGGAACAATTTGCTCTGGATGAAATCCTATTTATGCCCTGTGGAGATCCTTATATGAAAGCATCGCAGAAAGTGGAATCGGGACAGGTGCGCGCCCAGATGACGGCGCTTGCAATTCAGGGTGAACCGTATTTTTCCCTATCCACAATAGAAATCGAACATCCCGGCAGGACTTATACTTATGAAACGCTGGAATATCTGAGGAAGGAAAACCCGGATATAAGATACTATTTCATCATGGGCGCGGACAATCTGTTTCAGATCCCACAGTGGGCGATGCCGGAGCGCATTTTTGCAAACTGCTGTATTCTTGCGGCTATGCGGGACGATAAGACCATCGAAGATATGAGGAGGCAGATTGAATATTTACAGCAGGAATATCATGCGGTAATCTATATACTGAGGACAGAGTATATGGACGTTTCTTCCTCCGAGATACGCCTGAAAGTGTCGAGGGGAGAATCCATAGAAGAATATGTTCCCGAATCCGTCAGATCCTACATTATAGAGAAAGGCCTGTATTTATGAAAGCATTAAACTTTGTCAAGCTCAGAAAAGAAATGGAACAGACACTGGAGCACAAGCGGTATGAGCATACATTGGGAGTAGCATATACGGCGGCGACTCTGGCCATGGTGCATGATGTGGATGTGAACAAGGCATTGATTGCCGGGATATTGCATGACTGCGCGAAATGCATGAGCCATCATAAGCAGATCGCCCTCTGTAAAAAGAATAACATGCAGTTGTCCGAGATCGAAACTGAAAAACAATCTCCTCTGTTGCATGCAAAGGCTGGAAGCTGCCTGGCCCGCAAAAAATACGGCGTAACTGACGAGGATATTCTGCAGGCGATCAGCTATCACACTACCGGCAGACCACATATGAGTCCCTTAGAAAAAATTATCTATATCGCGGACTACATTGAACCGGGCCGCGAGCGTGCCAAAAGAAGCTATGCAGATATTCAGAATCTGTCAGAGGTCCGGAAAATGGCATATCATAATCTGGACGAAGCATTGTGCAAGATTCTGAGTGATACGCTGGATTATCTGGCAAAAAAGGGCGGAAAGATCGACTCTATGACCAGGGAAACCTATGAGTATTATTGTCAGACACACTGATTTTGTCCTGCGCTCACGAAGAAAAATTCTACGCAATCTGCACATATTATTTCGCGACAGTTCCTAAGCTGAATGCACTTGACATTATGCACAGGCTTAGATGAATGACATTGTGTATAAATACATGATAGAAAGGAATACAAGAGGTTATGAACAGTAAAGAAATGGCCAGGCTTGCTATTAAAGCGTTGGAAGACAAGAAAGCAGAAGAGATCAAGATAATTGATATCAGTGAAGTTTCTGTTATCGCTGACTATTTTATCATAGCGAACGGTACGAACCGGAGCCAGATCCAGGCTCTTTCTGATCATGTGGAAGAGATACTCGGCAAAGCGGGCGCCCCTCTAAGGCAGATAGAAGGATATCAGAACGCGAACTGGGTGCTCCTTGATTTCCATGATGTGATTATTCATATTTTCGATAAAGAAAACCGCTTGTTCTATGATTTGGAACGTATTTGGCGGGATGGTAAACTGGTGGAGACGGACAGTCTCTGAAAATAAGAAACCGACATTGTTTAATCTATGCCGGTTTCTTATTATTGTTCTGGTTAACTATGATTTAGCGTAACAGTTCAGCCTTTGGCCTCACTGTTACGGAAATCTGCCAAGATTCCCTTTCGGCCCATTACATGTTCTCACGGACTTTGCAGCGAGTGCAAAGTCCTGGGCTAAACTGTTACGATTCAGCTTCCCTGACATTACCGCCTGCATACATATAAAAAGTGATGATATAGAGGCCGGCAATACCCACCAGGGCATATACAATTCTTGAAAGCCACGACATGTTACCAAAAACAAAAGCCACAAGGTCAAAACTGAAAAGACCGATCAGTCCCCAGTTAATTGCCCCGATAATGGCAATGGTCAGTGCAAGACAATCCAAACCTTTATTTTTCATATTTCCTCCAATCCGGAGAACGCCGCTCTCCATGTAACAGTTCAGCCTTCAGCTTCGCTGTTACGAAATCTGCCAATTGAGTAAAGCTCAATTTATCCAAGTGTCTACATTCCTTCCGGCCAGCGCTGGACAAACGTCCCTTGGACGTTTAGCGCCCTTCGACGAGGAACAGATTCTATACAGCATCCCCCTTTACAAATTAACTCCGTACATAAGAAATCTGGATGAAAGTTACCATCCAAAATATTTCATATTTGCAGCTCATTTTTTCGGATATATACTCCTTTTGAAAATAATATGCAAATATTCGTACGTAAAAACAAAGGATTTTACTGTCTATAGCTATAGAGAAAACCCTAATATAACAAAATAGTAACTGCTTAGATAAACTAGACAGTTACTATTATTATGTCATGTGGATTCATTGCTATACTGGAAAATAAAACATTAAAAAAACTAAAATTATTGACGGAACAATCTGAAAACTCCAAAAACCTTCCCCAGGATCTGACAGTCGTCCACTATGATTGGCTCCATGGAATCATTCTCAGGCTGCAGACGGATGTGTCCATTCTCCTTATAAAAAGTCTTAACCGTTGCAGAATCGTCGATTAAGGCAACCACAGTATCTCCATTGTTAGCTGTCTGGCAGCTTCTCACAAAAATCTGATCACCGTTAAGAATTCCTGCATTGATCATGGAATCGCCTTTAACCTTCAATGCGAAGGATTCCCCGCTGGGCACCATATCTGCTGGGACAGGAAAGTAACTTTCAATATTCTCCTCTGCAAGAATAGGCTGGCCGGCCGCAACCTGGCCGATCACAGGAATGGAGACCATCTCTGTCCGCACCATTTGAAAATTATCATCACAGATCTCGATAGCACGAGGTTTCGTGGGATCGCGTCTGATATAACCGTTCTTCTCCAATGTCTCCAAATGTGAGTGGACTGACGAGGTGGATTTCAGATGAACCGCTTCACAGATTTCACGTACTGCAGGCGGATAGCCTCTCTTCAAAATTTCATCTTTAATATAATTGAGTATTTCCTGTTGCTTAGCGGTAATCTTACCATATCCCATAATCAATAACCATATCCTTTCTAAACTAAAAATCTGACTGCAATCTCCGAAAAGCATTTTCTCACTGATATGTATCCATCTGTCAGTGGATTAAACTTATCATAACATAATATTTAGTAAAAAGCAAACGTATATTCAGAATATTTGTTCGATTTTTTGCCGTAAAGTATTGACACAAGAAAATATGTTCGATATAATAAAAGTCAGCTAAGAACATTTGTTCACAACATATGTTCGCATACTATAGTAAACGG
>CAYXKS010000077.1:0-4892 GCA_964465725.1 uncultured Bacteroides sp. | reverse complement strand
TTAACAGAATAAGATAAGTTGATATAACAAGATAAATTGAAACGTCAAGAAGAAAGCAGGTGACAGAAATGTATGCAAACAGTATCAATTACACTCATGGAAATATCTTGACCCATAAGCAGCATACAGGTATCCCGAATTGCATGAGGACAGAAGATAACAGAAGCGAGAGAAGAATTACCAGGAATAGAATCAGAAGACAACAGGAGATGAAGAAAAATTTCCTGCTCCTTGTCATGACGATATGCCTTATTCTGGCATGTTCGTTTACAATTAGCGTCTTTCGCTCCAATGCCAAGAATGAAACGGCAGCCTCCTATAAATACTATAAGAGTATTGCCGTCTCTAACAACGATACATTATGGTCGATCGCCGAACAATATATGAATAGAGATTATTATGATTCCATCAATGACTATATTAATGAAGTCAAGAGAATGAACTCATTGACAGGAGATTCTATCCATTATGGAGAATATCTCATTATTCCTTATTATGATAACAACTTATGATAACATCCTTGACCTTGAATTCCCTACACTAATTGGTAACTACACCACGAAACAACAGGGAATTATGCCTTTACGACAAAATCCTAACGGATAAAAGCTGTATCCCTTATTCTCCAGGAAGCTTCTCCCTTAATTTGACCTGACGGGCAGCATATCGCCGTCTGTCTTCTTCCTGGGCAGCGTAATGCTTTCTGGTAGTATTGACATCTTTGTGCCCGAGGACATCCGCCACCAGATAGATATCTTGGGTTTCCTTATAAAGTGAGGTGCCATATGTACTTCTAAGCTTGTGAGGCGTAATTTTCTTAAGGCTCGTGACAGTGGAAGAATACTTCTTAACCATATTCTCCACAGCCCTGACAGACATTCTACGGTTTTGCAATGAAAGGAACAGGGCATTCTCATGGCCAGAGAGAGGAATAATACGGCGTCGTTCTTCCAGATAGTCCTGAAGCGCTTTTTCTACTTCTTCACCGAAATAGACAACCGCTTCATATCCACCTTTACGAATGATTTTAATGCCATTATTCCTGAAATCTACATCATCAATATCCAGTCCCACACACTCTGAGACACGAATTCCCGTTCCCAGAAGCAATGTGAGCATGGCAACATCTCTGAGCTTCGTCGCCTGATGGCAACGTTTCTGTGCTTTGGTAAGTCCGGTGCCATCTTCAACCTGATCCAGGAGAATTGCAACTTCTGCAGGGTCCAGACGGATGATTTCTTTCTCATGCAGCTTTGGCATTGGCACAAGCACAGCAGGATTCTTTTCAATCAGTTCAGCTTGGAAGAAATAATTGTAGAAGCTTCTGAGTGCCGCCAGTTTTCGCTTTTTCCCGCGTTCATCGTTTGTGTACTCTTTGCCATCCTTCGTGTAATAACTCAGATATTCCATATATTCTTCGATATCTTCTCTGGTAAGCTGTTCTAAAAGCGATAAAGGGAAATCCCGGATATCCATGCTCCCTAGGCTCTTGTTATTATCGTGCAGATACTCGAAGAAGGTCCGGATATCATAAGCATATGCCAGTCTCGTTCTCTCAGAAGTAGTATCACTGATTCCCCGGAAGAATCTTTTGCAAAAAGAGGGAAGTGTCTCTAATACTTCGCGCATCTTCTGTATATTATCTATATTCTGCTGCGTATGGTAACTAACATTTTTCTCATCCATTATAATAATTCCCATCCTTCCATTTTGCTGCCCTGTATTGCTGTAAACATTCTTTCCTTCACGCCGGGCGTCTCCAGATTGATTTCCCGAAGAAGATTCTTGATGTACTCCCGTTTCGTATGACCGTCCACGGGGCATGGACTCTTAACGACAGGGACATCATATTTATTGACAAATCCGATAACATCCGCTTCGTTCATATAAATCAAAGGACGTATAACCGTGATATCTGTCCGGTCCAGATAAGTGACCGGACGAAACGTGTGAAATCTACCTTCATAGATCAACGACATCATCATCGTCTCGACAACATCATCTTTATGGTGTGCATAGGCGACTTTGTTGCACCCTGCTGCTTTCATGGCAGTATTCAGAGCGCCTTTTCGCATTTTGGCACATAGGGAGCAGGGATTGCTCTCTTTCCGATCCTCAAATATGATCTTACCAATATCAGTTTTAATAATATGATATTCAACCTCAAGGGAATCACAAAGCTCTCTGATTCTATCTAAATTCAGATTCTCAAAACCCAGGTCTATCGTGACGGCACATAAATCAAACGGATTCGGATAGAAACGCTTCAGACCCTGCAGCGCATAGAGAAGTGTAAGACTGTCTTTGCCACCGGAAACACCTATTGCGATTTTATCCCCCGGCATTATCATATGGTAATCGTCTATAGCTTTGCGAGTAAGACTGTAAACCTGTTGTAACTTCATGTTGTTGATATCTCCCTGCATTCTTGTGCCCTATGTCAGCCTCAACACAAACGATCCATGAAAACAGGGCGCAAGTAATTTCACTCGATGAGACTGCATCGAAACTGTTAAAAATTATATCACTGTCTGCCTCTATCCTGCAAGCAGCTTTATTGACAAAATCCGTTTGCTTCCGTAGAGGTTCCGATGTATAATTTAATCATAGAAATTCGCTGATACACGAATTGTTTCCTTTATCATGAAAGTATAATTATAATAAGTGTAGGCCGTCCAGAGACAGATGTACCTAGAATATCATAATTTGACAGTGGGAGTGTAGTTGCAGGGATGAAGTTTAAAATTGACAAGAAATATTTTTATTGGGGAATCACAGCATTTTTAGTGATCGTGGCAAGTATTCTGTTTTATTATATTTTATTTCACAGATCCAGCCTTTCAAGCGGAATAGATACTATTATAGGCATTTCCATGCCGATTATTGATGGTTTTGTGTTGGCTTATCTGATGACGCCAGTTTTAAATCAGATCGAAAGGAGAATAATTGAGCCGCTTTACAAAAAAGCAAAACTGCCGGTTAACGCAAAGAGTCAGAAGAGAATACGCGGGCTGTCCATTTTAGTGACTGTCATCCTGATACTCATTGTTCTCTTCGAATTTTTCGGATTGGTTATACCTGAGGTTATCCGCAGTATTCAGAGTATTATTTTCCAGTTACCAATCTATATCAATAATCTTAATCACTGGGCACTGGGGCTCATGAAGAATAATCCGGATCTGGAACAGACTGTCAATGATTTGCTGGCACAATATTCACCTAAACTTCTGGATTATTTTAACACCAATCTGCTTCCGAATATCAATGGCTTGGTTAAGACACTTTCTCTAAGTGTAATCGGCATTTTTAAAGCGCTGTGGAATTTTATCATTGGTTTTATTATCTCTATATATGTACTGGGCAGCAAAGAGAAATTTGCCGGTCAGGCGAAAAAGATTGCATATGCGCTTTTTGACCGCAAGACCGGTAATGAGATAATCTCTAATTTCCGGTTTATTCATGAAACATTCATTGGATTTATCGGTGGTAAGATCGTTGATTCCATTATTATCGGAATTATCTGCTTTATTTGTACCAACATTATCGGCACTCCTTATGCAATTCTTGTCAGTGTGATTGTTGGCGTGACGAACGTCATTCCCTTTTTTGGCCCGTGGATCGGCGGCGTTCCAAGCGCTCTGCTTGTGCTGATGGTTGATCCGATGCAGGCATTATATTTTATAATATTGATACTGGTTATCCAACAGTTTGATGGAAATATACTGGGTCCGAAGATTTTAGGTGATTCTACCGGTTTGTCTGGCTTCTGGGTTATTTTCTCTATCACGATTTTCGGAGGGTTATTCGGTGTTCCAGGCATGGTAGTTGGTGTACCTATTTTTGCAGTGCTCTATGCAGGCGTTAAGTCTGTTATAAACAGGATGCTTCGCAAGAAGGAACTTCCTACGGACTTGCAACCGTATATGACAGTTGGAGAGATCGATGAGAAGAAATCCTTTACCAAATATATTCCGGTCAAAAAGAAAAAGAGGAAAGAGGAGAGTATAAGTTATGAGGTTCCTAATTCAAAGAGTGAATCAAGCAAGGGTAACGATAAATGACGAAATAGTTGGTTCCATTGACCGTGGCTTATGTGTGTTTGTAGGTATTTCCGATACAGATACACAAGAAATTGCAGACAAAATGATACGTAAATTAATCAATTTACGTATCTTCAACGATGAGAATGATAAGACAAATCTGAGTCTCTCTTCTGTAGAGGGCGAATTGTTAATTATTTCACAATTTACATTATATGCAGATTGCAAGCATGGAAACAGGCCGTCCTTCATTGATGCTGGGAAACCCGATATGGCGAAGAATTTATACGAATATATTATCTCCAAATGCAAAGAATCTGTCCCGAAAGTCGAGCACGGAGAATTTGGAGCTGCTATGAAAGTTTCTATTATAAATGACGGTCCATTTACAATCTGGTTGGATTCTGATACTCTATAAAACCTATGATTTTGGAATTTGACATGTTTCTGCTGAAATATTTAAGCTCGAAAAGAAATAATCCTATTTGAGAAAAAGCTTATTTGAGGTGGATAATCTAATTTGAGATAGATAATCTGACTTAGATGGATAATTTAAATTTAATTCGAGAAGTATAATTTAATTTGAGAGGAATGAAATAATGTCTACCGGTATATTGATCTTAACTGTAATTATAGTTTTCGCAATTTATATTTATATGCGTCATTCCTCCAGGAAACGTAAACGTGCCATGGATGAAATTGACACTGTGCGTTATTACCATGAAAATTATCTGCGTTCGCGTTCCGATAATCGACGACAGTCCAAGCAAATCGATCAGCAAGACGGATACCGCACCTATGTGACCAAATACAATAGTTCCGAGGATTACCGGGAGCGAAAAGGCTTATAGT
>CAYXKS010000076.1:0-12113 GCA_964465725.1 uncultured Bacteroides sp. | reverse complement strand
GTGGCCCATTCCTTATTATAACGTAATATCTCTCATCTGACAAACTTTTTCTTCAACAATGACCTCTTGTGATGACCTCTTGACCTTTTGAGAAAGACCTCTGCGAAAAATCTCCGAACGTAATAGTTCAACCCAGGATTTTGTACCTGGCTGCTCAATATAGTGACAATTCAGTTACCTCTGCTGTTCATGCATTCTGACGCTATAAGACAATCAGATACCAACTATGCGATATCTAAAACAAACCAGAATTCCACACCATTTTCGTAATTCGTCACTCCGTACTTTTGATTCATGGACTCCATAATCGCCTTCACTATAGACAGGCCAATTCCACTGCCGCCATACTCTCTTGTCCGCGCCTTATCCACTTTATAAAATTTTTCCCAGATATGCTCTATGCTCTCCTGCGGAATCGGCATACCCGTATTAAAGACAGAAATCTTTACCTGCTGATCCTCCTGACACAGCTTGACATCAATGATCCTCTCCCCCTGCGCATAGTGAATCGCGTTCGTGAAATAGTTCATAAACACTTCTTCCACCTTAAACTCATCGCCCCAGACATAAATTGCGCCATAGTCTTCCATCCGCACGGAAATATCTCTTTCCCTCAGAAGTATATCTGAAGAAGCTATATAGTTCCTGATCAGTGCTGTAATGTCAAACCTCTCCATGTTCACGACTTCATTACCTGACTCCAACTGACTTAATGTCAGCAGTTTCTTAACCATAGTATTCATCTTGGACGCTTCGTCAATGATTACATCACAATAAAACTCACGGCTCTCAACATCATCGTTGATCCCTTCCCTTAAGCCCTCCGCATATCCCTGAATCAGAGCAATCGGTGTCTTCAGCTCATGGGACACGTTGGACAGAAACTCCTTGCGCATCTCATCTATCTGCTCTTTCTTCTCTATATCCTTAAGCAATTCATTATTCGCTGTCTTTAACTCGGAAATTGTCTCCTCCAGAGCCTCCGACATCTCATTGATATTATTGCCCAGTATCGCGATTTCCGTTCTGTCATTTCCCGTATATTTTGCATCGAAATCCAGCTTTTTCATTCTCTCTGAAATTCTGGCCAGCTCCATGATCGGTTTAGTGACGCGGTCAGCCAGGCCAATCATCAGCAGAATACTCACAATGCACGCAATACATCCAACATACGCCATAAACCGATTGGATATGGCAACACTCTCCTGAATGCTTTCCAGAGCGCTCCGCAGACTAAAAAAATATCCGTTGTCCAACATCCCCCACATTTCGATATACTCTGTCTGCATACGGACATCCGTGACAATCTGTATCATATAGCCATTGTCTTCAAGCAGGACATCCTCTTTGTTCACTCCGTAAAAAATATTATTAAGCAAATGCTTTATCGCAAACTCCTGATCAACCATAGTGGTCTTGACCATCTTAGAGTCGCTGTCCAGAACCAATACATTAATATTATATTTGTCATGTATCTTCTGTAATTCAATATCATAAAGTTCCGATTTGATATCTCCGGCGCTGGACGCCTCATTAATACTTGTATATGCCTTGATCAGCGCATTTTTCTTATCATTGATATAATATTTCTCCAACAACGTACTATTTGCCAGAAGACACAACAGAATCGTACCTGTAATCAGTACAATGAAAATAGCTACAAACTGTCTCCTCATAGAATATTTCATAAGATGACCTGCCCCGTTACCAATTTTCATATAGATGTTCTTTTATACTTCTTCAAACTTGTAACCCATACCCCAGATCGTCCTTATAAGCTCTCCCTTCGCTCCCATCTTGCTGCGAAGCTTCTTCACATGGGTGTCAATGGTTCTGGCATCTCCGAAATAATCATAGTTCCAGACACTGTTCAGAATTTTCTCCCTGGACAACGCAATTCCCTTATTCTCCATAAAATATGTCAGCAATTCAAACTCCTTATAGCTTAAATCAATCGGCTGTCCGTCTACAGAAACACTGTGCGCCGCCTTGTTGATCACGATTCCACCCGCCTCAATCACTTCCTCCGCGCTGCTCTGGCTGGTTCTTCGCAAAATTGCCTCCACTCTGGCCACTAAAATTTTAGGGCTGAACGGTTTGGAAATATATTCATCCACTCCCAATTCAAAACCCTGCAGTTCATCCCGTTCATCAGATTTAGCCGTCAGCATAATAATTGGCACTTTGGAATACTCCCGTATTTCTTTACATACCTGCCATCCGTCCATCTTCGGCATCATCACATCCAAAATAACCAATGCGATATCATTCTGTTCAAAAAAAATGTCCACAGCCTGCGCGCCATCCTCAGCCTCTATCACCTCATAATTGCTCTTGGTCAGGAAATCTCTAACCAGCTTGCGCATCCGGCTCTCATCATCCACTACAAGAATTTTTAACCGTTCCATAAGCTCATCACCTTTCTGCTATTTATCGAGAGCTCTCTCCGCCTCCCGCACGGCTCTTTCTCTCTCTGACAATTCCTGCTCCCATTCCGAATACTTATTGACGATCGCAGTCTCGTAATTGACAATCGTAGGAACATCACTCCTGAGAGAAAAGAAAATAAGCGCCCCGATTGCTGCCGCCATCAACACATTAATACACACGGATGTAATAAAACGTCCGCGATACTCCACTTTCTCCCTGTGCAACTCGAAGCTTCTCCTGATGGAGCTGTTATTCTCGGTCTTGTTGCTGAAGGTTGCGTATAAAGGAATCGGTCTTATTTTCTCCTCCGGCACACCGCATTTGATCAACTGATTCTGTATTTTCTGTAAATAAGCCATGCCCAGCGGCGTCAGAAAAACCCTGTTGTCAATCGCTTTATTATATACCAGCAAAATATTCTGCGTATTGCGAAAATCAAGATGCTGCTCCAGATTATCTATTTTCTTCTTCTCCATTCTGGCTGTCTCCGCATCTGCGATTGTCGCAAACCGATAACCGCCTACGACCAATTCTCCTTCATTTTTATCCATAAACTCCACCTCTGGCCTTACACTCTGTAATATTATTCCCCTAAAGAACCATTCAAAAACAGTTTATAGGCTCTTTGTCTTAAAACATGTCTATTCTACTCCATTCAGGCAGCGCTGTCCAGACATAAAGAAGACTTCCATTATAATTCAGGCTCTCTGTAATGCATATCCTGCAATTGAAAGATGGCTGAACTGACTTAAAAAAACATCCAAAAATATACTGACAGAAAATTCACAGACTCCGTCCAGGAAATAATCCTGTCCGGAGTCTGTGAATTTCTACTGACTTTTCATTATTTAAGATTGTTCCACAGACGCTTCTGATCTATTGTCACTGCATCCCTTTTATCTATCAGATATAGCTTACAACCATGCGGTGGAATATCCACTACCAGCCGCCCATTCCACAAATTCTCCTTCATGCCGCTGCGGAAATCGAACAGACTCCATTCTGAATCCAGTCCGAGTTCATCCATGCCGTAAGTCTCCTTCAGAACCCTCTCCGTCTTGTTCAGAATGAATACCAGCCCTTTGCTTTCTCTTCTGTGCACCATAACTATTTCGGGGCGTTCCTGTTCAAGAAATGGCAAATACGGCTTATTTCTTCCGTCAGGCTCTATAAAACGGAACAATTCTACTCTGTCCTCCGCAATTTTATGTAACGGATCAGACGTATAGATACAGCTTCCTGATACCGCTGCCAGTAACGCCAGGCTGATAATCTCCCGCTCAGATAAACGTATCTGAAAATCCCGTAACATTACTGCATCCGGGTCCGTTTGATAATAATTGTGATTCGTATAATTATTACCGACCAGACATTTCATCATATTCTGCGGACCAAATTCACCATTCCAGGCAGAACCTACGTCCCCAGCAATCCGCATGCCGTCCGCATATCCTACAAAGGGAATAAACGGTGCAATACAGCCAAGCCAATAACTCTCTTCTCCGATCGACTCCCGAATCATCTGCAACAAATCTCTGAAATATTCCACCGATGTCTTTCCCGGCGTATGGCGTTTCACCCTGCTGCTGTCCTGCAGGCCCCAGAGCATAAAGTCTGTCTTAAACATTGTAGCGCCCCACTCCCGAAGTGTCATAAATACATGGCGCATATAGGCCATGGCATCCGGGTGGGATGTATCAAGACAATAGTATTCTTCATCCTGATACCCCCACGGTTTGGGTTCGTTGTCCGTGATCCAGGGACGGATCGGATTCCCATCCAGATCATATAACACCCAGTCCGGATGCTCCCGGTACAGTCTGCTCCTGTTTCCTACCATAAATGCGCCGATCCATATTCCCGGGATATATCCTGCCTCTTTAATCTTATCAAAAACAGGCTTCAATCCTTCAGGGAAGCGTGCATTAGGCTCCAGCCAGTCACCCGCAGACGGAAAATATCCCGCATCAACCTGAAAATATTTGATGTGCGGACTTTCCGCCATCTCTCTGAATCCTTGCAAATATTCGGTCAACTGCGTAAAGTCAAAATTGTGATAACAATAATACCAGGAACACCAGTGATATGCCGCCGGTGCCGTGAGTCTGGCCGACATATTCTGTCCAATCTCCCGTGCCGCATGCTCCAGTCCTTCCTCCACTGTCTCTGTGTACAGGAATTTGAATGGCGCAAACTTCTCATCACTTCTCCCTGTGTTCTCCAACCGTATCCCACAGGATATCCGCATCAACTGCGCCTCATTCCATTGCCCGCTTCCGTCAGTATACAGATTCTTTTTTTCCGCCTGCACTTCGAACACTACCTGGTAATGTTTCTGACTGGTCTGATAGATCGTCAACGCACCCTTATCACCATTCAGGGAACACAATCCATAACTCATAACATCAGACTTGTTCATCAGACTCTCCTTTGTCAGATAACCGGTATCACGTCCCATTCCTTCTGCAGCCTGATAGAATCCTTCCGCCTGCATATCGGCCTGATGTATCAAATATAATGTATGGATATTCGCCCTGTAATCTTCCAGGAAAAAATATAATACGAAGCTGTCTTCCTTCTGATCTTCTATTCTGCACCCAAGCTTTCCATCCTCAGTCTCCCATATAATTTTATCTTCCTCTTGTTCAACACGAAGAACCCTGAGGGAATGCCCGTCCACACCCGGATAACAGTTTTTAAGATAATCTCTTCCCGAATTTCGCACTGAGAAGCTTCCGTCCTTTTCCAACACACATTGTATCGCCATTCTTTTCCTCTCATTCCGCCGCGTCAGCGGCATACATTCCCATCAGTTTCTCACGGTTGTATTTCCAGATATTCATGCGCCATCACCAGCATCACACTCGCCGTCCAGGTGTACGCTCTGTCTCTCAGCCCTTCTCCGGTAAGTGCATCGAAATTCTCGGCACATCCGCTTTGTTTTACGTCATCACAGAATCTGCGTGTAATCTCTCTTACCAGTTCCTTCTCCCCACACTGCCATAAGCCATCCACAATAAGCATCGTACTGGGAGCCCATACCGGTCCACGCCAATATCCATCAGACTCATACAGTTCGCTGGCCGGATTTTCCGTAGCCAGTCCGTGGTCGGTGAGGAATCCTCCGCTCTTCAGCTGGGATACCAAATATTCCCGAATCTCATCCGGCAGGCGTTTCCCCAGTATAACAGGGAGATACAGGATCAGGCTCTCATTCTCAACTTTCTTCCCCGTAACAGTCTGAAGCGCACACGGTTTTCCATCCTGAAACAGCTTTGCTTCCATAGCTTCCATCATCCCATGCGCTCTGTCCAGCCACATCTGACTGTCCGCCATCCGCCCTGTCTCTCTTGCCAGATCCGATAATACTTCCATCTGAATAATAAGAAACGCCGCAAGATCAGGCAGCGTAACCGGCGGAAGCATACGAAAAGCCGTAGAATTATCCCATCCCGAATCATTGCCATGGGTATATTCACACAACCCATCCTTATCCTGATCTCTGTAATTCAGCCACCACTGTGTCCACTTTCCCAGTTTCTCATAAGCTTCTTCCAACTGTCCTCTGCTCAGTTCCATATGTTTTCTGAGTTGGAGCAGTGCCCACCCATGAACAGGCGGCTTACAATAATTATCAACAATGATTGCGTCATTAATACTGTCCGGAATTCTTCCTGTAGCGCTCTGATGATCAAACATGATCATGAACTGCTCCCATGCTTCCTTCGGGTTCTTATAGGAAAGCGCTATGGCGTTGAAGCAGTGATCCCAGCTCCACACGTTACACATCCAATTCTTGGACATGAACATAGCCTCCCGTTTCAGGAATCCCTGGCTGTCCACAATACTGCTCCAGTTCACATAGGCCGCCTTTTCCCTCGTCTCCTCATACTCCTCCGGGACAAAGGGCATAGAGTCGCAGAACTTTCTGAAACTTTCTGCGGATTTTCTACAGGCTTCCTTCACATCAAAGGATACATTCCGTCTGCTCCAGGAATCTCTGACTTCCTCAATCACCAATGTAAAACTGCCGTTTTCTTCCTGTACATCAAATTTACAGTACTTTGATCCACTGATTACCCACTCCTGGTCAAGCGAAGCCTTCCCCGACTGTGCAAAGAGCATATATCTCATACAATTCTTAAAACAATCCGCCATATACCATGTCTCATTCCCGGACAATACAGGCTGGATAAAGTCAAACACTTCTCCCGGCATAAAGTCGAGTCTCACCCCGACGCCCTGTCCTTCTCCCCCGATCAAAAGGGTGCAGGAATCCTCATAGACTAATGTCAACTCTCCCTCTTCCAGTGTAAGTGTTACTTTCTCCGGTGTGGCCGTCACCTGATAATCGCATTCTTCTCCGCGCATAGTCGGCTGGATTCTGGCCACCATTGGCTTCTGAGCATTGCCGTGTACCGTCCTTAAGAATATTCCCTTTTCGTTTCCCCATCCACGGAAATTTTTTTCATGGCTGGATACTGCCATATAGCTTCCTCTGATACTGAATGGTATCTCCCTTAAATCAAACTGCATCTTCTTCTCTCCTCTCTTGTTCTTTTATCCTTTCAAACCTGAGAAAGTAATTCCTTCTATGAAATATCTCTGCGCCACGAAATATACTACGATCATCGGCAGAGTGATCACAGAAGACAAAGCCATCATCAGGTTCCATTCACTGACATGCTGTCCCATAAAATTCTGCAGTGCCAGCGAAACTGTTTTCAGATTTTCCTTATCCAGATAAAGCAGCGGTCCCATGAAGTCATTCCAGGTATTCATAAAGGCGAACACAGCTACCGAACATAACACCGGTTTGGCCATTGGAACGATAATCTTCAGATATATGGTAAAATAGCTGGCTCCGTCCACCAACGCCGCCTCATCATACTCCTTCGGAATTCCCGCATAAAACTGTCTGACCAGAAAGACATTGAAGGCACTGCCGAAAAAGCACGGAAGTGTCAAAGGTATGAATGTGTTATATGCTCCCACAGACTGCCAGAGCAGAAATTGTGGTATCATAAGCACTGTCTGTGGAATCATCATCGTGGATAGAAGCAGGGCAAACCACAGATTTTTCCCCGCAAAGCGCAGTCTTGAGAAACCAAATGCAATAAAACTGGAACTAAGCACACTTCCCGCCACATTGATGACAACTATAATTATAGAATTTACAAAGTACCTGGAAAACGGGGCTCTCCTGAATGCATCCCGGAAATTGTCAAAATTATAATGACTCGGCAGCCATTGAATCGGTACGGTCATAATCTCACGATTTGACATAAAGGCGCTTCGAACCATCCAGAAAAATGGGAAGAGCATTATGATTGAAATCACGACCAACAAAAAATAAGATACTGTTTTTCCTCTGTTTTTCTTTTTCATCTTCAATCTCCATTCTCATAAATAACCCATCTGTCCGACGTCTTAAACACGATTGCTGTGAGCAGGGCAATAATGACAAACAAAACCCAGCTCATCGCAGCAGAGTATCCCATCTGGGAAGTCTTAAATGCCGTACGGTATACCAGCAGAGAATAGAAAAGGCTTGCATTGGACGGCCCTCCTTCTGTCATAATATACGACTGTGTAAATGTCTGCAGAGAACCGATTATAGCCATCACAAGATTGTAAAAAATGATGGGCGTCATCATGGGTATCGTTATATTCCTGAATCTGGCGAACGCACCGGCTCCATCTATCTCTGCTGCTTCATACAGCTGCCTGGATACACCCTGCAGACCAGCCAGATAAATGACTACGGTATTGCCTGCAGCCCAAACAGCCATCACCGCCAGGGAGGGAAGAACCTCCTTCGGGCTGAATATAAAATTGTGTGTATGTCCTCCCATCGCCTTAATAATACTGTTCAACAGACCATACATGGGATTGTAAATATACATCCAGATCGCTGAGCTGGCCACCACCGGCACAATGGATGGAATATAGAAAATCGTCCTGAAAACAGACATTCCTTTTACTTTCGTATTCAAAAGCATCGCTATCAGTAAGGGAATACAGGTCACCAGCGGAACACTCATCAGCGTATAATATATGGTTACCTGCAATGATTTAGCCACCAAAGGGTCCTTGAACAGATTAAGATAATTCTGAATCCCAATATATTCCTGCGGTGTGATCACATCCCACTTTGTTAAACTGATCCACATACTGAACAGCATCGGCCCGAAATTAAAACATACCAATCCAATGATAGCCGGAGCGATAAAAAAATACCCCCACTTCAGCTGTGACTTTTCCTTTATTGTCATTTTTTTATTCCGCCTCATATCAGCACTCCTTCATCCTGCTTTTTCCGTCTCCGGATACAGCGAGGGTGTCCGCCTGCTACCAGGTCAGACACCCCTTGCTTTCCGTTTATGTTTCTATGCGAATCCTTAACAGCTCATCCTTCGGCTTCACTGTTACGTAAACCTTACAGAATATATTGATTCTACTTCCAGTATCCGTCTATACTTTCCGACAAATCAAGAGATTCCAGAGCTTCTTTCGCCGACATCTCTCCCAGCCATACGTTGTCCAACGCAGGAACAATGGTATTATCCACAATAACAGGGAAGTTCTTAACTCTGACATTGTCACCCAGAACAGTTGTATCCGCCTGCAAAATATTCTTAATAGCCGCACATATTTCGGTTGCATCTACCTTCGTATACGTGGAAATCCATTTCTCTTCATTTTCTCCCCCGTCAAAAACTTCCAATGTCTGAGGAAGGCCTCCAAGCGAAACACCATGATCCAATGCCGCCTGAATAGAATTCATGAAGTTCGTAAAATACAGGTAAAAATCAAATGCCTCTTTATTTTCAGCAGCGCCAGGCGACATACAGCATCCCGCCGTCCAGCTGATATCTGCCGGGCGTTTAAATGCCGGAAGTGGCGCTATACCCACATCAAATCCTTCATTCGTATAATTGCCTACGGCCCAGCCGCCATCAATTACCATACCTACCTGGCCGTTCATCAGCATCGCCGATGCATCTGAGAAAGCTCCCTTGGCCATGCCTATGGAAGGCGCACAGTGTATCTCATTGCCCAGGTCTGAAATTGCCTGGATTACCTCGATACCCGATTCAGAACTGATCGCCAGATCCGTCCCTGCTTCATTCAGGATTCCTGAATCGTTGGTATGGAGCAGTGGTATAAATTTAGTCCAGTCAGTAGGCATCATGGTTCCGTATACCGTTATATCATCAGGATTAAATCCCTCATCATCCGGACCGTTTCCGTTGCTGTCCTTTGTGATCTTCTTGGCATTTTCCACGAATTCATCCCAGGACCAGGGAGAGGCTGCATCAATGGAGGGAAACTCAATCCCACTCTGCTCCAGCAACTCTTTGTTATAGAACAGACATATAGTCGTTACATTGTACCCAACCGACCAGAGATTTTCATCTGTGGCAAAAATAGTGGATTCCACAGCGATATCGGAAGGCTGCACTCCAGCCTCTTCATACAGAGGTTTCAGATCCAGCAGTACTCCTTTTTCTCCCCACTCAAATACATTCCCCTCCGGAAGTTTAAAGATATCCGGCATACTGTCCGCGGCCGCCATCGTATTGATTTTACTCAGATATTCGGCATACGGAATATAGTTTTCCTGAATATCCACATCCGGATGTTCCCTTTCATACTGCGCTACAATGGCCTTTTCAAATTCCTGTTCCGAATCTCCTGCCCAACTGTAAAAACTTACTACTTTCTTCCCATCTGAAGATGAGTCCGCAGATTCTGAATCTGTTGTCTGTGTCCCGTCGGACGTTGCAGCCTCATCATTTGTCGCTGCAGTATTGTCCGAATCCGTATTTGCACCTGAACCTGCTCCTCCTCCACATCCTGTGCATATTACACTCAAGCCTACCAACAATGCCAATAACTTTTTCTTCTTCATACGTCTACCTCTTTCCTTTCTCTCTACTCAATCCGCCAACATTTCTTGGTTGATATGTATATATTATTTGTCCGGAGGCTCTCTTTCTAGTACGATTTTGACATATTATCAGCACATTTTTACACTTTTGCAGGCATTATGTCGAATTATATTTTATATCCACGGACTTTTTGTCAAAAAAGGACAAGTTCTATAAACCAAATCGGACGGATCTGCGCATTTATGTTCAGATTCGTCCGATTTATCACGATGTCCTTTCATCCAAATTCCGATATTCCCGGGGCGACACTCCATATACCTTTCTGAAACTCCTTGCAAAGTAATTGGAATCATTATACCCTACCTCCTGCGCGATATCCGAAATCGGCAAAGATGAGGTTTCAAGCAGTTCACGCGCCTTACGCAGACGTATATTCTCCAAATACTGCATGACCGTACACTTTTTCCTCTCCTTAAATTTCCTGGAAAGATACGCCGGCACTACAAAGAAATGCTCCGCCAGTTCTCCAAGACTGATTTCTTCCCTGAAATGCTGCTCAATATACCAGACCACATTATCCACCAGCTCACTTTTAGACATCATCTCCCCGATCAAAGCATTTAGCTCCGCAGAATATTCTTTTAAACTCTGCAGCATTTCCCTTTTATTTTCATAGACAGACATGGAGAACGGAAAAAGCGCCAGTCTAAGTCTTCCAGGTATCAGAATATCGTACTTCGTATATTTATTGGCGATCGTCAGAATCAGGGTATGGAACACCTGCCTGATCATACAGCAGCACTTTTCCTCTTCCAATATTGGCTTCCATATCCTGTCCACACATTCTGTATAATGATCTTCATCCATATCATCCAGCGCTGCATCAAAGGCCTCATAATTGATATCTGTCTTCTTTCCGGCCATCTTCCGTAATTTCATCATCCGATATTCAGGATGATAAAACCTGATATTGAGCATGTCCTCAAATTCGCCCATCAGCATCTCAAGATCATAACATTTTCCCGAATAATAAATAATCTGCGAGGCCCCGGAAAGGACATCACTTTCCGACAATTTATCCAGATCCTTTCCGTCCAGATATATGTTTTCAATGAACAACATCAATATATTCTGTGCTCCGTAAAAATAAATCGCTATGCATTTTCGCTGTCCAAAATATCTGTCCACCATTTCCAGGATCTGTTTCGACTCATTTTCAATATTGCCTTTCCGGATGAGAAGAAAAGATCCCTCCAAAATTTTCCTCTGCCTGTCCTGCCAGAAATCATTCCATGAAACACTCTGCCCGTTTTCCTCTTTCTCTTTCTTTTCCGCATTCTCCAGTTGTCTGAAGACATCCAGGAGCATATCAGTAAATTCCTGCTGCAGGATCGGCTTTTTAATATAATTGATCACGCCCAACTGAATGGCCCGTTTCATATAGGCAAAATCATCGTAACCGCTGATAATAATAAATTGTGTATTTGTGTCAGGCTCTTCTTTTCTGATCCTGTCGATCAGGTCAAGTCCGCTGATTATGGGCATATTGATATCCACAAAGTAAATATCCGGCCTGACTTTGTCATACAAATCCAATGCTTCCAATCCGTTTCTGGCTGTCCCGGACACTTCCAGCTCCATACCACTTTTTTCGATTCTCTGCGTAATACTTTTCAATACATATTTTTCATCATCTGCAATGCATATCTTATACATATTTACCCCTCACTCATACTGTGTGTTCTCGGAAACTCGATCCCCTTGAATTTCCTCATTTTCCTGGCTGTA
>CAYXKS010000075.1:0-12296 GCA_964465725.1 uncultured Bacteroides sp. | reverse complement strand
CTGTTACTGTCATGTCCTTCTGACAGGACGCTATTCCTCAATCGACTGCTTCAACTGCATAATAACAAGCACCTCTTCCAGATGCTCAAAATCAACTGCAGGCGTAATATACCCGGATTTAGTCAGATTATTGGAATCCTGGTTGATCTTATTGATATAACCGATCAGAATACCCGGCAGATAGATATCGCTGATGTTGGAAGTGACGATCTTATCTCCCTCCACAACAGTGTCGGCACTGTCGATCAGCTGTTCAAACTCAATCACACCTGTGGCGTATAGCTTCAGATTTCCGGATACGATCATGTTGTCTGAACTTGATAATACCATGGCACTTACATTGGAATCGTCCGCTATGATTGCTTTAACCTTTGACCAGTTGGAACCCACATCCACGACCCGGCCAACCAAACCGCTGCCCGCCATCACATTCATGCCCACGGCGATTCCATCCTGTTCTCCCTTATTGATCACAAAAGAATAGAACCAGTTACCTGAGTCTCTGGCTATGATACGCGCGCCAGTCTTCTCGTATTCGTCATATTGGGCATCCAGACTGTACAGCTCTCTCAGATTCGTCAGCTCATAACGGTCCTGCTGCAGTCTGGTATTCTCAATCGTCAATTCATCCACCTGCTGTTTCAGATTTTCATTCTCTGCGATCAGATCCCTTATCTGTGCCAGCTCCTCAGAACGGTTGGCAAGCCAACTTCCGACAGAACTGATTCCCTCCGCAAAAGGAACGATCGTATATCCGGCCACCGTACTTAATGGACCGCTGAAAACAGTAGTATTAAAGGTAAGCAGCACCATACCGGTGCACAGGATTGTTAAAATAAAAAGGAGATATTTACCCGGTAAAGTAAATTTCTCTCCTTTTCTTTTTACGATTGGACTCATTTACTCATTCCTTCTATCGCATATGCTACCGTTTTATAATTATCATCATTGATGACCTTGGCCAGTCCCAGCGCTACGCTGGTTACCGGATTCTCGGAGACATTAACCTTAAGACCGGTGCCCTTGCTCATCAGCTGTGCCAACTTACTTACCTGGGAAGCCCCTCCGGTCAGATAGATTCCATGTCGGTAAATATCGGCCGCAAGCTCTGGCGGCGTGCGCTCCAGAATAACTTTGACATTATCTATGATCGTGTTAAAATGTTCAATCAGACATTCATCCACTAAGGATGTCGGAATTTCGCGTTCAATGGGGAGTCCTGTGACGATATCTCTTCCATATACTACGGCGCCGGACTGTGCTTCCTCCAGCTCCATCAGAGAGATCTTGACCACTTCGGCTGTCTTTCCCCCGATAATCAGGCTGAACTCCCTACGTACAGCCGCCTTGATAGCGTCGTCAAACTTGCGTCCGCCCACCTTAATCAGCTTGCTTAAGACAATGCCTCCCAAAGACAGAATAGATACTTCCGTCGTGTCAAACCCCACATTGACCACCAGAACTCCCTGAGAATTTTTGACGTCTATACCCATGCCTAGACCATCGGCAACCGCCTTATCCACGACCATGACCTTGCGGGCTTTGACATTGGATTCCTTGATCAGATCCTTGAACGCACGTTTCTCCACCTCCGTCACGTCCCATGGTACAGCAATATAGTAATCGGCGGGTTTGATATTGTTTTTCATCAAATCATTCAGAAAATATCTGACAAGCAGCTCCATGTTCTGAATATCTGCTATGACACCATTGCTTAAGGGATAAGAAATATGAATATTGCCCGGCGCTTTCTCGTACATCTCAAAGGCCGAATCTCCGTAGGCGAAAAGGTTTTTCTTATTCTCGATGGCAATCATGTTTTTCTCGACAAAAACCTCATCGTCCGCACGATTATATATCTTGATATTACTTGTTCCCAAATCGATTCCAAAAACGTTGTTAGCCAATGCAGCGATTCCTCTCTTTCTACTTACTTTCTATTTCCAGTCTCAGGCATTTCTGTCATTAAATTGCTCTCTCTGAAACTAAAATATTTATTGTCCCCGATAATAATATGATCGAGGAGCGGTATATCTGTGAGTTTACCCACTTTCCGGATGCGTTCCGTAACTTTCAAATCGTTATCACTGGGAGCCGGATTCCCTCCCGGATGGTTATGCAACAGCATAATGCCGGAAGCCTGCACCTGCAGCGCATGAATAAATACTTCTCTGGGAGAAACCAAGGATGCGTTGACCGTTCCCTTCGAGAGAATATATTCCTCGATCAGATGCATGCCACAGTCTACCAGAAGAAGCATGATATATTCCACATTTTCATGCCGGAACCGCTCCATGTAATAGTCGGCTATCGTATCGGGCCGATCAAAACAAAGCCGATCTTTGGCCTTGGACTGTGCCATCCTTGTGCTTAGTTCCGCAACAGTCTTTAATTGGATAGCCTTCACCTCTCCAATGCCATCGATCTTCTGCAGTTCCCTGAGTGGGATATGATAGAGACCGGCCAAGCCGTTGCCGTAGCTGGCAGTCTTTAACAAAACCTCTTCTCCGAGCTCGTTGGCGCTGATTCCTCTGGTTCCCGTTCTCAGGAGAATCGCCAACAGCTCCGAGTCTGTGAGCGATCCACTTCCATAGGAAATAAATTTCTCATATGGAAGATTCTGCATCTTATAGTATTCATTGTTCTCACTCTTGTTTAATTTCATGCAACCTCTTTCCCGACAGCTTCTCTCTCCTTCAATGACGGGCAAAGGTTCCGGATCAAATTCAGCTTTCATAACAAGGCAGCCGGCATATCAATCCATGGATACCTGATCGTAACAGTGAAGCCCGAAGGCTGGACTGTTACACCTGGTCAAATAAACCGGTAGATAACGATTGCCGCTGCAATCCCCAGTATGCTTGCAATCGTTATCTTAATCGACAGACCAAATGTGACGCTTAAGATTCCAAGGTCAAGTACCAATGGCGCCGACAGACCGAAAGACTGGCCATAATTCAGCCATGTACTCGGAAAAAGATTCCCGATAAAACCGCCGATGACAATACCTGCCAGGATCAACAGAAAACAAGCCCAATTATTCTTATGCATATGAATCAGGCACTCCTTTCTCAACGCTCATTTTATCACAACCACTTTTTGATGTATACAAAAAATGGTAAAATTTAATAAAAGTTTGTGGCTGCAAAGTTTGTATCAGTTCACAGATCTATGTTATTTTGTTAAGCCGGACGCGTCTGACATTATGGAAATCAACAGTGACCAGTCCCTGGTTTATCAAGTTCTGCAGGGTTTTCAGGATGCCGAGCTTGGCGTGGGGGAAGGTCAGTCCGCCTTGGAAATAGACCGCGTAGGGCGGCTTGATGGGACCGTCTGCGCTCAGTTCTATGGAAGAACCGGATACAAAGGCTCCCGCCGCCATAATGACCGGAGAATCATAGCCTGGCATATCCCAGGGCTCCGGCGTCACGAAGCTATCCACTGAAGCCGCTGCCTGAATTCCCTGACAAAATGCGATTACGCCTTCCGGAGAACCAAAGGTAACTGCCTGTATGATGTCATGTCTGCTCTCCTGTCCGTTAGGAATCACTGGAAAGCCAATTTTCTCATATATATTAGCGGCAAAAATTGCGCCTTTAAGCGCGTTTGCAGTCACAGTAGGAGCAAGGAACAGTCCCTGGTAAAAAGAAGATAAGATACCGAGCGAGGCGCCCACTTCTTTGCCTAGTCCCGGAGAAGTCAGACGGTATGCAGCGTTCTCCACATACTCCCTTTTACCGACGATATATCCACCAATCGGAGCGAGGCCGCCACCGGGATTCTTGATAAGAGAGCCGACCACCATATCCGCCCCCACGTCGGTGGGCTCTATCCGCTCCACAAATTCACCGTAGCAGTTATCAACCATGCAGATGACGTCCGGTTTGATATCCTTGATAAAACGGATTAATTCTCCGATCCGCGCAACAGACAGGGTCGGCCTGGTCTGATATCCCTTGGAACGCTGAATCGTGACCAGCCTCGTCTTCCCGCCTATGGCGGCACGAATGCCGTCATAATCAAAGGAACCGTCCGGAAGCAGCTCCACCTGTCTGTAGGAAATGCCGTATTCTTTGAGCGAACCCTTTGACGGGCGTATTCCGATTACTTCCTCCAGCGTGTCATAGGGCTTTCCCACCGGGGAAAGAAGTTCGTCGTCGGGACGCAGATTGCTCATCAGGGCAAGCGCCAGTGCATGGGTACCGCAGGTAATCTGCGGACGCACCAGTGCATCCTCCGTGTGAAACAGCGCCGCATATACCTGTTCCAGGGTATCTCTTCCCAGATCATTATAGCCGTAACCTGTTGTCCCTGACAAACATGCCTCGCTGACCCTGCATTCCTGCATGGCACGGATCACTTTCAGTTGGTTGTATTCTGCGGTTTCATCGATCAGCCGGAAACGCTCTTTCAGGGAATCGAGAATTTCCTCCCCGAAATGTACCACCGGTTCCGAAATGCCGAATCCGGCATATTGATTTATCAATTCTGTCATAAATGTAAATTTACCTTTCTTTTGTCTGCCATTTTATATTCAATGTCATTAAGTTAAGCTAGTACACAACGTCTGGCATTGATTTTATTTTTTACATCGAATTTTTATATCGATAATAAGTTCCTGACGTTATAAAATCTCCGCAAATATTGAGAAATCAGCTTTTGCAAGATATTTTCATTTTTTGGGGAAATGCTTCACAGAATTCCTTTTTCACGGAGTACCGTTGTCATATAGTCTAACATACGTTTGTTGTCGTAGTCGAATGCCGGTTTGTTGATCCAGATCACTTCCTTTTCCCTGCGGAACCATGTCAGCTGCCTTTTGGCGAAGTGTCTGGTATCCCGCTTCAGCGTATACACCGCTTCTTCCAGAGAGATCTTTTGATCCAGATAATCCAGTATCTCCTTATAGCCGAGTCCCTGCATGGATACCATATCCCTCGTACAGCCCGTTTCGGCAAGGGAAGCCACCTCTTCCACCAGCCCTTCTTCCATCATCTGATCCACTCTTGCATCAATCCTGCCGTACAACCGCTCCCTGTCGTCATTCAACACGAAGTAGGCAAAATTGTAGGGAGATGTGCGTTCCCGCTGCTCTCTGTTATGTTCCGAAATTTTCAGGCCGGTCTTCTCGTAAAACTCGATAGCTCGGATCACACGCTTTACATTATGGGCGTGAATGGTCTCACAGGATTCCGGGTCAATACTCCTCAAATATTCATATAGCACCTCACATCCCTGTTCCCTGGCTGTCTTTTCCAATCGGGTGCGCAGCGCGGTATCCTCATCATTCTCCGTAAAATCAATGTCGTACAACAACGCCTGGATATAGAAACCGGTGCCGCCCACCACGACAGGAATATGTCTTCTATCATAGATATTCTGTACAGCCTCTCTGGCCAGCCTCTGAAAAGACACCACATTAAACTCTTCCGTGGGCTCCAACACATCAATCAGGTGATGAGGAATACCGCCCATCTGTTCCGGCATAATCTTGGCAGAACCTATATTCATATGCCGATACACCTGCATGGAATCCGCGGAGATGATCTCACCATCAATCTGCCTGGCCAGTGCAATGGAAAGATCCGATTTACCCACAGCCGTCGGTCCGGTCAGGATAACAAGTGCTGGTCTGTTTTCCGTTCTTATCAATTCACTATCCTCTTAAACTTCTTCTCCAGTTCATATTTACTCATGGAAATAATCGTCGGTCTACCATGTGGGCAATTATATGGATTGTCCAGTGTCAGTAATTCATCGATCAGTTGTTCTGCCTCCTGCCTGTTCAGCCTCATATTGCCTTTCACCGCCGCCTTGCATGCCATCGTGGCGATTCTCACCCGGATACTCTCCGGTGTGCCAACGGAGGATTCTCCAGCCAGTTCATCCAGTATTTCATGAAAAAAATCCTTCTCATCATAGCCGTAGAGATCCATGGGAACGCCCCGGACGGCATAGTCGTTGCCCCCAAACTCCTCGATCATAAATCCAAGAGCCTCAAAGTCCTCCGCATGCCTGAGGTAACAATCCTTTTCCTTGCCTGTCATAGTCACTACCAATGGCGGATTCAGTGTCTGAGAGACGATACTGTGCTCATGGAACTGCTTCATGAACCGCTCATACTTTATTTTTTCGTGTGCGGCATGCTGGTCTATGATCAAAAGCTTGTCCTGATAAGAGATCAACCAGTAAGTATCAAAAAGCTGTCCGATCAATTCAAACTGCTGTCTGGCAGGTTCCGATAATATCTTGTCCGCAAACAGTTCCATCTGCACGGGAGAATCTGCAATGTCTTCTTTCCCTGTATAAAGATTGCCAATTGAATTTGCAGGTCCTTTCTTCTTTGCATGATGATCGTCAAGTAAATTTGCGGATTCTTCCCTCCTTGCATGATGATCGTCAAGTAAATTTTCAGACTCTTCTTGCATAGCATGATAATCGACAGGTGGATTTGCAGACTCCTCTCGCACACCATGATAATCGACGGAAGGATTTACAGACTCCTCTCGCACACCATGATAATCAACAGGCGAATTGAGCATATTTGTCTTAGGATGCTCCTCAGATAGAGTCTTCTCATATTCTACCGTCTTTGCCGAATCCTGATTTTCTCTTATTTTGACTGTTTCGGTCTTATTATTCTGATAAATCCGGTTGATCGCCTCGGAGGAAGATACTTGCGGCATTGCGGCCAGCCGCTTCTTCTCGAACGGTTCCGGCACAGATTCTTTTGGCTTCGGCCTGGCTGATTCTTCTTTCGTCTCCGTCAATTTCACTTCCGGAATCATTTCCTCCTCATGCAGAGCAGTATGAATCGCCTGGCTAACCTCCTCGTAGAACGCCTGTCCATCCGCAATACGCACTTCCATCTTGGTTGGATGCACATTGACATCGATCCGTCTTGTATCAATCTGAAAATGGAGTACACAGAACGGAAACTTATGCTGCATCAAATATTCCCGGTATCCCTCCTCGATAGATTTGCTGATCAGTGAACTCTTAATGTATCTTCCGTTAATATAGAAGATCTCGTAGTTACGGTTGGCGCGGTTCAGTACAGGTTTTCCCAGAAAACCGCTGATGGTCATTCCATCTTCCCTGCGCGTAAAGGAAATCAACTGCGATGCAATGTCTCGTCCATAGATGCGATAGATGATCTCCCTCAATTCATTGTTGCCAGTAGTATAGAATCTTGTCTGCCCATTCATGATGAATTTAAAAGAAATCTGCGGATTGGACAGGGCCAGATGCTCCATCAGGTCAGCCACATAGGAGCCTTCCGTCTGTGGTGACTTCAGGAATTTTTTGCGGGGCAGCGTGTTGTAGAAAAGATTCCGAACCAGAATCGTGGTACCTTCCGGCGCCCCGATCTCCTCCTGCTCTTTTTCCTTGCCGCCCTCGATCACATACCGTATTCCTGTCAGGTCCTCCGGTACTCTGGAGATCAACTCTACCATGGATACTGCCGCAATACTGGCGAGAGCCTCTCCTCGAAATCCAAGACTGACTAAGTCGGTCAAATCATCTGCTGAAGTAATCTTGCTGGTAGCATGCCGTAAAAAGGCATTCCGAATCTGGTTCTTATCGATGCCGCCCCCGTTGTCCGTGACGCGGATCATCGAGGTACCCCCGTCCTTGATTTCCACAGTGACGGCATTTGCCCTGGCATCGATTGCATTCTCCACCAGTTCTTTCACCACACTTGAGGGCCGCTCCACCACCTCCCCCGCCGCAATCTTATCAATCGTCTGATGATCCAAAACATTAATAACCGCCATAATTCGCCTTGTCCTTGTTACTCCCGTCTTTTTTGTTCTTCACATGTCTTCTAAGGTTGATTTCTTGCTCTTTTCGCATTCTTTGCTACCATCGATTCTTAAGCTTCGTCTGCAGTCGATACAGCACATTCAAAGCATCGATCGGTGTCAGATTTCCCACATCGATTTCCTGCAGTTCCTTGATAACGTCCTCATCCCTGACGGTATCAAAAAGCGACATCTGCTCTAAATCAACCTCGTCATATTTCACCGGTTTGCGCTTCTCATTCTTAATATTGATCTCGATATTCTGCACCTTCTCGGTGATATCATTATCGCTGAGTTGCTGGACAATCTCCTTCGCACGGTCTATGACCATATCAGGCACGCCGGCCAGCTTCGCCACCTGGATACCGTAGCTTTTATCCGCACCGCCCTTAATGATCTTGCGCAGGAACACGATATCGTCCCCCTTTTCTTTCACGGCGATACAGTAATTATTCACATTATCCATCTTGCCTTCCAGTTCGGTCAACTCATGATAGTGCGTTGCGAACAGCGTTTTGGCGCCAAGAATCTTCCGGTTACTGATATGTTCAATTACGGCCCACGCGATACTAAGCCCGTCAAAAGTAGACGTTCCACGCCCGATCTCATCCAGTACAAGAAGGCTGTCAGATGTGGCATTCCGCAGTATATTGGCTACTTCATTCATTTCCACCATAAAGGTAGACTGTCCGCTGGATAGATCGTCCGAAGCTCCCACACGGGTGAAGATACGGTCTACAATGCCGATATTTGCCTTTCTGGCCGGGACGAAGGAGCCTATCTGCGCCATCAGTACAATAAGCGCCGTCTGACGCATATAAGTGGATTTTCCGGCCATATTCGGACCTGTAATCACAGCGATGCAATGCTTCTGGTTATCCAGGTACGTGTCATTGGCAATAAACATATCATTGGTGATCATCTGCTCCACCACCGGATGCCTGCCGTCCTTAATATCGATAACGCCCTTTTCATTCAAGGACGGGCGAACATATTGATTTCGCTCCGCCACATAGGACAGCGCTGCCATGACATCCAACTTGGCAATCGCACGTGCAGTCCGCTGTATACGTTCTACTTCCTCGGCGATAGCGTCTCTGATCTGACAGAAAAGATCATATTCCAGGGAGGAAAGCTTATCCTCCGCGTTTAAGATCGTATCCTCCAGTTCCTTTAACCTGGGCGTGGTGTAGCGCTCCGCATTCGCGAGTGTCTGTTTCCTCACATAGTCTTCCGGAACAAGATGCTTGTAGGAATTGGTCACTTCGAAATAATAGCCAAACACCTTGTTATATTTGATCCTCAGATTCCTAATGCCGGTGCGTTCCCTGTCTTCCTCTTCCAGAGCGGCAAGCCAGTTCTTTCCGTCCGTCTTGGCATTCCTGAGAGAATCTATGTTCTCACTGAATCCCTCCCTGATCATACCGCCATCTCGAATGGAAATAGGTGGCTCCTCTATGATCGAATCGTCAATCAGATGATAGATATCCTCCAGGGTGTCCAGATTCTCTCTGATTTTGTCCAGAAGCTCCGTATTTAAATCTGCCAGAAGCACCTTGATTGTAGGCAGCATGGCAAGAGAGTTGCGAAAGGCGATAAGGTCTCTCGGATTGGCTGTCTTGTAGCTGATCTTGCCAAGCAGACGTTCCAGATCATAGATTGTATTTAAGTACTCCCGCAGCTCGTCTCTGTCCACATTTTTTTTGCAAAGCATCTCCACGGCATCCAGGCGCCTGTTCATCTGCTCTTTGTCGATCAGCGGCTGTTCGATATATTTTCTTAGCAGCCGTCCACCCATGGCTGTTTTCGTGCGGTCCAACACGCCCAGCAAGGAACCCTTCTTCTGTTTCTCCCGCAGCGTCTCCGTCAGTTCCAGATTACGCCTGGTAGCACTGTCCAGCAGCATATATTTGCTGATCAGATAAGGATAGAGATGCGTAAAATGCGCCAGAGAAGTTTTCTGTGTTTCATACAGATATTTGAGCAGTGCGCCGGCCGCGACCATTCCGGAAGGGAAATCTTCGATTCCAAGACCGGACAGAGAGTTGACATGGAAATGCTTCATCAGATTCTTACGGCTTCCATCCTCATCAAAATAGTGCGCGGCCAGGGAATATATCGTGATTCCGAGCCTGTTCTTCAAATCCTCAATATCATAGCCGCTGACCAGAAACTGTTCGTTGCAGATAATCTCTGACGGCCCGTACTTCTGTATCTCATCCTGAAGTTTGCGAATATCATCCACTTCCGTCAGATAATAATCGCCTGTCGTGACATCGGCCATGGAAATTCCTGTTTTACCCGGAAAATATGCGATACAGAAGATATAGTTATTCTTGCTCTCATCCAAAGCCTGAAGATTCATATTTGTACCGGGTGTAACGATTCGAATAACTTCCCGCTTAACGATTCCCTTAGCCTGTTTCGGATCTTCCATCTGCTCACAGATCGCTACCTTGTAACCCTTCGATACAAGCTTGTTCAAATATCCCTCGACAGCATGGTAGGGAACGCCGCACATGGGCGCCCGTTCCTCCTGGCCACAGTTCTTACCTGTCAGAGTGATCTCCAGTTCACGCGATGCAGTCAGAGCATCCTCATAAAACATCTCATAGAAATCGCCAAGCCGGTAAAACAGGATACAATCCTGATAATCTTTCTTTGTTTCCAGATACTGCTGCATCATTGGTGTAAGTTCTGCCATATTGTAACCGTCTTTCTGTAGTATAGATCAATCTAATTTAATTAAGCCAGTACACAGCGCCTGACATTATGTAGTAGTTCTAAGTGCCGCCCCTAAACGCCGGCATTTAGAGAGATTTTTCGAATCCTCACTCGACTATATGCCCCATATAATAAAACCCATGACAGGTATCCAGGGAGACATTCACAAGCTGTCCAATCATACTCTGAGGCGCAGGAAAATGCACCAGCATATTATTGGACAGGCGGCCTGTCATCAGGGAAGCATCCTGTTCATTCACTTCCTCCACAAGTGCCTCCATAACCTTTCCCTGTAAAAGCGCCGCTCGATCCTTTGCAGTATTCTGAACCACTCTCAAAAGCTTGTCAAACCCCTCTTTGACAACTTCCTTCGAAACCTGGTTGTCCATGGCTGCCGCGGGCGTTCCGGTACGCCTGGAATAAATAAAAGTGAATGCGTTATCATATTGCACCCTGCGCACCACATCAATGGTTTCTTCCACGTCTTCAAGCGTTTCTCCGGGAAATCCCACGATGAGATCCGTAGTGATCGCGATGTCCGGCATGGCAGTTTTAATCTTATCCACAAGAGCCAGGTACTGCTCCTTCGTGTAACGCCTGTTCATCGCCTGCAAGATCCTGTCCGAACCTGCCTGCACAGGCAGATGCAGATGCCGGCAGATTTTATCGGAATCTTTCATCACCTCGATCAGTTCGTCCGACAGATCCTTGGGATGAGAAGTCATGAAACGGATACGCTTTAATCCGTCAATCTTTTCGACTCTTCTCAAAAGTTGCGCGAAAGTAACAGGGTTGTCTAAATTCTTACCATAAGAATTAACATTCTGTCCAAGCAGCATAACTTCCACCACGCCATCCGCAACCAAACTCTCTATTTCATGCAGTATCTCTTCAGGGTCCCTGCTCCGCTCACGGCCTCGTACATAGGGCACGATGCAGTAACTGCAGAAATTATTGCATCCGAACATGATATTAATACCGGATTTGTACGAGTATTTACGGCTAACCGGCAATTCTTCCACGATCTGATTCGTCTCCTGCCAGATATCGACGATCATATCCGTGTTTTCGAACATAGTCACCAGAAGCTGTGCAAATTTAAAAATATTATGTGTGCCAAAAATCAAGTCCACAAAGCGGTAACTCTTCCTGATCTTCTCTATCACGGCAGTCTCCTGCATCATACAGCCGCACAGGGCAATTTTGAGATGTGGTTTGTTTTTCTTAATTCCTCCCAGAAACCCTAACCTTCCGTAGACTCTTTGATTCGCATTGTCGCGCACCGTACAAGTATTGTATATCACAAAATCCGCCTCGGACTCATCCTGCACAGCCTCATAACCGATCTGGGTCAGAATTCCCAGAAGCTTCTCGGAGTCTCTGGCGTTCATCTGACACCCAAATGTCGTAACACAACACAACGGCCGCCGTCCAAGCTTTTTCCCAAGATCATCTACATAAACCGCCGCCGCCTTCATGTATTCTTTCTGCAGAGCCAGCTCCTGCTCATCATTTTTGGATGCATACTGCGTCATATTCTCATTACCTCTTCTGTCATAACAATATAGATAAAGATGCAATTTTACTCACGAAACTGCGAAAAGCTAAATGTTATCAATGCCATTTAGTTAAGCCAATACACGGCGTCTGACATTACGTAGTAGTTCTAAGGACCGCCCCCAAACGCCGGCACTTAGCGAGGTGAAAATTTTCAATGCAATTACATTGCTTTGTAAATTTCGAGCTTAGTACCGCTGCGTTTGGAAT
>CAYXKS010000074.1:7681-12370 GCA_964465725.1 uncultured Bacteroides sp. | reverse complement strand
AGTGTATATTTATTGGATTCAGAACGGAGGGGATCATGTCAGAGACAATTCGCGTGCTCCATGTGCTTGGCGGAGTGGGGCTTGGCGGCGCGGAGAGCCGCATTATGGATCTGTACAGACAGATGGACCGCAGTGAGATTCAATTTGACTTTTTGATTCACAGCAATGCGGTGAATCATATGCATAGCAGCGCGGCGAATCATATTCATAGCGATGTAGGAAATCATATGCACAGCAGTGCGGGAGAAGCCGGAAAAGTGCCAGAAAAGAGAAAGAAGTATTTCGCCGAAGCAGCCGGGGACAATCTTCCTGGCCGCAAACCGGAGTTCTATGACGAGGAGATTCGTCGCCTTGGCGGGCATATTTATGTACTTCCCAAATTTAAAGTATACAATTACTTTATCTATAAGAGAGCTGTGAGAAGTTTCTTTGCCAGACATCATGAATTTCAGGTGGTTCAGGGGCATATGACCAGCACGGCGGGAATCTATCTTCCTGTCGCCCATGAGTATGGCGTTCCCATCACGGTGGCACATTCCAGAAATGCGGGTGTCGTAAAAGGGTTGAAGGGAGCTGCGACGAAGTTTTTCAGACGGAATCTGGTAAAGAAAGCGGATTATTGTTTTGCCTGCTCTGAGCTTGCGGGAGAGGATGTCTTCGGACGGGATGCGATGCGTCAGGGCAGGGTGAAGATCATTCACAATGCTGTCGATGTGGACAGGTTTACTTATGATCCCCGTAAAAGGGCAAAAGTCAGAGAGGAGCTGGGGCTTGGCGAAGAATTGACGCTGGGACATGTGGGGAGGTTTAATTATCAGAAGAATCACCCATACCTGATTGATATCTTTGCAGCCCTGTGTGAGAACAGGACAGATGCAGTGCTGCTTCTGCTGGGAGAGGGGCCGGATCAGGAGAGCATCAGGGAGAAATGCCGTCTGCTTGGTATCGAGAGCAAGGTCAGGTTTCTGGGTAATCAGAAACACCCGGAAGACTATTATCAGGCCATGGATATTTTCCTCCTGCCGTCCTTCTTCGAGGGACTGCCGGGCGTGCTGGTGGAGGCACAGGCTGCCGGATTAAGGTGTCTGGTGTCGGATACGGTCACGAGGGAGGCGCAGGCCACGGATCTGGTTACGTATTTGAGTATAGAACGGCCTGCAGGGGAGTGGGCGAAGAGAATTCAGACAGAGGCCGGCTATGAGCGGCAGGATACCTGCCAGACAATGCGGGATGCCGGTTTTGACGTGAAAACACAGGCGGAAGGATATCGTTTGTTCTATCGGAAGGGAGATACTTCCAGGTTATGAAGAAGTTGTTGTTGATTGTGCCGTCCTTACATCAGGGCGGATTGCAAAAAGTATGCGCGGTTACAGCCAGGCTGATGCAGCCCTATTTTGATGTGCAGATTGCTGTCTTTGACTCAAAGGGAATCGATTATGACATTAAGGGGATTCCGATAGCGGATTTGGGTTTGCCCAGCCATCCCAGTAAGGTAGTCAAGGCAGTCAATGTGCTGAGACGCGGTTTCAGGCTGCGCAGGTTGAAAAGGAGCAGGCAGATTGATATTGCTTACAGCTTCGGGCCTACGGCGAATCTGGCCAATATCGCGTCGGGCGGCCGGGCAGAGAAGTGGCTGGGAATCAGAAGTTATATGGATATGGGGAATCCGGGAAAGATTCGGTTGTTCTGCAGGTGTGCGGACAGAGTCATATGCTGCTCGGAGACGATATGCCGTGAGGTGCGTGAGAAATATCGGTGTGCGAAAGCGGTAACTCTGCAGAATCCTTTTGATATGCAGGAGGTTAAGGCGCTGTCAGAGCAGGAAGAGGCGAAACTGCCCTGGAGCGAAGGGCGAATCCTGATTTCTATGGGAAGAGAGGATCCGGTCAAGGGATTCTGGCACCTGATCAAGAGTTTTGCGCTGGTGCATGAGAAGATACCGGACACCAGACTTATGATTATTGGCAAAGGAGACTTCCTGCCCTATCGGGAACTGGCAGTGAAGCTTGGAATCAATGATGTTGTTTATTTCACGGGCTTAAAGAAAAATCCATATCCTTACCTGAAAAGGGGAAGCTTGTATGTGCTGACGTCTTACTATGAAGGTTTTCCCAATGCAATGGTAGAGGCAATGTCTATGGGACTTCCTGTGATTGCGACGGACTGCATGACGGGACCGGGGGAGATTCTGGAGGATAAGTATGGAATTTTGATTCCGAATATGAGCCCGGAGGAAAATTTTGAAGCCGGAATAATCACAGAAGAGGAAAAGGACCTTGCCGGACAGATTATCTCTCTTATGGAAGATGAGGATAAGATGGAATACTATCGCAGAATGGCTGTAAAACGCGCCAAAGATTATACGGCAGAGTCTTATATTGAGAGACTATGCGGTTGGGCAGAGGAAAAGACCCGATGAGGAGATACGAAAGCTGATGGATGAACGCACGGAAAATAAAATACATATGCCGCAGAGACGGCAGCTGATTGTCTTGATTCCTTTTGCGATGTTTTATACTGTGGCGGCTATGTTTGGCCAGTTGGAGAAGGCGGCAGCTTTGGGGATTCTGCGGAATTTGGGGAGGGCCGGACTATGGTTTCTGGGCAGTTACGGCGTTCTGCTTTTGTTGTGCACGATTATTTCCCAGAGAGAAGCGGTTTTCCATGCCATTCCGTATTTTTCGCGGCATCTGTCAGAGAGAAAGTGCAGGAAGCGGAAATGGTATGTTTATCTCCTGTTTACTGCGATATGTCTGGTAAGCTATCTGCCGTATTTCCTCATGTATTATCCAGGGTGGCTGAACAATGATGCGGTATGGCAGATCGAGCAGATTCTTGGCTGGGCGCCCGCATCGAATCATCATCCATATTTCCATACGATGATTATGAAAGTATTTTTTTTAATCGGTTATCAGTTGTCCGGCACTTATACAGGCGGTGCGGCATTCTACACCTTTGTCCAGGTGCTGGTAATGTCTATGGTGTTTGGCTTTTTCCTATATCAGCTGTATAGAAAAGGTGCACGCTGTGTATGGCTTGTTTTGGCGGCAGTTTTCTATGCATTGCTGCCGATAAACGGCCTGTTGACAATCTGCATGGGCAAGGACGAGTTTTTTACGGCAGCGCTGTTGTTTTTTGCATGGATGACGGCGGAGTATGATTTGGATGTGTCAGGCAGGCTCCGGTGGGCGGCATATTTTGTGACAGGGCTTTTACTGTGTCTGCTGAGAAGCAACGGTGTTTTCATTTTTATGGGAACATCGGCTGTCGTGTTGGTTACCAAAATGTGGAAGAAGAGATTTCCGGTCAGGACTTTTATGTGTGTGGCGGCTGTGCTGGCATGCTTTTTCCTGTATCATGGGCCGGTGCTTGAAGCGCTGCAGGTGGAGCCGCCGGATACCATAGAGGGATTGACTATGCCCACACAGCATATTCTGTGCGCCTACCTGAAAGGCGGCGAGCTCACTGAGGAAGAGATCGAGATGATTGATCAGGTGGCTCCGGTGGAACGGGTGGGAGACTATTATAATCCTTGGCTGTTTGACCCTGTGAAGAATTTTATACGGGAAGAGGGGAACCAGCAGGCGATAGAGGATAACAAGTGGGAATATTTCAGGATGTGGCTTAAGGTCGGCCTCAGGAATCCTTTACAGTACATCGTGGCACAGGTCCGGCAGACTTGTGGATACTGGGCATACAGCGGCAGAGATTATGAGTATGTATACGGAGAGTATTATATGGTGGATAATCCGTTTGGCATTACCACGCAGAGGAAGCTTTTTACCTACGATAACGAGCTGGCCATGCATGACTTCCTGATGGGATTTCTGGATTTGTACAACAAAATATGGAGTCTTGGGCTGAATACCTGGTTGATGGTATTCGGAATCGCATATATGGTATACAATGGCCGGAATGTGATGATCTATGTGCCCTTTATCATGATGCTTGTAACATTGCTTCTGGCGACTCCGGTGTACAATGAGTTCCGGTACGCATACGGGTTGTTTGCAGCGTTTCCGGTTTTGTTTCATTACACTTTTGGGGCAGATCCCGTAACAAACAGGCAGGAGGCGGACAGATGAAAAAGTGGCTTAAAGCAGTTCTGTTTATTTTTCCGTTCCTGTGTCTGGTGGCTGTGGTCAACTGGTATGTGGATTCTTATGCGTATCTGCGGATTACCTATGATCAGATCGGTGAGCGGATGGTGGCAGATTCAATGAATGTGACAGGACTGGAAGAGTCGGATTTCAACGACAGGAAGCTTCTGCTTGCCTGTCTAAAACAGCAGAAAGAGGCAAAAGAGGTGGTCGTTGTGGGTTCCAGCAGGGTGATGAACCTTGACCATACGATGTTCGGTACGGATTCTTTCTACAACACGGGGCTGTCCGAGTCCACCTTCCAGGATATTCTGGCAGTAATCGGTATTTTGGATCAGAGTGGGCATCTGCCGGAGAAGATGGTGATTGGGGTGGACGCATTTCTTTTTAATGTGAGTCATGACAATGACCGGTGGATGGATCTGGAAGAATATGCCGTATATATGGAAGATAAGCTGATGAATAGAGTGAAAGATGGCGGGATTTACACCGAAATAACCGATGACAGTGAGGGAGGGACAGAGGTCCCATCTGGCGGCGTTACGAGGAAAAAAGAAGTTGAAGAAAGCGGAACCACGGAAAACAGAAC
>CAYXKS010000074.1:2083-7581 GCA_964465725.1 uncultured Bacteroides sp. | reverse complement strand
GCGGCGTTACGAGGAAAAAAGAAGTTGAAGAAAGCGGAACCACGGAAAACAGAACTGCTGAGAACAGCGGAGCTGATGTGGGACACAGGGTTAAAACCGGCAGGGACAACAGCAAATGGCTGTCGTTGGATTATTTTCGCTATAATGTTACGCTTTTGCCGGAACACAGGAGATTTCTGGTGGATTATACGCAGGACTGGGAGACGGAGCAGTATCTGAAGCATTATGATGGCAGTATTGCCTATCAGAGGAGCCTGCGGGAGGTTAATGTGCAGGAAGTGGAGGAACTGACGCGGCAGAGTATGGAGGAACAGGTAGTCTACCGGATGACGGATTATAAAGAGATCGATGAGCGGTACATGGAACTGTTTGACGCCCTGATAGAGTATTTACAGGACAAGGGCGTGGAGGTGATGTTATACTTGCCACCCTATTCCCCCATGATGTATAATTACATAGAATCTGAGGAACAGTATCAGGTTACATTTCAGGTGGAAGAGAGAGTCAGACAGATGGCGCAGGATGGGCACGCGGCGCTGTATGGTTCTTATGATCCCGCGGGATGCGGACTTGTGATGACGGATTTGTATGATATTTATCATGTGAAAACAGAGAAAATGATGGATACGTTTTATCCGGTGTATCTGCCGGAGTGAAAAGAGATGAAGGGTATGGTTCAAATATGAAAGCAAATGTTACTTATTGGCTGGATGCAAGTGCGGAGAGGCTGCCGGATAAGACAGCCTTCGTGGATGAGAAGAAAGAAGTTACCTTTCGGGAACTGCAGAACCAGGCGGAGGCTCTGGCGACGCGTATCCTGGAGAAGGGACTGTTTAAGAAACCGGTCGTCGTATATCTGGAGAAGGGTGTAGATGTGCTGGTTTCTTTTATGGGTGCGGCGTACAGCTGCAATTTTTACTCTCCCATTGACATTGATATGCCGGCCAGCCGCGTCAATAAGATCCTGGAGGTGCTTAAGCCTTCGCTTGTAATCACCACTAAGGAGCTTCAGGAAGTCTTTGCAGGCTATGAGTATGAGGGTGAGTACCTGCTGTTCGGGGAAGCGGCACATTCTACGGTAGATCAGGATGCCATCGATGCTGCCAGAAGTCGGGGAATCGATACGGATCTTTTATATGTGCTGTTTACTTCCGGTTCCACAGGCGTGCCCAAGGGAGTCACGATCAGCCACAGGTCTGTGATTGACTATATTGACTGGGTGACGGAGACCTTTCAGATTACGGAGAAGGACAGTTTCGGCAATCAGGCGCCTTTTTACTTCGATAACTCGATTCTGGATATTTACAGCACGATCAAGAGCGGCGCTACGACATATATCATTCCAAAAAATCTTTTTGCGCAGCCGGTGCTTTTGTTGGAATACCTGAAAGAGAAGAAGATTAATACTATTTTCTGGGTGCCTTCGGCGCTTATTGTGGTGGCGAAGCTGAAGGCATTTCGCAATGTGGATCTGACAGGAACGCTGCAAAGAGTCCTGTTCTGTGGCGAGGTGATGCCGAACAGGCAGCTCAACACATGGCGGAGGTATCTGCCGGATGTCCAGTACGCGAATCTGTATGGACCTACCGAGATTACGGATGCCTGTACTTATTATATCGTCGACCGGGAGTTTGCCGACGACGAACCGCTTCCGATCGGTATTCCCATGGCTAACACGGATATTCTGGTATTAAATGACCGTGATGAGCCTGTCACGGGGGATGAGATCGGGGAACTCTGTGTGAGAGGAACGTCCCTTTCCATGGGCTATTACAATAATCCGGAGAAGACAAGGGAGGCATTCGTGCAGAATCCGTTGAACCCGTATGTGCCGGAAATTATATACCGCACCGGAGACCTGGTAAAATATAACGAGTACGGAGAGATCCTGTATCTTTCGCGCAAAGATTTCCAGATCAAGCATATGGGGCACAGAATCGAGCTGGGGGAGATTGAGACGGCTGTCTCGTCTTTGGAGGAAATATCACTCTGCTGCTGTCTGTATGATGAGAAGAGGCAGAAGATTGTGCTGTTTATAGAGGAAGAGTTGGATAAGGCGTACATAAACGGGAAAATTTCCGGGCTGGTGCCGGAGTATATGCTGCCGGGTAAGGTGATTTCGCTTGAGAAGATGCCGATCAACGCGAACGGGAAGATTGACAGGGTGAAGCTGAAGGAGTTGCTGTAGTGGACGTTTGCTGCAAAGCCCGTGAGCGGCCGGACGCGCATGTCATTGTGTAGTTGTCTTGAGGACATGCTTGCGCTCGACTCCGAACGCAACAGTACTAAGCTCGTGAAAAACCTCGCTAAGTGCCGGCTAAAGTTAATTCCAAAGGAATTTACTTTTTTACAATGGTCCTCAAGACAACTACACAATGCCATACGCTGTGTATTGGCTTAACTAAATGACATTGGACCGTGAACAATAACGACATGGAGGTGCAGGTATATGGGTACAACATTTCAGAGGGTTGTAGTTCTTGGATATGGCAAGGTGACGGGAGAGGTACTGCAGTATGTCTGCGACCGGAGAAAGGAATACGGGTATGAAGTGGAATTTATTGAACATGAAACCCATTCTTTGAGTGTCATGAAGAAGATCTGTGCCGAAAATGGTATTTCCTATAGATGCATCACGGACAAAAAGGAACTGGCCGGAGCTCTTGATTTGATAAGGGAGAAAGCGCTGATTATCAGCGCCAGCAATAATTTTCTCTTTCCGGCGTCTTTGGTGGCAAAACCGAATATCACGATCATTAATTTTCACAATGCTCTTCTGCCGGAATATCCGGGGAGGAATGCGCCCACATGGGTGATCTATATGGGCGAGAAGGAGACAGGGATCACATGGCATTATGTGACCGCGGGTGTGGATGAAGGTAATATTATCATTCAGAAGCGGTGTGAGATTACAGATGACACGAAAGCCTATGAATTGACGGAACGGCTTATGGATCTCGCGGCGGAAGCGTTTCGCGAGAGCTTTGCGGGTATTATGGAGGAGACGGTAAGTGCAAGGGAACAGGGATTTGATCCGAAACGCCGTATGTATCGCTCTTATGAGGTGCCTGCGGGGGGATTCTTTGAATTGACGGAGAAGCCGGAGGATATCTATCGGCTGCTCAGGTGTGTGGATTACGGAAAGAATGATATCTTTCCGCACTTGAAGACAAGAATAGACGGCAGGGAGGCGGAGATTTTGCGGTATCGCAAGATTCCAGCGGACAAGCTTCCGGCAGACGGTTTCTCAGCGGATAAACTTTCAGTAGACAAATTTTCAGTGGATAAGCTTCCGGCAGACGATAATTTACCTGAAAAGCACAGTATCCGGGAAACGGAAGGTTTTTTGTACCTGCCGTTGCAAGAGGGGTTTTGGTTGAAGATAAAATATGCAATATGTTGATGGCGGCATCGGGGCTGCGGAATTGGTTGCTTCATTGATGAGGCAGAGAGGAGAAGATTGAAATGGAAGAAAGAATTCTGGAGATTTTGGAAGAGCACTGTGAGGAAGCGTTGGATTATGATGGCGACAGTATGATGGAGGACGGCATCATTGATTCTTTTACCGTTATCAACATAGTGAGTGACCTGGAAGATGAATTTGATATTGAAATTGACGCAAAATATGTAGTGGAAGAGAATTTCCGGAACAAGGAAGCGATTATCGCCCTTGTACAGAGATTGTTGGAGGAATAAATGCAGTTCATTTCATATTCCTTTGTGATTCTGTGGGCGTTTAGCTTTGCCCTGTATTATCTGGCGCCAGGGAAGGCGCAGTGGTATATTCTGCTGGGGGCAAGCGTCGTTTTTTATTGTATGGGACTCTCAGGCTTTCCGCTGGGGCTGATATTGACTGCGGTTACGACTTATGGCTGTGGAATTTATCTTGGAAAGAAACTGGAACAGGAAAAGCTTGCGCTTAAGGAATGCACTGACAGGGAAAGTAAAAAGAAGATAAAAGCTTCTTGTCAAAAAGAACGGAAACGGATTGAAATCATCTATATCCTGTTCAATCTGGGATTGCTGGTATTCTACAAATATGTGGTGATCGCTGTCCCGGCGTTGGAGAGTTTGACGGGATTTCATGCAGGTTTCCTGGAAAAAATTGTGATGCCTCTGGGCATATCTTTCTATACTCTGACAGCGATCAGCTATGTGGTTGACGCCGGGAGGGAGAACTGTACGGTAGAGACGAATTTTCTGAAAGTGCTTCTGTTTCTGGCCTATTTTCCGGCGGTCACACAAGGCCCGTTTAACCGTTTTACCCAGTTGAAGGAACAGTTTGAGAGAGAACATGTTTTTCAATATGACAGGATGGTGAGAGGGATACAACGGTTTGTGTGGGGGGCTTTCAAGAAGCTGGTGATTGCAGACCGAATCGGCATTTTCGTGGACAGGGTCTACGGTTCATCGACGGATTCAGTTGCAGGAAGTATTCTGGCCTGTGCCACGGTTCTGTATATGTTACAGCTGTATGCGGACTTTTCGGGATACATCGATATGGCGATGGGAGTCAGTGAGACATTTGACATAACATTGCCTGATAATTTCAGGCGTCCTTATTTCGCCAGATCCGTGGCGGAATTCTGGCGCAGATGGCATATTACGCTGGGAACATGGTTTAAGGATTATGTCATGTTTTCTTTTGTGATGTCAGGAATCGGCCGCAGGATCGGGAAGGCATGTAAGAATAAGTGGAATGGACTGGGCAGGCAGGCGGCGCCGGTCATCGGGACGATGCTCGTCTGGTTTTTTACGGGGATATGGCATGGCAGGACGGTAAGCTACATGCTGTGGGGCGTCTATTATGGCGTTATCATGAGTGTTTCGCTTGTTTTGGAGCCTTCTTTTGCCATTTGGAAGGAAAAGCTTTCCATCAGGGATGGTAAAATATGGAGTTTTGTGCGCATGGCGAGAACCTGGCTGATTGTTTTTCTGGCGGATGTGCTGATCAGAAGTGAGAGCCTTGTGCAGGCAGGCGCGATATTTAAGGCTTTTCTGACACGGTTAAACCTGAGGCTCCTGCTTTCAGGTGAGATCACTTCTTATGGATTGAGCAAATATGATTTTCTGCTGCTTCTGGCAGCCTTGCTGATCTGGCTTTTGGTTTCCGTGACGGAAGAAAAGGGGCTGGATGTGAGATCAGTGCTTTCCGGGAAGCCGGTGGCAGTCAGATGGGGATGCTATTATGGGATCGTGCTGCTATTGCTGATCACGGGAATTTATGGTGGCAGTTACGATACAGCAGTGTTTATGTACCAGAGCTTTTAGTATAACCTATGAAAGTTACCTCCATTTTACTCGCAGGATAAATTTTCATATGCAAGTAGAAGACTAAATGAGATGCGGCAGTTGGAAATTTAGGCGAGTGAAAGGTGTGGTTAATCATTGTAGATTATATTAACTTTCATCAAGTAGTTAAAAAGACAGGTTGACCATATGAGAAAAATTGTATTTCATTTGAATTGTCTTGAGCAGGGCGGAGCGGAGCGGGTTGT
>CAYXKS010000074.1:0-1983 GCA_964465725.1 uncultured Bacteroides sp. | reverse complement strand
GAAAAATTGTATTTCATTTGAATTGTCTTGAGCAGGGCGGAGCGGAGCGGGTTGTTACCAATCTGGCAAACCGGTTTGCGAAGGAGGGGTATCAGGTCATTATCGCTACGGAATGGTATGGGGAGAATGAGTTCCGGATCGATGATTCGGTGAGGCGTGTGCATGTGGGGCTGCGCGATGGGGACGAGAAAAAGCACCGGCTGATACAATTCCTGCTCCGGGTGAAATATCTGAGGCAGTTTTTGAAAAAGGAGAAACCCGATATTTTGATCCCTTTTGCCAGAAAAGCGCTGTACAGAGGGCTGATGGCGGCGTACTTCATCAAGCTTCCGGTGCTGATCTCCATTCGCACCGATCCGGCGGGACATTATGAAGAAAGGTCGGATAAGATACAGATTCCTTTATTGTTTCCAAGAGCGGACGGGTGCGTTTTTCAGACGGAGGGCGCGAGGGAGTTCTTCGCACCGAGACTGCAGAAGAATTCCAGGATTATCCTGAATCCAATCAACGAAAAATACATCGGGACACCGGTGCCTGAGAAACGAAACAAGACGGTAGTGCAGTCGGGGCGGCTGGTGGACTTCAAGAACCAGCCGATGTTGGTCAGGGCTTTTGCCAACGTGCACAAAAGGCATCCGGACTACGATCTGAAGATTTATGGCGGGGATTCCTTCGACGGGACGAAGGAGATATTGGAAGAATTGATCGCAGAACTGCAGGCGCAGGACTATATCCATCTGATGGGCGCCAGCGATAATCTGGAGAAAGAGCTTGTGGATGCGGCATTGTTTGCCTTCACATCGGATTGGGAGGGGCTGCCCAATGCCCTGATGGAAGCGATGGCATTGGGTCTTCCTATTGTGGCTACGGATTGTCCGTGCGGGGGACCGCGCACTATTATGACTAACGAGGTGAACGGACTGCTGATTCCAATCAAGAATCAGAAAGCGTTGGAAAATGGTATTAACAGGCTGATCGAGGATCGGGAGCTGGCGGAAAGGCTGGGCATGGAGGCTAGGAAAATCGCGGATAAGGCGAATGCTCAGGCGATCTATGAGGAGTGGAGAGATTATATCGAAGCCCTTTGCGATAATAAGAGGCATGGTATGCGATAGAAACTTGTTTTATTTAGTAATGGTATATATAATAATGTGAGAAAGACTTTCAAATGCTGCAGTTTTTTGCTGAAGGTTGAATTGTTATCAGCTTTGAGATTTATTCGTGCAGTATCATGGTGATAGTATAAAGAAAATATTTTCATAAGAAGGAGAAGCATATGTTTTCATATGACGATTACAGAGAGATTGTCAGGATCATACAGTCCACGGGGAGGCATTGCGGCTATGCGGAGGCGCTTGGCAAGGAGCAGTTTATTATCATGCGTCATGATGTGGAGTACAGCGTGGACAGGGCCTATCAAATGGCTAAGGTGGAACAGAGCATGGATTTCATCTCCACTTATTTTTTTCAGTGGACGAATAATTCCTACAATATTCTGTCCCGTAAGAACATGGATATGATTAAAGATATGCATGAGCGGGGGCAGCATATCGGCCTGCATTTCGCTCTGAATGGGATGACGGATATGCAGCAGGTCCGTAGGCGGATTAAGATGGAGATCGAGATCCTCAGCGAGATGTTTGGCTTTGAGATTACGGAATTTTCCGTACATAGACCTTCCAAGGACATTTTGCGTGAGAATATCAAGTTTGAAGGCATATTGAATGCATATCAGGACGATTTCTTCACATTTGCCGATAAAATAACGGAGGATATGGAATTAAAGGTTAAATATATGTCCGACGCAAACCATATCTGGCGTTATGGATATCCGGATAAAGATAATATCACGGGTTATGATAAAGTGCAGATTCTGACCCATCCTTTTGCGTGGAGCAGGAAGGGATATAATAATTTCGAGAATTACAGGGCACTGCTGCAGGAGAAATATATGGAACTGGTAGAGTCAGTGGATCATGAGTG
>CAYXKS010000073.1:3236-12379 GCA_964465725.1 uncultured Bacteroides sp. | reverse complement strand
GAGTCGATCGCCATGGAATAATTGGTATAGTATACCACGAATCCGGGTTTGGCTCCGGCAGGCTTCTTCACGTGTTTTTTCTGGATATAGTCGATTTCTACTTTGGCCTGCTCCCTTCCTTTGGAATAGTAGGCGGCAAGGCGTGCGGCTTCCTCGAAGGTACGGTCAGGCAGTTCATGGCCTTCTGTCTTGACGATGACGTGGGAACCTGCTTTCTGTTTGGCATGGAACCACCAGTCATTGCCGGTGGCAAATTTGAAAGTCAACTCGTCGTTTTGATAGTTATTCTTGCCTACATACATGTGGAAGCCGTCGCTGCTGATATAGTGAAAAGGCCTGCTGGAGACTTTCGCTCTTTTTGTGCCGCCTTTCCTGCGGATATAACCGCTTTCAATCAGTTCTTCCTTGATCTGTACGAGGTCCTCTTCCTGCATGGCGATATCCAGGGCAGCCAGAATGGATTCCAGGTGCTCGATTTCTTCTTTTACCTGTACGGTTAATTCTGAGAGGGCTTCATAGGTCCTTTTCATTTTTCCATATTTTTCGAAATATCTCTGCGCATTTTCCTGTGGCGTGAGCGTTGGATCCAGAGGGATCGTGATAGTTTCATTTGTATAGTAATTCAGCGCTTCCATAGATTTCGAATTGGGTGTTATATTATAACCATAGGTATTTATCAGTTCACCATATATTTTGTATTTGTCCTTTTTCTCCGTATCCTGCATCTGTCTGATCTGAAGGTCATATTTCTTGACGTTGCGCTCCAGGGCAGTCTGGACGATTTTGCGCAGGTCTACGGATTTCTGGCGGATACGCGTTACCATGCTGCGTTCTGCATAGTATTGTTCCAAAACGGCGCTGATGGAACTATAATTCTTCACGGTTTTGTCGGCATAGAGCGTCAGAGGCAGCGCTGCGAACTCGACAGGCTCCCGGCCGTCATAAATAATCGATGGAGAAAAATCATTTGTTATGATTTGCTCCATCATGTCTGAGAGTGTACTGTACAAAGCACGGAGCGGAGTGTCCTCGAGCACATTGGCAGGCATATCCGCATCCACTTTGGAACGGTAACATATCTCCTGTGCAATGATAGGAGAAAGCCCTGTATAGGAAGAATAAACTGCCTTGAACACTGCCATGGGTTTTGAGCGCATATGACTGCAGAAATCTGTATAGCACAGGGGAGAACCGATCTCTTCCGGGTTTATCTGCGCAGAGGGGTTATCTCCGGATGAAAGGGCGGTCTGGGCTGATCCTGTGGAACCGCTGTTGGGGAGATTAGCGTTGCTGTCAGACAGAACGGAGGTATCTATATACCGTGCACTGAATCTGAGAGGGTTCCATTTATTCTGTGTTTGGGGGATAAAGTAATCTCTTCCAGGCAGCACTTCACGGACGGAACTGACCATCCCTGAGATGTGCTTGATACTGTCGATGATCATATTCTTATCGTCGCAGAAGATGATATTGCTGTGTTTCCCCATGATTTCAATAATAAGTCTTTTACGGCACAGATCACCCAGCTCGTTCAGATGCTCCAGTTCCAGGTGGATAATGCGTTCCAAACCGGGCTGTTCAATACTGAGAATGCGGGCGTTCTGCAAGTGTTTGCGCAGAAGCATACAGAATCCCGGTGCGGTCATGGGACTGGGTTTATTGGCCTGCGTCAGATAGACCAGCGGCAGGGAGGCATCCGCAGACAATAAAAGTCTGTATTGGGAGCCGTTATTCTTAACAGTCAACAGGAGCTCGTCGTTCTCAGGCTGGGCAATCTTATAAATTCGTCCGCCAGTGAGCGTTTCCTGCAGTTCTGATACGATATTGGCAATGGTAATTCCGTCAAAAGCCATGGTTTTGTCCTCACTATATAGTTTATTTCACATTTTGTGTGCATCATGTTACTATGAGCGGCTAGGCCGTGAATAGTATCTTTCATTTTATAATAAGTACAGGGAATTTTCAACATTCTTGACTACTTCCCACAATTATTCTATAATGAAAGCTGTACGCATAGCTGACGGTTCAGACAGACTTGTAATTTACTTTGCTGGTCATATCTAAGCAGTGTGATGGAAATACCTGGTTCGCTTGGTTTGGTGAAGAGATTTTCATGAGAGTGTTTCAGGTGCCAGAGGAGGGAACTGAACTGTTATGTGCACGAGGCTGTTCCTGATGAGCAATGTGTTAAGAGACTGCCTGCCTGCGGCGGGACTCGGCAGGTGCACTTATAATACAGGAAAGGTAAGTATACAACTATGATAAAGAGCATGACCGGCTTCGGAAGATGTGAGATCGCCCGGGGAGAACGTAAGATTACTGTGGAGATGAAATCTGTCAATCACCGGTATCTGGATGTGAGCATCAAAATGCCAAAGAAACTGAACTTTTTTGAGGCAGCGATACGTAATGAACTCAAGAACTATATTCAGAGAGGCAAGATTGATATCTTCATTAGTTATGAAGACTATACGGAAGCCAATGTATGTGTGAAGTACAATAAGGAACTTGCTGCGGAATATATGAAGTATCTGGGTATGATGGCGGAGGAGTTTTCGCTGGATAATGATGTCCGTGTATCTACTCTTTCCAGGTATCCGGAAGTCCTGAGCATGGAAGAACAGACTGTGGATGAGGAGGAATTGTGGCAGCTTCTGGAAGAGGCTATCCGGGGTGCTGCTGAAGGTTTTGTGGAGACCAGAATTAAGGAAGGCGAGAATCTGAAGAATGATCTGGTCGGCAAGCTGGATGGTATGCTCTCACATGTAGATTATATAACGGAGCGCTCTCCCCAGATCATTGCGGAATATAAGAAGAAGCTCAGAGATAAAGTGGTTGAACTGCTGGAAGATACGAAGGTGGATGAGAGCAGGTTGCTCATGGAAGTGACGATATTTGCGGATAAAGTGTGTGTGGATGAGGAACTTGTACGCCTGAGGAGCCATATTGAGACAACGAAAGAGAATTTGATTCAGGGTGGCAGTATCGGACGTAAGCTGGATTTTATCGCACAGGAGATGAACCGTGAGGCGAACACCATCTTATCCAAGACGAGCGATCTGGAAATATCCAACCATGCTATCGAGTTAAAGACAGAGATCGAGAAGGTACGTGAGCAGATTCAGAATATTGAGTAAATAGGTAATAGTGAAGCCAGAGGCTGAATTGTTGCCTGTAGGATGGAAGGAGCGCAGGACGCGGCAGCAAAAGGGAGTATTCAGACATGGGAAGATTGATTCATGTAGGTTTCGGTAATGTGGTCAATACAGGCAAGATCATCGCCATCGTCAGCCCGGATTCCGCACCGATCAAGCGGATGGTACAGAAAGCCAGGGAAGAAGGAATGGCGATTGATGCAACCCAGGGACGCAAAACGAAGGCGGTGCTGGTGATGGAGAATAACCAGATCGTATTATCGGCGTTACTTCCGGAGACGATTTCCGGCAGAGCACAGACGGAAGGCGGAGAGTCAGATGAAACGTAAAGGTATTTTGATCATTATTTCCGGTTTTTCAGGAGCAGGGAAGGGAACCCTGGTGAAGCGGCTGGTGGAGAAATACGACTGTTATGCATTGTCCATCTCGGCGACGACCAGAGAACCCAGACCGGGAGAAAAGGATGGCAGGGAGTATTTTTTCTTGTCAAAGGAGCAGTTTGAACAGAAGATCGCCGAGGACGGACTGATAGAATACGCTTGTTATTGTGATAATTATTATGGGACGCCCAGAGAGTATGTGGAGCGTAAGCTGGAGGAAGGCAGGGACGTTATTCTGGAAATTGAGATTCAGGGCGCCCTCAAAGTGAAGAAGCAGTATCCGGACGCGTTGACCCTTTTTGTCATGACGCCGGATGCCGGAGAACTCAGATACAGGCTGGAGAGCAGAGGAACGGAGAGCGCCGAAGTGATAGAAAAGCGTATGCACCGCGCGGCAGAGGAAGTCCTGGGGATTCAGGAATATGAGTATATTGTGGTAAACGATAAATTGGAGACCTGTGTTGATGAAGTCCACAGGATCATCATGACAGCGCATAATGCGTCACACAGAAATGTGGAATTTATAGATAATATCAGAAGAGAACTGGAAGGAGAAAAATAATGTTACATCCATCTTATGCAGATTTGATCAATGTAGTAAACAGCGGGGTAGAAGAGGGAGAAGACCCTGTGGTAAACAGCAGGTATTCCATCGTCATGGCTACTTCCAAGAGAGCGAGGCAGATTATTGCCGGCGATGAAGAACTGGTGGATGGCAAGGGTAAGAAAGCGTTATCCGTAGCAGTAGAAGAATTGAACCAGGGTAAAATCAAGATCCTGAGTGAGGAAGAGAAAGAAGAAGCCGAAAGCTGAATTGTTACAACGAAATCGAGTGACAATGAGAAATTACGTATGTTATGAAATCGGAGAATCTGGATAATTATAGTAAACGACATAATAAATTTCTGTTTCCGGCTCTTGCAGGAGCCATATACGGAAGCTTCTGCAAGGCCAAAAACGAAATTTTTAATGTCGTTAACTATAGAAAGACTATATAATAAGATGAAAAAGAAAATACTGTTTGTATCCCTTGGCTGTGACAAGAATCTGGTGGATTCCGAGATGATGCTGGGCATGCTTGCACAGAATGGGTATGAGTTCACTGATGATGAACAGGAAGCGGATGTGGCAGTGGTCAACACCTGTTGTTTTATCAATGATGCCAAGGAAGAGAGCATCAATACGATCCTGGAGATGGCAGAATTAAAAAAATCGGGTGTGATTGAGAACCTGATCGTAGCCGGATGCCTTGCGCAGCGGTACCAGGAAGAAATTCAGGAAGAGATTCCGGAGGTGGATGCCATTCTTGGAACAATGGCGATCGATGAGATTGTCAGGACGCTGGATGAGGTATGTCAGGGCAGGGGGACTAATCATTATAAGAGCCTGGAAGGAAAACCGTTTACCGGAGTGAAGCGTGTAATCACCACAGGCGGGCATTATGCGTATTTAAAGATTGCGGAAGGGTGTGACAAACATTGTACCTATTGCATCATTCCCAAAGTACGTGGAAATTATCGAAGTGTTCCCATGGAAAGTCTGGTTGAGGAAGCAGGACGGCTGGCGGACATGGGAGTCAGGGAAGTGATTCTTGTCGCACAGGAGACGACTTTGTATGGTATGGATCTCTACGGGTACAAGGCATTGCCTGAACTGCTGCGCAGGCTTTGTGAGATTGACGGCCTTTACTGGATACGGATTTTGTATTGCTATCCGGAGGAGATCGATGATGATCTGATCAGGGTGATCAGGCAGGAGAAGAAAATCTGCCATTATCTCGACCTTCCGATTCAGCATGCTTCCGACCAGATTCTGAAGAGAATGGGGCGCAGGACGGACAGGACGCAGTTAGAAGCCACTATCGGTAAACTTCGCCGGGAGATTCCGGATATCTGTCTTCGGACTACGCTGATCACGGGATTTCCGGGAGAGACACAGGCGGATCATGAGCAGTTGCTTGATTTCATTGATCAGATGGAGTTTGACAGGCTGGGTGTCTTTACCTATTCTCAGGAGGAGGATACGCCGGCAGCGGCCATGGAGAATCAGATAGAAGAAGAGGTTAAGCAGGAACGATTCGCGGAATTGATGGAGCTGCAGCAGGAAATTGCCTTTGCAGCGGCGGAAGAAATGGTGGGAAGTGTGGTTACGGCTGTGATCGAGGGTAAGGTCGCCGATGAAAATGCCTATGTGGCGCGGACCTATAAAGACGCGCCCGGTGTGGACGGACTCCTTTTCGTGGATACAGAGCGTGAACTGATGACCGGCGATTTTGTCAGGGTAAGGATCACCGGCGTTTATGAATATGATCTGATGGGAGTGTTGGAAGATGAATTTACCGAATAAGCTGACGATGTTTCGTGTCATATTGATTCCTTTTTTTGTAGTGTTCCTTTTGGTTGACATAACATCCGCAGACAAGTGGATTGCGCTGGGAATCTTTATTATTGCCAGCCTGACAGACTTGCTGGATGGTAAAATAGCCAGGAAATATAATCTGGTGACAAACTTTGGAAAGTTTATGGACCCGCTTGCGGATAAACTGCTTGTGTGTTCCGCTCTGATCTGTCTGGTAGCGATGGAGAGGATTCCGGCATGGATGGTTATCATTATCATTGCTAGGGAATTTATCATCAGTGGTTTCCGTTTGATCGCATCGGACAACGGGGTGGTGATCGCGGCAAGTTATTGGGGCAAGTTTAAGACCACATTTCAGATGGTTATGATCTGTCTGATGATAGCGGATATAGAGGCTCTCCGGCTGTTGACGACGGTTGTAATGTGGGCAGCCCTGATCCTGACTGTGGTATCTTTGGTGGATTATCTGGCGAAGAATAGGGATGTTATGAAGGATACGAAGTAAAAAACAGTAAAAATTTTGTGTTCAGCCGTGCAGAAGTTTTCCTATATGGTTTCTGCAAGAACCGGAAACAAAAATTTGCTATACTGTTTACTATAGGTCGGGAACTCGGGAAGACATAAAGAACTGTTGTAACAGTTCAGCCCAGGACTTTGCACTTGCTGCAAAGTCCGTGAGAACATGTAAATTCAGGCAAAAGGGAATCTGCCCCTCGCCGAAGGCGATCTGGAATGGGCAGATTCCGTAACAGTGAAGCCAAAGGCTGAACTGTTACGAACTGTCCGAAAATAACCTGTGCGGATTTAGACAAGTCAAATGCACAGGTAATTAATGGACAGTTCCTAACAGTGATAGGTTGCGTATGACGCATCAGAAGGATAAGAATATGATTGTAGAGTTGATCTCAGTTGGAACAGAAATATTATTGGGAAATATTGTGAATACCAATGCGGCCTATTTATCTGAGCAGTGTGCAGGATTAGGGCTTTCCTGTTATTATCAGGATGTGGTAGGTGACAATGAGGACAGGCTGTATGAAACAATCAAGACGGCCCTGGGGAGAGCAGACATTCTGCTTTTATCCGGTGGTCTTGGGCCGACGCAGGATGACCTGACGAAGGAAGTAGCGGCTAAGGTGATGGGCAAGTCTTTGTACCTCCATGAGGAGAGTAAGGCAGCTATCCAGAATTTTTTTGAAAAAAGAGGTATAGAGCCTACAGATAATAACTGGAAGCAGGCGATGGTGCCGGAGGGCTGTATCGTGGTGGACAATCCGAACGGAACGGCGCCGGGAATCATTATGGCGGAGAACGGTAAGCATGTGATACTGATGCCGGGACCGCCCGGTGAAATGATTCCCATGTTTGAGACGTCAATCGTACCTTATCTTGGCAAGCTGCAGTCCTGTGTGATCTTTTCTCAGACTGTGAAAATATGTGGCGTGGGGGAGAGCCAGGCCGAGACCATGGTGGCGGATTTAATCAAGGAACAGTCTAATCCGACACTTGCAACCTATGCTAAAACAGGTGAGGTACATTTACGTGTGACAGCCAGAGCCGAGGATGAAAAAGCGGCCAGGAAGCTGGTGAAACCGATGGTGAAAGAGCTAAAAGGGCGGTTTGGCAATCATGTATATACGACGGAAGATGATGTGACCTTAGAAAAGGCGGTGGTAGATCTTCTGCTTGCCAACAAGCTTACGGTCAGTACGGTGGAGTCCTGCACAGGAGGTCTTGTCGCGGCAAGACTGATCAATGTGCCGGGCGTATCAGAAGTCTTTAAATCAGGATATATCACGTATTCCAATAAAGCGAAGCGAAGATTGCTTGGCATCAAAAAGAATATGCTGTCCAAGTATGGAGCAGTCAGCGAAGAAGTGGCTAAGGCGATGGCAAAGGGGGCGGCGGCGGTGTCCAAGGCGGATGTGGTGGTCAGCGTTACCGGAATAGCCGGACCGGACGGCGGATCGGAAGAAAAGCCGGTGGGCCTTGTATATATTGGATGTAATGTCTGCGGACGTTATACGGTCAGAAAATGTCTTTTCAGTGGCAATCGTGCCAAGATCAGGGAGAGTACGGTCTCTTCAGCTTTATCTCTGATGAGGGAGTGTATTTTACAATATTATAGTGAAGTGACATTTGGAGGAGAAGATAAATAAGGAGCTTTCGGGAGTGTTCCCGGAAAGTCAGCAGTGTGAAAAGGGCAGGGAGAAAGACAGATGGGTCGACCGGAAGGGTTTGATGATGTGGTTTCCGATCCGTATACATCTGAGACAAGCGGTGATATATACAATACGCCGGATGTCATCGGAGACAAGCAGGGTGAAGAAACCGCCAGAACGATAGAGACAGATGAAGCGCCGGAACATGAGAAAAATGCAGAATTGGAGGAAGTGAGGGAGCCGGCAGAAGCAACAGACAGCGCGGTGCAGCAGTCAGGTGGTGTCACTGAGATTGTTGTGTCTGAGGACGCACCGGAGATAGGCGAGTCTGAGGATACATTGGGAATTGGTGTGTCGGACGAAAAAGCACATTATGATCCAAGTATCGGACAGAATATGCAGGGTGGTGTTTTCTCCGGAAATTCCCATGATAGTAGTCCATACGAAGATAGACATCTACAGAGTGATAATCCTTATGGCAGCAATCCGTATGCAGGGCAGTTTTCGCAGTATGGTGATGCGTATGGCAATTATCCATATGGCAGCCAGCAACCTCAGGATAGCAATTCATATAGCAATCATCCATATGGGAACCAACAAACGCAGAACGGTATTCCATATAGCAATAACCCATATGAGGGTCAACAGCATCAGAACGGTTTTTCATACGGCAGCCAACAGCCTCAGGGTGGCAATCCATATAGTAACCCATATGAGGATCAGTATACACAGAATGAAAAGCATTACAGTAATACGTACGCTGGTGTGCCGCCGCATAATAATCCGTACAGTCCCTATGCGGTGCCAACTAAGAAGAATAATACAAAACTGATTATTGGTATTGTGGCGGGTATCATTATACTGTTTCTTATTGCTGTTTTTGCATTGACTTACAAAGTGATATCCCTGATCTCTGAAGAGAGAGACAGGCAGCATCGCAGCAGCTATGAAGAGTATGAATTTCATGATGACAGAGAGGAGAACAGGGAAAAACGCAGGGAAGAAAATGATTTTGGGTATGATGACCAGAATGATTATAATGATAATTATTATGATGACGATTATGATGATTATTATTATAATTATGA
>CAYXKS010000073.1:1981-3136 GCA_964465725.1 uncultured Bacteroides sp. | reverse complement strand
ATTATGATTATGACAATGATCAATATTATACGTTGCATGACGACATCAGGGAGAATCTGTCATATACGGTGAATTTTGAATACTACGAATATGATACGGATGATGAAGATGTAGCAATTGTGGTGACATATCCTGTGATTGAAGGAAATGATATACCAAATCTTGATCAGTTGAATGGCTTAATACAGTCTGAGATCGATCTTTTCAAAGATTTTTTTGAGGATGAATATATAAATTATATGGATGAAGAAGATAGCTATTTTTCAGCAGTTTCTTCAGGCTATGTCACATACATGGATGAGGAAAAAATGAGCATCGTTTTCTCCGAGTCCGTTAGTTCAGATTACTATAATTATGCATATTTGTACTGTATTAATATTGATATGGAAAACGGCGTTGTACTGGATAATGAGAATATTCTTGGCATTGATGATAACTTTTCCGTAGAATTCAGAAACAGGAGCGATATACAGAATGGTGAGATTCCTTATTTGACTTACATGACAGACCAGGAGATTACGGGTTATTTTAATTCTTCAGATGTTATTGTGTTTTACACTCCTCATGGTATGGAGATCGGATTTAATTATGAAGAAGGCTGGGTAACGGTTACCTATGAGGAATATGAGCAGTATCTTAAGGTATTCTAACCTGGAAGCTATTCGTGATATATAGGTTGTGGGGCAGTATAAAAATAATATGAATGAAAAATGTACGAAATTACGTTAATTATTCGTACATTTTTTTATACAAATTTTAGAGAAAACTGCTTGAAAATCATAGTGGAATTGTTATAATTATATAACAATTATAATTGACTTATATTTATCGTGGAGTGAAAAGATGGGGAATATTACAAATGTGTAGTAACTGATTTTTTGTTGTATACTGACGATAGGGGGACAAAATATGTTGGAGCAAAGAGATTTGGATATATTTAAAGATTTAATGGAATCCGTTGTTGATGAACGCATGGAAAAATCAGAGAAAAGGATGGAGTCGATCGTTGATGATCGGATCAGGAAAACAGAAGTTACGTTAAGAGGAGAGATTGATGAAAAGTTTGGCAGTTTAAGGGAGAGTCAGGAAATGCTGCTAGAGGAGTTTGGCAGTATAAAAACAGTGCAGGAAGAGATGCAGGAAGAATTGAGTAGC
>CAYXKS010000073.1:0-1881 GCA_964465725.1 uncultured Bacteroides sp. | reverse complement strand
AGCGTGAAAGAGACTCAGGAAACCATGCAGAAAGAACTGAGCGATGTGAAAGAGAACATGCAGAAAGAATTGAGCAGTGTGAAAGAAACTCAGGAGGCTATAAAGAAAGATATGGGTATCCTAAAAGAAAATCAGGAGTTTATATTAGAAGAAATTGACAGGACGAATAATAATTTGGAGAGAAAAATTGATAAAGTCAACCAGAGACTTGAGGAAATAGATCAATTCTATAGAATCAGAAAACTTGAAGATGATAATACAGTGGTATTGACGCGAGGATATTATGAATTATCAGAAAGAGTTGAAAAGCTCGAAAGAAGAATGGCGTAACAGTTATAATAATGGCTTGGATTAAATTCAGGATAAGCTTGAATGATTCTTATGCAAAGTGTCCGTTTAATAGCAAAGTGGTTTGGAGAGTCAGATGTAGTGATATTGGATGTGTCCGAAATATTATGCGGTTACAGTGATGAAAGAGACAAGGAGAAAATGGCATAATGGATAAATATGACATATTGAGAAAGTATTTCGGATACGCAGATTTTAGGGAGGGCCAGGAAATACTTATTGACAGTATCATGGAGGGGCAGGATGTATTGGGAATTATGCCTACCGGTGCGGGAAAATCTATTTGTTATCAGGTTCCGGCGCTTCTTCTGTCAGGAATTACACTGGTTATCTCACCATTGATTTCCTTGATGAAAGATCAGGTGCAGGCATTGAACCAGGCGGGAATTCATGCCGCTTATATCAACAGCTCTCTCAGTGAGGCCCAGATTTCTAAGGCGTTGCGGTTGGCGGCTTTCGGACAGTATAAGATCATCTATGTAGCTCCGGAGCGATTGGAGACTTATGAGTTTTTGCAGTTTGCAGAGAAAGTAAATATTTCTATGGTTACTGTAGATGAGGCACACTGTATTTCACAATGGGGACAGGATTTTAGACCCAGCTATCTGAAGATTGTACAGTTTATCAGGCAGCTTAAGATACGTCCGGTTATCAGTGCTTTCACTGCAACTGCAACGGAAAATGTCAAGGAGGACATTGTGTGTGTACTTGGGCTGTCGGAGCCCCGTGTGCTGGTGACAGGATTTGATCGTCAAAATTTATATTTTGCTGTGGAATCAACGAGGCGGAAGGATAATTATGTTATAAGCTACATACAAGAACATATGTCGGAGAGCGGCATCATTTATTGTGCTACCAGGAAAAATGTGGATACTCTTTATGAGAAGCTGAACAGTGAAGGTATTGCAGTAACGAAGTATCATGCGGGACTTTCGGGAGAGGAGAGGAAGGTAAATCAGGAGAGTTTTATATATGATACAAGTCTGGTTATGATTGCTACCAATGCTTTTGGAATGGGAATCGACAAATCCAATGTGCGTTATGTAATTCACTATAATATGCCTCAAAGCCTGGAAAACTATTATCAGGAGGCCGGCAGGGCGGGGCGCGATGGTGAACGAGCCGAATGTATTTTGCTTTATTCTCCTCAGGATGTGATGATTAATCGATTTTTACTGGAGAATAAGGAGCAGAATAGTGAGTATACCCCGGAAGAAAATATGGCAATAAGAGAGCGAGATGAAGAGAGACTGCGGATGATGACTTATTACTGTATGACGACAGATTGTCTGCGAGAGTATATTCTTCGATATTTCGGCGAAAAAGGCGCCAGACATTGTGGTAATTGTTTAAATTGTATCAGGGAATACGAGGAGATTGATGTGACGGAGGAGGCTGTGAAAATTATTGGCTGTATCAGAGAGGTGCGCCAGCGGTATGGCATCAATGTGATTGCTGGCATATTAGCAGGCGAGGAGCGAGCCAAATTGATGGAATACGGCGTTATGTCATACAAGTCCTACGGTAGCTTGA